>CAMPAR010000004.1 GCA_946632055.1 uncultured Lachnospiraceae bacterium
TCGGGGACAGGTTCCAAATGACTAATTTAGTCATTTGGAACCTGTCCCCGAAAGGCCAAGGGGTGTTTATTTGGAATAAACTGTTGACAGAAAAGGGAATCTATGCTATGCCGAATTATGAACCGAACTTTTACAATAATCAGACGGCAGGGATGCAGGCCAAGGCAAGACATACCGTGGATAAAACCGGCGGAGATCCTTCGAATTTTGTGCTGTACAAGGGGAAAAGGTTTCCGGTCGCCGGGGCGGATTTTCTGGTGATTCTGCAGGGGAAGAGCTATGCGGCGATCGATGCGCCGAAGATTCCGAAGAATGGCAGACAGGTGACGGAGGTTCGTCTCCTGAAGGAGGGAGAGACGGATTATTCAGATGCTTCCGGGATTTCCGGGCCGTCGCTTCCGGTATATCGCCGGTTCCTGCAGTATTATATTGCGGATCCGCAGGATGCTTCCTGCATGCGGCCGATCTGCCGTATTAAAAACTGGTAAATAATACTGCCCACCTTATTGCAGACAGGCCCCGCGGCTTTCGCCGCGGGGCCTGTTCATTAGCCTTCGATGGAGATCGTCTTCTTTTCTTCGATCTTCGGCTGTTCCACTTTCTTGGCGATATCGAGGCTCAGCACGCCTTCCTTGAAGGCCGCCTTGATATCCTCTTCGGTCACGTCCTCGCCGACATAGAACGAACGCTGGCAGGTGCCGACATAACGCTCCTTGCGGATATACTTGCCTTCCTTCTTTTCCTCGTTCTCCTCGTGCTTCTCGGCCGCGACAGTCAGGTATCCGTTCTCCAGCGTCACCTGTACGTCATCCTTGCTGAAGCCCGGCAGATCCATATCCACGATATAGGCCTTGTCGGTTTCGCGCACATCGGTCTTCATCAGCGCCTGGCCCTGATGACCGTAGAACTTACGCTCCGGACGAGCGGGTCTTGCTTCATTTCTCTGTACTCTTCTCTCTTCCGGGAAGGGGAATCCGAAAAATCCATCAAATAAATCATCGTTAAAAATACTCGGGAATAACATGGTAAAATCCTCCTTTAGAATGTATTTGCTGCTCCATTGTTTCCTGGAGCGCTGTCTTGTAAATTCTTCCGTGATGCATTTCCCTCATCACGTGGAGCATTATACCACCCATTGTTAGCACTGTCAAGAGGTGAGTGCTAAATCTTTTGTGAAGCTTCTGTGCACTTGGCTTTACCGGAATTTCTTCTTTGGCGTGACGGCCTTCGCGGTAATCACGATGAAGAGAATCATGACGACAAGAAGCCCGAAAAGCGCTGTAATGAGCCATCCGTCGAGGGCCGCCATCGGCTCGGTCGGGCTGACTTTTAAGGGCTCTTCTTCCTTCTGTAGGAAAATGCCGCCCTCTTTCCCGGTGTCTTCCTCCGAGAGCTGCACGGACCCGAGCGGATAGTCCCGATAGACATAGGTGATCCGCTTTCCGTCCGGCACATCTTCCATCCGCTTCTCCAGCATGTCAAAGGTGATCGTGTCCGGGAGAAGAATCGTCCCGCCCTCTTCAAGCGTAAGAAGCGGAACCTCCGGCGTGGGGATCGCGAGCGGCGAAGAGGTGAAGGCCGCGTTCATATTCAGGGAGGAATCCAGCTCGCCCGGCAGCACCTGATGGAAATAGTTGAAGCCGTAGTCGAGGAGCGACTGCGTCGAGGTATACTGCGCGCCGTTCTCGCAGCCCATGACGACCGCAACGAGATGCATACCGTCCCGCTCGGCGTAGCTCACCAGGTTATAGCCGGAGACCTCGGTGTGTCCGGTTTTTCCGCAGACCACATCCGGATTATAGAATTCCGAGGAAGAACGGATCATCTGGTCCGTATTCGTCATCGGAATGTCCTTGTTCAGCAGCTCGTCCGCGTGATGAACATAGGAGGGCGTCGACGCGATGTCGAGGAATGTCGTATTCCGGATGCAGGCCTGCATCATCAGCGCAAGGTCATAGGCGCAGGTATAGTGGGCGTCGTCGTGCAGGCCGTTCGCGTTGGCGAAGGCGGTGTTGACCGCACCGAGCTGATAGGCCCGCTCGTTCATTTTCACCACAAACTCCCCGATCGTCCCAGACTGATGAATCGCAAGCGCGTTCGCGACCTCATTCGCCGAGGGGAGAAGAAGTCCGTACAGGCACTCCCTAAGCACCATCTGCTCTCCGCGCCGCATACCGATATGGCTCGATCCGGAAGGAATGTCCACGGCGGCGAAGGGGAAGTCCACGATATCGGAAAGCGAACAGTTCTCCAGTGTGAGAAGCGCCGTCATCAGCTTCGTCGTCGAGGCCGGATACATCGCCCTCGTCGCGTCCTTCGCGTAAAGGATTTCCCCGGAATCCGCATCCATGAGAACCGCCGTCGACGCCCCGATCGCCGGGGGCTTCGGCCATTCCGCAGGGATCGACGCGATCATACCGTCCACCTCGTCCTTCGTCACGGCAGACGCCGAAAAGCTGCCGGAAAGGAAACAAACGGCAGCTGCGAGCATCATGGCAATGAATTGAAACAGACGGGGGCGCTTTTTGCAGGCCTCCGTCCGTCCGGTCCGCTTACTCAAAGCATTCCACCGGAATCTTGAAGCAGACTTTCTTCACATAGGCGTGTGCGCCGTCTGCAGAAAGACCCGGCATGTGAGCGTCCTCCGGGAAGAGGTAGAACGCGTCGGCAGTGTTCAGAAGCACGCAGTCCGAAGCCTCGCCCTTACAGGCCACGAAGTCGCGGTTCTCGTCGTAGGACAGCACTTCCATCGCCGAAAGGTCCGCAAGCTTAATCGCCTCCTCACCGACAAGCGCCACCTGCAGGTCCACATACTTCCGGTGCGCTTCCCACTTGGCCGCTTCCACGTCCTTCGTGTTTCCTTCCGAAGCGATGAAGTAGATGCCGGAACCGTCTTCCGTGTAGTGCTTTCCGATCGACGTTTCCTTTCCGCCCTCCGCTTCCAGGAAGGCCAGGCACTTCTTCGTCAGCTCCGAATACTTCTCCTTCTCCCTTAAAACTACTTTTTCCATCTGTCTTCTCCTTTCTTTCAGCACCTTTTCGGGGACAGATTCCCGGGTCTTCAGGCACTGTTATGCTTTTTTCAGGGTCTGCACGTCTTCGGTGCTGCAGCCCGCTTTCGAGTAGCGCGCCTTTTCGTACAGTTCGTGATACACGCGGCGCTCGTCGCCCGCAGGAAGACCTGCCGCGTCCTCGATTTCACTCGGCGTCATCGTTTCCTGAATATCCTTCTTCTCCTTCCGGATCCGCCTCCGGTAGGCGCGGCGGATGACCGAATTCGGCGAAGGGTCAAAGAATTCCCGCACTCTTCCGAAAATTCCGTCCGCTCCGGAAACAGACTCCCGGTCGTCCGTATCATTGATAAATTCCTCGACGTCGCCGTTTTCCTTCGCCGGGCGGTAGAAGGCCTTGACGAGGCGGTAGACGGCGTAGATGAGGCCGATGATGATGGCGGCTCCGACGATGAAGGTTATCATCACCGTCAGCGCATGATAAAAAGCTTCGAGCCACAGCGGCGTCGACGTATCCTCCGCAAACATCCCGTCCTGCGGGGCAGAAGCCGCCATGGTTTCTTCCGCGATGCTGCTCTCGGCAGCTTCCGTATCTCCTCCCCGTGACGTAATGAGCCTGATCAGCGCCAAAATTCCCTGCCAGAGCGCACGGATCGCACGGTCCAGTCCGAAAAGGGGAACCACCAGCATCAGCACAACCGTCAGCGCAAGATAACCGAGCAGCATCAGGTTGTTCGTCCGCCCGATGGTCCTTTTCGGCACATTCGCGACGTCCCGGTTGACCTCGAGATACCCCTCAAGGTTCGTGAAATTCATATAAACCAGCACTGCCAGGATATAGGCAAAGGCCAGATAGTAATTCACGTTCATAAGGAAGGGCTGGTTCACAGCCGTGCCAATAATATAAAGCACGGCAAAGAGCAACACCGTCGCGAAATGCGGCGAATTCAGGATCGTTCCCGCATCCCTCAGCCGTCCGGCGATCCGGATGATCACGATGATCACCGAGAGCCCGAAGAACACAATCTTGGAAGCAAGGTCCGGTGCGAAAATCACCACCGGAATCACCGACGCGATGCAGATCAGAAGGAACAGGCCGATCCCGCTGATCTTCTCCTCCGCGAGCGCAGAAACCAGATAGGGGATCAGCACGAGAAGCCCGTACAGAAAATAAACCTGCGCCGACAGACCGAAAAATCCCAGGATCAGGGCGATGCCGGAGAGCACGCCCGTCAGGATCATGGCGCCGTGAAGCTGGCGGATGACTGCGATGACGATTCTACGCAAAGCCCTTCACCTCCCATCTCATGTGTGAAAACGCGAAGGAATCCTCCATCCGGGACTCCATGTTGCCATAGAGCGGCGTGACGTAAAGCGCGGAGGCGGAGGACGCCAGCGTGGAAAAGGCCTGCTGAAGCGGCATTTTCATGCTCGGAGAGATCAGGATATATCCGGCCTGCTCGAAATCCGGCTCCTGAAGCCAGCCTTCGACGATCCCGGCGAAATCTCTCTTCTCCGGCTTCAGATCGACGCGCGCCAGCACCCGGAAAATCTCCTCTGTCTGTGTGGCGCCGCGCGCCTCCATCCGCGGGAACTCCTCATGCGTTTCCACATCGACGCCGTTCGTCACGAGCGTGACCGGGTATCCGGCCGCGAGGAGCCGCTCGGAAAGGCTGGCCGCAAGCCGCATGCTTTCCTCGTGAAGCGGTCCGTGGTGGATGACGGTCTCGTCCTCCAGATTGAGGAAGATCACGATCCGCCGCGTTGTGGTGGAATTGTACTGATTGACCATGAGAGAGCCCGTCCGGGCGCTCGCCTTCCAGTTGATGGTATTCATCGGATCCGAAATGGTGTATTCCCGGATGCCGCGGAATTCAAAGGGATCCGGCAGGATAAAGTTCCGGGTGGCCATGTCGCCGATGAGCTTGCGGAGCGGCTGATCAAAGGCTGAGGTGTTGACAAGCCTCGGGTAGACGTAGAACTCCGTATCCTGCGGAAAAGACCGCACCATATGGGTCGAATAAAACAGATCCTCCGCCACAAGGTCCGCCGAGCGCACGGGATAATAGCCCCGCTTCAGGGCCTGAAACTCGAGCCGCCTCGTCACACGCTGATAGAAGAGGATGGAGAAAATATCATTCTTGTAATTCCGGTCCGAGGTGCTGACATTGTCCGTATTCCGGAAGGCAATCCCGGAGCCGCACTCAAATTTGGCATGCAGGAACGGAAGCGGCAGGAAATTGCGGTTTTCCAGACGCTCCTCCAGGATGCCCGTCCCGCCTTCATGCGCCGAATGCGACAGAAAGCGGATGCGGATTTTGAGCCCCTTATCCCACAGTTTCTTATACAGCAGCCGCTGCAGCACGTAGAGAAGGAGCACGGAAAGGACGACGATGACCAGTACCATGATGCCTTATTTTTCCCAGTTTTCTGTCGGAACCGGGACCGATGCGAGAATCCCTTCAATCGCTTCCCTGTCGGCGTTTCCGGCGCCGCCGATATGCGACAGCACCAGACGGTGCGCGAGAACCGGCACCGCCACGGCCTTCACATCCTCCGGAACCGCGTAGTCCCGGCCCTCGATGTAGGCGTAGCTCTGCGCCGCATGCAGGAGCGCAATCGAACCTCTCGGGCTGACCCCGGTGATCATGCCGCTCCGCTCCCGGCTTTCCTGCGCGATCGACGCAATGTAGTCAACGAGAAGCGGATGGACATAGACCTCCCGCGCGGCCTTCGCAGCTTCGAGGATCTCCTCCCCGGACGCGACCGCGGTAAGTTCGGCCAGCGGTTCCCGCTTCATGAAGCGGTTCAGGATCTGGATCTCCTCCTCCTTCGTCGGCGTTCCCATCGACAGCTTCATGAAGAAGCGGTCCAGCTGCGCCTCCGGAAGAGGGAAGGTTCCGGTCGTTTCCACCGGGTTTTCCGTCGCGATCACAAAGAAGGGAAGCGGCAGCGCGCGGGTCTCTCCGTCAATCGTCACCTGCTTTTCCTCCATGCACTCCAGAAGCGCCGACTGGGTTCTCGGCGTCGCGCGGTTGATTTCGTCGGAAAGCAGAATGTTCGTAAAGACCGGGCCCGGCTTAAAGACGAAGTCGCTCTCCTTCTGATGGAAGAAATTGAGTCCGGTCACATCGGAGGGCAGCAGGTCCGGCGTGAACTGAATCCGCTGGAAGCTGCTGTCAATCGAACGCGCCAGCGACTTTGCAAGCACGGTCTTGCCGGTGCCGGGCACGTCGTCGAGAAGCACGTGTCCGCCCGAAACAAGGCTCGTAAGAATCAGCCTGATCGTCTCATCCTTGCCGATGATGACCTTTTTGATGTTGTCGGTGATTTTGGAAAATAATTCGCGCATATGGTCTCTTCTCCTGTTGATTACAATTCAGTGATGCCCTCAGGCGCCGCCGAGCCGGAACACAATCCCGATGACGGCCGAAAAGGCGATGAACCAGATCGGATGCAGCTTTTTGACCTTCGGAATCCAGCGCGTCCCGACAAGCAGCACCGCCGCCAGGACGACCATCCGCCAGTCAAAGTAGAGATCGCTGAACACATGGTAAATATCATCCACGCGGAAGAAGCAGATCAGGATGATCGACAGCCCCGCCGCCACTATCAGTCCGAGGGACGCCGGTCTCAATCCGTAAAACGCCGCGTTGACATAGCGGTTCTGACGGAACTTCGCGAGGATCGTCGCGATGATCAGGATAATGACGATCGAAGGGAAAATCAGTCCGATCGTCGCCACAAATCCGCCGAGGATTCCGCCGAAGACGCCGTGGGCGCCGTAGCCCGTCGTATAGCCGACATAGGTGCCCATATTGACGCCCAAGGGGCCAGGCGTGCTTTCCGCCACCGCGATCATGTCCGCAAGCTCCGCGGAATTGAACCAGCCCGTACGGACGGACATTTCCTGCAGGAAAGGCACCGTCGCCATCCCGCCGCCGATCGAAAAGAGGCCGGTCTTGAAGAATTCCCAGAAAAGCCGTAAGTACAGCATTTACCTGTCCTCCTTTTCCGTCCCGGAGGCTTTCTCCTCCGAAGAAGCCGCCTTTCCGGCCGCCCTGATCTTCTTCATCTGCAGCAGGATGCCGAGGATTCCGGCCGCCACCACATAGATGATCGGCGAGAGATTCAGGAACACGGACGCGACGAACACCGCGATGAAGATCAGCACCGTCCAGATGTCAACCAGCGCCTTTTTCCAGAGGCTGATGATCGCGTTGATAATCAGAATGCAGACGCAGACCCGGATGCCGGCGAAGGCGTTCTGCACCCAGGCGAGGTGCGAGAAGTTGCTGATCAGGGACGCAATCACGAGGATGATCAGAATCGACGGGAACACAACCCCGAGGGTTGCGATGATGCCGCCGGCGTTCCCTTTGAATTTCTTGCCGATGAAGGTCGCCGTGTTCACCGCGATGACGCCCGGCGTGCACTGTCCGATCGCATAGTAATCCATCAGCTCTTCCTCGGTGGCCCAGTGCTTCTTTTCGACCACCTCCCGCTGCAGAATCGGCAGCATGGCGTACCCGCCGCCGAAGGTCATCACACCGACCTTCGAAAAGGTCAGAAACAGATCCAGATAAATATTCATGTATACTCCTGTAGAAAAACAGCTTTCCTGTTTACTATACCACGATTCCGCCCGAAAAGTAAATAGAAAGCTGCCGATTTCAGCCTCTCCTGCGGTATTTCGTCTTGTTTTCACAATTGCTTTTTGCGCGGCTCTGTGGTAAACTATACTACGCAAATAAAATCTGATGAAAGGAGCATTCTTATGAGCGACGACAGTCGAGGGCGACGATGGACAATCGATGACGGTCTAAGAGCCGCGGCCTGCGCCGGTCTTCGCTTCGCAGGGTGCTTCTCTTAACCGTCTCCATCTCAAGCTCATGACGGACTCCCTCCCGGAGTCCGGAGGCGAACCAGGAAATACCGCCGGCGATCCCGGCGTTTTCCCGCGTCTCGTCCGAAGAAGAAATGAGTCGAAGGAGGCGTTTTTTTATGAATGAAGAATACGAACAGGTAAAGCAGGAACTTCTCGACCTGATCCGGCAGGATCTCTCCCGCTCGGAGCTTCGCGAAAAGCTGGCCGACTACCACGACGCGGATATCGCGGACGTGCTGTCGGAACTGGATTTTGAAGAACGGTACCGCGTGTACCGGGCGCTCGGCACCGAAAGGATTTCCGACGTCTTCTCCTATCTGGATGACGACGTCGAGGACTTCTTCCGGGAAATCGGCCTCGAGCGTTCCGCCGACATCCTCGAGGAAATGGACGCCGACGACGCGGTCGATATCCTGGAAAAGCTGCCGGAAGAATACCGGGACATGCTCGTCCGGCGCATGGACGAGGACGCGCAGGAGGACATCCAGCTCATCACTTCCTACGAGGATGACGAGCTCGGTTCCCTCATGACCACGAACTTCATCGTCACGAAGCGCGGTTCGTCCATCAAGCAGGCGATGAAGGACCTGATCGCCCAGTCCGATGAAAACGACAATATCACGACGATTTACGTCGAAAACGACGACGGCACCTTTTACGGCGCGATCGACCTGAAGGCGCTGATCCGCGCACGGAAGGACACGGACCTGGAGGACATCATCACGACCTCCTATCCGTACGTCAACGCGCACGACAAGATCTCCGAGAATATCGAGCGTCTGCGCTCCTATTCGGAGGACTCGATCCCGGTCGTGGATGACGGAAACCATATCCTCGGCGTTATCACCGCCTTCGACGTGGTGGAAGCGGTCGATGACGAACTCGGCGAAGACTACGCGAAATTCGCAGGTCTGACCGCGGAGGAGGATCTGAACGAATCCCTCCTGCAGAGTATCAAGAAAAGAATTCCCTGGCTCGTGACGCTGCTGGCCCTCGGGCTCATCGTCTCGACGGTCGTCGGCATCTTTGAAGGCGTCGTGCAGCGCGTGGCGCTCGTCGTCTGCTTCCAGTCGCTCGTCCTTGACATGGCCGGCAACGGCGGTACGCAGTCCCTCGCGGTGACAATCCGCGTGATTTCCGACGAAACCCTGACCTCAAAGCAGAAATTCGGGCTCGTATTCAAGGAGGCGAAGATCGGCTTTACGAACGGCCTGATCCTCGGATCGACCGCCTTCCTTCTCGTCGGCCTCTATACGATGCTCTTCAAGGGGCTTCCGGCCGGTCAGGCCTTCATGGTTTCGGCCTGCGTCGGGATCGCGCTCCTCATCGCGATGACGATCAGCTCGCTGCTCGGCACGCTGATTCCTCAGTTTTTCTACAAGATCCATATCGATCCCGCTGTGGCGTCCGGTCCGCTGATCACGACGATCAACGACCTCATCGCCGTGATTACCTATTACGGAATCGTGTGGATTCTGCTGCTGAATATCCTGCATATGGGGTGAGAGGATTACACCTCATCCGTTACCTTCGGTGACAGCTTCCCCTTGAGGGAGAAGCCGAAAAAAAGCTCCGGCGAAGGGCGTACCGCCTTTTTCCGGAGCTTTTTTATGACCGCATGGTCTTACAGGACGAGATCCTCTTCCTCCACGATCTTTTTCACGTCAACTTCCTTCCTCCGCTCTTTGGCCGTCTTACCGGCTTCCTTCAGATCATTCTTCGTAAGTCCCTCATATTCGGCGTACTTCTGAAGCTCCGGATCGCGTTCGAACATATTGAAGAGCCGCTGCGACATTTCCTTCATGCAGGCCTTTTCCCTGCCCATCAGAAAATAGAAATTGCGGAACTGCTCCAGCGTCAGCGGCTGCTTCACCGGTTTCGGCATTTTTTCAAATTCCTTTCGATGGCTTTGCGCCTGTATTGATGCGATTATAACAAGCCCCGTCCAACAGATGTCCAACAGTCTGAAATTCCGGCGATCTTTTTATCATTCCGGCGCTTTTTTATGTTGATCATCCGCGAAGGAAGGATTATACTGATAGAAGCTGAAGGCTGTATCCGACCGCTTACCTGACGATCTCGGTTCAGCGCTCCATTCGAAATGTTTGTTCAGGAGGACCACAGTTATGAAATCCACCCAGTATTTCATCACCCCCGCCGCCGGAAAGGCCCTGATCGCGAAGGCGCTTGTACAGCGCGAGGATGTACAGAACGCGCTGAAAAACGGCACAATTCTCGTCATCGGCGGCACAACCAACGCCTTTGCCGCCAATGAACTTCTGAAGGCCGTCGGCGAAGAGCCCTGCGTCGCCTTCCCCGCCTTCCACCGGGGCGTCGCCGTACCGCCCGGCGCGAAACTGCAGAAAGCGGATCAGCTCGGCGATCTCGTGATTGAGAAAGGCGCCGCGCGCTTTGAAGCGCAAGACAGGCTTCCAGAGATCTGCACGAAGCTGAAGGCGGGCGATATCATCCTGAAGGGCGCCAACGCGCTGAATCTTGCCGATAAAACCGCTGCGATCCTTCTCGGAAACGCCGAAACCGGCGGAACGATCATGGAGGCGGCCAGAGCGGTGCTTTCGCGCCGCGCGAAGCTGATCCTTCCGGTCGGCGTGGAAAAGCGCGTGGATGCGCCGCTCGACGAACTCGAGGCGCTGGTCAATGATCCGGAAGCCTCCGGCCTTCGGCTGTACCGCGCACCGGGAGAAGCCTTCACCGAGCTGGACGCCATCCGCCTGCTCACGGGCGCTGACGCCCGGATCATCGCCTCCGGTGCGGTAAACGGCGGCGAGGGCGGCGTGTATCTGCAGATCAGCGGCGGCGATCCCGAAAAAGTCCGCGAACTCATCCGGGAGGTCAGCAAAGAAAAGAACGTGGAGTGCTGACAGTATCTCGGGGCAGACGGGGAGGGAAACCACCCCAAAGCCGTCTTCGACAAAAATGGTGGTTTGCGCAGCTTGTGAAAAAGCTCTGGAAACCACCATTTACTTGTTTTTCGTATGTCTGGTGGTTTGCATGGCTTGTGGAAAAGCGCTGGAAACCACCATTTTTTCATATTTTGTAAGTTTGGTGGTATCACACAGCCACCAGAAAGTCGAAAACGCTCGGAATGGTGGTCCAGGCAAGAAATCAAAGCCATAAATCAGCCACCATAATGAAGATTTGCATAGAAATGGTGGTTGATGCTTGTATTTCTTGCTTAAATCATACCACCTTGAAGCGGAAAATCCCGGAAATGGTGGTTATGCAGACCTTCGAAGACCGAGGGAAGGTTTCCTTACACTGAATTCAGATACTGCAGATAGCGCTCGTTTCCGGCCGCCTGATCCTCGGGACCCGCGCCGAAATAGCGGATGATGTCCTCCCGCGTGCGGTCGATGGAATAATGCTCCTCATACTCGAGCTCAATGACCTTAAAGGCAAGGTATTCGTGATCCGTCTCCACATAAACCTCCAGCCAGGCGACGGGAAGCGAGCCCTGATTGATCGGAATATTATAGACATGGAGATGCATCGGAAACTGCTCGCGCGTAAGATGCAGCGCCTCCTGATAGCGCGTTTCGCGGTTCTCGTCGTACTCCACATAGTCGGGGTCGTTTTCAAAGCGCGGCGGATGATCCGGCTCCTCCATCGGCGGCGTCCGAAGAAGCTCCGGCGCGTCCCGGAACACGAGGTGCGCCTTGATTCCGAGATACGCGAGCTTATAGCGGTCGTCGTCACGAGGAAGCTCAGTGACCTGATACTTCGCCTCGATATAGCCCCGAAGCTCCGCCGTCGTATGCGGCTCCAGCACGAGATTCTTCAGCTTTTCCTGTTCCCTCCGGCGGTTTTCCTTCGCCTGCTTCCGGTATCTACCGTCCGCGCCGGAATCCGAAGAGCGGTTCCCCATCACGTGAACCGTTGTTTTCCTGAAAAGTCCCACTCCTTTTGCCTCCAGATTACTTCCCAAAGAATGCGTCAATCCCGTTCGCCATGCCCTGCACAAGCTTTGCCTGGTAGGCCGGGTCGTTCATCAGCTGGTCCTCCGTCGGATTCGAGCTGAAGCCCATCTCGATGATGGAAACCGGTACCTGCGACCAGTTGATGCCGGTCATGGTATTGTCCTGAATCACGCCCCGGTTCTGTGCGCCGGTCGCTTCCGCGGTTTTCCCGGTCAGGACATTGGAGAAATTGATGCTGTTATTGACATTGTCAGCGCTCATATAGGGATTGCCCGGCGCCGGCGCGTAGCTGATGACGCCGGTCACATTGGGGTCCGTCACGCTGTTGCAGTGAATACGGATAAAGGCGTTTGAGCCGCTCTCATTCGCGATGACGGCGCGCTCCGCGTTCGACACGGGGCAGTCGTTCGAGGTCCGGATCATGACCACCGTATAGCCTCTTGCCGCGAGCTCGTTCTGCAGCTGCAGCGCGACGGCGAGCGTCGTCTGGTACTCCGGAATCCCGGTCACACAGCCAGCCGTTCCGGTCGTGAGCTTGGCCTTCATGGCGGTCGAGCCCGGGCCGTTCGGCTCGGGATCGCTCATGCCGTGCTGCTGATGTCCGGCGTCGATACAGACGGTCAGTCCGTTCGTTCCGGCGATCACGGCCTGCGGCTGCGCGCCGGAATAGTTCCCGGAGGGCGCCGCCGTTTCCGGCGCGGGTGTTTCAGCCGGCGTTTCCGCCGGAGTTTCGGATTCTTCCGACGCAGGGGTCTCGGACGCGCTTTCGCTTTCCGTTTCCGAAGAAGCGCTCTCCGTTTCCGAAGAAGCCTCCGTACTCTCTTCTTCCGATGCCGGATCGCTCTCCGGCGCGCCGGCTTCTCCTGTCAGGCTGTAAACATCCTGACAGACCGTCTTATTCAGATAGGCCGGCGTGCCGTTGAAATCAATCCTGAAAAATTCTCCTTCTTCTCCGAGAATCGCAAATTCCGCATCTCTTCCGGCGTTTCCGATGATACCGGCGTCGAGCGACGCGGCCTCCCGGATATTGACCGATTCGCCGAGGACACGGGCCGTCCACTGCACGCCCTGCTTTGCAAAGGCCGCCGCTTCCTCACCGGTCACGGCAAGCGGTGCGTAAAGATAGCCTTCCACGCCGCAGGAAACCACCTGAAGCCAGTCGCCTTCGCGCCCCTTCAGATCTCCGCCGCCCAGATACGGCACCATGCCGATAACTTCCGACGCGGTGTCCGGCGCCTGCCGTACGTTCGCGCCGTTCTCGTCCGTCACGATAAAGCGGTTTTCAAATCCGGCCGCGGCGGGGTCTTCGGTTTCCGGTTCTGTTTCCGTTTCGGACTCTGTTTCAGCGGTCGTTTCTTCGGGTTCCGTGCTTTCTTCGGTGGTTTTTTCTTCCGAAGACGCTTCACTCTCTGCCGTCGTCTCCGTGCTTTCCGACGGAACCGCCGTACTTTCCGGCTCTTTCTTATTGCAGGAACTCAGCGCGAGCGCCCCCGTAAGGAGCAGCGCGAGCAGAATGAGTGTATGGTTTTTACGATTCATAGAGAATGGATCTCCTTTTCTTATTTTATAAAATAATGTTCTTCATTTTTTGGAAACAGGAAGCGCGACACTCCGATACCGCTGGCGGCAAGAAACGCCCCGTTCAGGATCAGCAGCAGAATGATGACATCCGCTGCGATTCTTTCCGGTGCTTTCTTGGAAAGATTCCGGAACACACTTTTGAACCACCAGCGCTTCATCACCACATGGCAAAGCAGCGCCGCGAAGAAAATCACGCCGAGGATCTCGTGCGGAATATTGCCGAAAAAGGCATAGAGCATCTGCACAAGCATGACTGCACAGAGAATGATCTCGACGATGAGACCGGCGGTTTTCTTTTTTTCGCTTTATTCACAGAAAATATTCTCCCGGAAAGTCTTCATCAGGCGCTCTCTTGCTCCGCTGTCCGTAAGCTCGCTGTTTGGTGAAAGCGGCGAAAGATAGCCCGCGTCCACCCCGTAATACGCACGCATAATATACTTGATTCCGGGAATCAGTCCGCCCACTTCCCGGGCATCCAGCGCCGCATAGATATTGTTTGCGCGAAGCTGCAGCTCGAATGCCCGGTCCATTTCACCCGCGTTCATCGCGTTCAGCATCTCATGGAAATGCCCGCAGGTCACAGCCTGCAGCGCGCCGATCGATCCGTCTGAGCCCATCAGATGCCCGGCGGCGCACATCTGGTCCACACCGGTCAGGATCACGAGTTCAGGCATATATTGTTTGATCCGCTGCATGTAGTAGAAGTTGCTGTCGGTATATTTGAAGCCGGTGAATGTCGGAACCTCGCGCTTCAGTATTTCCAGCATTTCCTCGGCATCCAGCCGTTCTCCGCCGTTCAGGTTACCTTCCGACATATGCCAGTATACGTAGAACGGAATTCCCGCCGCTTCGGAGATTCTGCGGAAATAGGCCGCGTTCTCCTCAATTTTCGCATCCGGACGGATCGCGATGCTGGAGACGGCGTCCGCGCCTGCCTGTCCGGCGTAGCGCGCGAGCTCGATGCCTTCTTCCTCTGTCTTGCCGTATCCGACACTTACAAAGACCGGGACGCGGTGATTCACGACCTCGATCGTCCTCTTCATCCAGACCTTTCGCATCTCGGGGGTCATGCACCAGCCTTCGCCGGTCCAGCCGTGCAGATAGAACCCGTCTGCATGCTGGGACAGATAGAATTCTACCATCTGCTCACATTTTGAAAGATCCACTTCTCCATCCTTCGTAAAAGCCGTGAGAAAAGCCACAAAATTTCTGCCGTACATTTTCGTCTTCCTTCTTTATTTTTACTTTCCGAGGATTTCGGCTTTCGCCCTGTCAAGTGCCTCGAGCACCCTGTCGCAGTAGTCGTCGAAATCCGGATCTTCCTTCTGCAGCTCCGGATGGCTCATGAGATACCGTACCGATTCCGCAATTCCCTGATCCATGCGCTTTGTGCAGACAAAATCCGGCACCACGCGCTTCAGTTTGCTGTTGTCGAAAATCGAGGAATTGGACTTGTCTCCGAGAAGACTTCCAAGGAAGCCGCTCTCCGGGCGCGTCTCTGCGAGGAATTCCGATGATACATGCACGAACTTTGCCTTCACGCCCAGCGTATCCGCCACAACCTGATACACCTGGTTCCAGGTCACGAGCTCATCTGTCGTGATATGGTAGGTTTCGCCGATCGCATGAATGTTGTTCAGCAGTCCGATGAAGCCCTTCGCGAAGTCCGAGCTGTGCGTCAGAACCCAAAGCGAGGTTCCGTCACCGGGGATAATGACCCGCTTTCCCTCGAGCATCCGCTTCACCACGCTGTAGGCGCCCTTTCCTTCCACGGAAAGCGGCAGATAGGTTTCGCCGTAGGTGTGGCTCGGGCGGATGATCGTCATCGGGAAGTCGCACTCGCGGTACTTCTTCATGAAGAATTCCTCGACCTCGATCTTGTTCTGCGAATACTTCCACAGCGGGTTCTTCATCGGCGTCGCTTCCGTAATCCACGGACTTGCAAGCGGCGTCTGATAAACGGAGGCCGACGAGAAGGTCAGGTACTGCCGGCATTTGCCGTTAAAGAGATTGAAGTCCCGCTCCGCCTGCTCTTTCGTGAAGACAATGAAATCCGCCACGGCGTCAAAGCACATGTCCTTAATGTATTCCCGCACGGTTTCCGTGCCTTCTTCGGTATTGATATCCGCCGTAATATAGCGGACGTCGCCCGTGAGATCCTGATTCCGGTTGCCGCGGTTCACAAGATAAACCGTGTCCCCGCGCTCCAGCAGCTTCTTCGTGATATATTTGCTGATGTTGCCTGTTCCGCCGATAAATAAATACTTCATAAAAAACTCCTTTACAGGCTTCTCGCCGCTTCAACGATCCATTTCAAACGTTCCCAGGGAAGCTTCGTGCTGAAGGTGCAGTCGCCGCCGATTAAATAACCGATCTTGCCGTGATCCAGGATGAGATTCCGGGTGTACTCCTGGAGCTCTTCCTTCGTGCCCTCGTAGATGATGCCTTCCTCGTGGTTCGCGTCCCAGAGGGTCTTGAAGCCGCCGAGGGAAGCCTTGTTGCCGAAGAGCACGCGTCCTTCCTCGAGACTCACTTCCTCCACATGAACCGCCCAGTTCACGCACTTCACCGGGTAATCCTTCCACAGGGAGAGGTTGTTCTTATCGCCCGCCCAGCCGCAGCAGTGCAGAATGTTGTTGTCCGACCAGCGGTTCGCGTGCTCAAGCACATAGAGCTCCGAGGGGGACACATACCTGTGGTACTCTTCCGGCGTAAAGCGCGAGGGTTCGCCCCCCTGAACCGGGAAGTAGATGCCGTCGACGCCGGCTTCACGGATCAGAAGTTCCGAAAGAAGCGCCTGATCCTGCGCGATCACATCAAGCGCGTGAAGCACCGCGTTGGGGTCTTCTTTCAGGCTTTCCATCACAAATGCATCGTCGGTCGCGAAACGGATCGCGGAGAACGGAGCAAAGACGTTATAGAAAACGCAGCGCTCCTTCCCGATCTCCTCCACAATGCGCTTCGCGCGCGCGACCTGATCCCTGATGTAGGGGCTGTCCTTGCCGATCGGCTCGACCTTGTACCAGTCCGCGGTCTTCTGAACATTGCAGGACAGCGGATACGCGAAGAATCCGTCGCTCATGACCTTCAGAAAATCGAGATCCGTTTCGCGGTAGTACCGAAGATGCGCCTGCACGCATTCCTCGCCGTGGGCTTCCTTTCCTCCGAAGTGGAACCAGAAGCCGCAGGGCACATGGTCGACCGGCTGCTTGTTCAGTGCGTTTAACACTCGGGTTCTTTTGTCCATCATGAAACCTCCTGGTTGAAATAATTGTAATTATAATAAGTTCAAAAGGTGATGTCCGGAGGAGTGCGGTTTACTTCGGGTCCTTCCCGAGACGGAAGGCCTCCATCATGTTGCTCGTCAGGCTGATATCCGCCGAGCGGTCCTCCATATCCGTGCGCCGGACCCACTCCGCGACCGCGAGCTCATCCTCCTGCAGGGTGATCCGGTCGTCACCGTCGAGATCGCAGAAGAAGCCGAAAAGAAGCGAGGAGCTGAAGGGCCAGGGCTGGTTCTTCCATGGTATCAGGTTCTTCACGTGAAGGCCGACCTCCTCCATCACTTCCCGCCGCACGCACTGCTCCGGTGTCTCGCCGGTCTCGATATAGCCCGCGACGAGCGCATAGGTTGCCTTCGGATTGTGCGTGGATTTCGGAAAATGCGCCGGGGAATACTTTGTGAGAAGTATGCGCTCGCCGTCCCTTACCGCCACGATCACGCTCGGGCAGATCTGCGGGAAAAACATTTCGCCGCAGCCGGGGCAGCGCATCATGCGCTCTGATTCCGCGTGAATGAGCGGCCGGCCGCAGCTTCCGCAGAAACGCGTCCGCTTATACCAGGTGTGAAGCTGATATCCGACCGCCGCCGCATACGCGAGATGCAGCGGCTTTGTTACGCGGAGATAACGCATGGTTTTCGGGGTGTACGGGCCGAACTCCTCCGCTTCCTTTCCTTCATCCAGCGTAAAGAAGCGCTGCTCGTCGATCGAGAAGAGATAGCGGAACGGCTTATCGCACTGAGCCAGCGGGGCACTGCCGGTCTCAGTACTATATGAGGAGACGCCCGTTGACATCGCAGCCTGCAGATAATGTGCCTCCCCGCTCAGATACTCCCCGACCGTTGGAAGCGCAATCTCGCCGTCCCGGTCCCATGCCAGCACACAGCCGTCCCGGTAGCCGAGGAAGAGGTCCTCTTCCCGCGCCGCATACGGCTGATATTCATTATGATATTTGTAGGGTGCTATTTCCTGAAGCAGCATATCATCCGTCCTGTCCGGGTTTCTTCATCGTGCGCACGAGAAGCCCTGCCATAATCGCGAGCGCCGCGGCTGCCGCGGCCGGAATGTAAGCCGTACGGTACGAAGCGAGGGCGTCGAAAACGGCATTGCTGAAGAATGGCGCGATGCATCCGCCGAGCGATCCGCAGGCCATCACAATGCCGGAAAGCGCGCCGTAATCGCGGTTTCCCATCACCGACTGCGTCATCAAAGGATAAGCGACTGTCCCGGTCGCGCAGCCAAGCGAAGCCCCGGCGACAAGCACGATGTGCATCCACTGAAGGTTCGAAAAATACATGCCGGCAAGTCCCGCAAGCAGGCAGAGCATCGCGATTGTCAGCGCCCTTTTCATACCCATCCGGTCAAACATCTGGCCGAGGATCACTTTTCCGAGACTCACACCGCCAAGATAGGCCGCGTTCACCATCGCCGCGTATTTTGGCGTAAATCCGCTGTCCGTAATATCCGGAACAATCGTCGACGAGAGCACGCTTGTCGAGAAGCCGATCGCAAGGGCAGCCAGCATCAGCACGTAAAGTCCGCTCTTTCTGAAAGCCTCCTCAAAGCTGCAGCCGTAGATCACTTCGTGGAAGAATTTCCCGTCCGTGCCGGGCCGCTCGCCGTACGGCAGAAGGCCGAGCTCCTGCGGCTTTTCCTTCACAAGGAAGAAGACAACCGGTACCGCGACTGCCGCGATCACTGCAGCGTAGACTCTGAAAAGCGCATCGTAGCTCATGCGGGTCAGAAGACTCCCGCCGACGGCATTGAAAATCATGCCGCCCAGCCCGCTGCCCATGAAGGCGATCCCGGTCGCCGTACCACGCTTTTCTTCGAACCAGTTCGCGATAATGACCGTAAAGGCCTGAAAGGAAAGGAACGGAACGCAGCCGCCGACAATAACGGAAAGCAGATAGAACACGGGCAGATTCGACGCGAAGGACAGCAGGAAATAGGCAGCCGGCTGGATAATGACCGCGATCATCATCACCTTCTTCACCGCGGCCCGCCGGAAAATCCTCCCGGAGAAGACGGAGCCGAGCATCTGCATCACATACATCAGCGTGAGCGCGGCGCTGACGGATCTCCTTGGCCAGCCGAAGCGCTCCGACACCGGGATAATATATAGCGTAAAGCAGTTATGCGCAATGCCAAAACACACGGCCATGATAACAAGCGCGTAGAATACAATCGCCCAGCCGTAGAAAATTCCGTATTTTTCCAGAAGCTTTTTCATAATAATGATGGTAAGGTCAAAAGGTGATGTCAGGAGCGTTTCCTGCCGGGCCGGAATGCTTCACGTCTCTTCACGGACACTCCGTTTCCCAGCCCCGGATGCCGGACAGTCAGAAATAGAGGTGGTTATTGTACTTCGTCGGCAGCCCTTCCGCCAGGAGATGGCCGTCATTTCCGAGCGTCAGCACTTCCGGAATGACATACCCGTCCCTTGGCAGGAACTGGATCACCGTCAGCCCCGAGTGCGAAAAATTGAACTTCTCGCAGATCTGCGGATACGGAATGTCGAGAATCGACGACAGGAAGGTCACCCCGAAGCCGTGGTGCGCGAACAGCGCAATCCGTTTGTCATTCGGCACATCATTCCGGTATCGGCCCTTCTCTTCCTCCCAGATATAGCCCTGAGAAGCGAGGAATTCGCGTGCATGATTCTTAATCCGGAGATACCCTTCCGGGATCGTCGTTCCTTCGAAGAAAGGATGCGTATACCACGCTTCTCCAAGCGCCTTGATTTCCTTTGACGTAAACAGCTCCCGGATGTCGGAGCGTGTGAAGGCCCAGACACGGTTTCCCTTTTCGTCAAGAAGCGACAGCTGATCCCAGGCATGCTTCTCATTGGTCCAGTCGAGGATCGTCGCGTCCATCTTCAGCATTTCCCGCGTCGGAATCGAGGTCTCGATCGCACGTGTCGAGCTGGAAACATAGATTTCATCCAGGCCGTAACGCGAAAGGCGCTTTCCGATTGCTTCCGCCTGGCGATGGCCGAGCGGGGTCAGTTCATCGGGATCGTAGGTCGGATCCCCGTGCCGTACAAAAAACAGTAGCATTCTCTTCTTCTCCGTTTCTCAGTAATCCCGGTATTCGGGTCTGATTTCGTAATGATATTCTATGAGATTCCGGACGATTTCGTAGCCGAGGTTCCGGTACAGCCGGTACGCCGGAATATTGTCGCTGAAAATATTCAGCCGGGCGGTCTTAAAACCCTCTTCCCGAAGTTCTTCGAGAACATTTGCGAGAATCCCCGTTGTGACGCCGAGCCGCCTGAAATCCTCGCGGCAGCAGATATTTTCCGTTGCTGCGGTTTCCCTGTCGATCCGCCAGGTCATGACTGTCGCGATAAGGGAACCTGGCGTAAAATGCGGCGCCTCATCCCAGACATTCTCCGGCTCCGGTACAGGCTCCTCGGCAAAGTAAAATGTTCCGCCGTGGTCAAGGAGAAAGTCGATGTCTTCGGTGCTGTCCGGCATGCCCTGAAAACAGGCTTTCGAAAGCAGGCGGTAAGCTTCCGGATCCCAGTGATGCGCCGAGGTATAATACTGAAGATCCCTAAGAGCCGGCACGGACGTACCGCGCTTCTCTTCCCCGCCGCTCCTCGGGTCAATCGACCCCGCAAGCCGGCGGAAGAAACCCTTCACGCGCTTCTCAAGCTTTGGAAGGCCCTGGTCCTCTGCGGTCCTGAAATACAGTTTTTTATGCTCCGGAAGGTCCGAGAGATCCCCAAGATCCCGCTCCATCACACTCATCAGTGCCTTCGGCTGGAAGCCGGCGGACATCAGAAATTCCTGATAGGAAAGGCGGCTGCTGTCTCCGAAAAGCTGCAGCACTACGCGAAGACGGGGATAGCTTTCCTGTGTTTTCCCGGTGTAGTCCTGCAGGAAACGAAGAAGCGCTTCGGAGCACTCCACTTCCTCTTCTCTGCCCGGAACCGCCTGAAACACGCCCTTCAGGAAGCAGCGCGCGGGAATCGTTTCCCCGGCAGGCTCTTCCTCCAGTATCCTCAGTCCTTCCTTAAAGCTTGACGTCCGAAGGACATAGGCCGCCCCGAGGAACGCCCCTTCTTCCGATACCGCCGTGACCGCCGAATCTGCCATCCGGTTTCCATGCGACATCAGATCCTCCGCCATATCGGTATTCATGGCTCGGATCTTCAGAAGATCGCCTGTCTCAAAGGGTCGGATTCTCAGCATAAGTCCTCCGGGGTATAATATAAAGCTCCATGAGAAATGCTTCGCATTTCTCATGCCGAAGGTCAGAGAAGCTTCGCTTCTAGACCTCCGGCGATAAAAACATCACAAATCAGTCTGAAACACAAGTGTTTCAGCCGTGATTTGGTATGTTTTTATCGTGGAGCCGGACATTTATCGCAGGTTTTCATTCCCGTTCCGGTAAAACGCGACGCGCTCGTCAATTTCCGTATAGTCGATTTCGCCGGTCTGAATGAATTTCTCCAGCACCTCCATCGTCGGGATGCCTGCGCGTCCGCCGATCCGGGTGCACTTGATCGCCGAGGTTGCGCTCGAATACAGCGCGCAGTCCCGGACGGATTTTCCCTGTGACAGGAAGGCGCAGAAGGCGCCGTGGAAAATATCGCCCGCGCCGACCGTATCGACCACATCCACCCGGAAGGCGGGAAGCGTAAAGAAACCGTCCGCGTCCAGTCCGATGAGGCCCTTTTCTCCGAAGGTGAAAATGACCGCCTTCGGGCCCATGTCCATGATTTTGCGGCATTCGGCCTCCAGATTTTCAAGGCCCTTTTCCTTCGCGCCGGGGAACAGTCCGTCAAAGCAGAATTCCGAAGCAATAAAATAATCGACGAGCGGAATCATCTCATACACGCTCTCGCTGAAGCCGTCCGCATCGATCAGGACTTCGATTCCGTGCGCCTTCGCGTAGCGCGCGGCTTCAAAGGGCATGTCCCGGTAGCCCGCGATGAAGAGAAGCTTCGAATCGTCGAGAAGGCTCCAGTCCACCTCGTCCTTCGTCATCGGCTCGACGGTTCCGCCCTTGAAGAGCATCGTGCGCGTCATGGATTTCTTCTCCGCCACCACAATATCCAGCGAAGAAGTCTTCCCCTCGCGCAGGATCAGGTTCGAGACATTGACGCCGTGGCGCACGAAGTCATTGTACTGAATCCGGCCATACTCGTCGTCGCCAAGGGCGCCGCTCATCGTGCACTTCGCGCCGAGCCGTGCTGCCGCGATCATTCCGGACGACACCTTCCCGCCGCCCTGCCAGGACAGATCGTAGACCTGGGTACCGTGGTTCAACGGAGGCATCTCATTAATACACACGTTCAGATCGAGACACCCTGTTTCCACACCGAAAACGTCATATTTTTTCATCGGTCCTCCCTCTTGCCAGCACGGAACAGGGATGTCCGAAGGACAGCGGCGTACCGTCAATCTGCGTCACTGCCCCGCCCGCTTCGCTCACGATCAGAGAACCGGCCGCATAATCCCAGGGCGACAGCTGCATTTCGAAGAAGAGCTCGGCTCTTCCCGCTGCCACCATGCAAAGATCATAGGCCGCACTCCCGAAGCGGCGTACATCGAGTGCCCGGCTGAATAAATTTATTAAAAGCTCGAAGCCTTTTTTTGCAAGATCCGGATAGTAAGGCGAGGTCCCGAATAAAATGATGCTTTCCGACAGCGGCTTGTCCGATACATGGATCGGCTGACCGTTTAAAAATGCGCCTTCGCCCTTCTTTGCCGTATATAATTCGCCCAGATACGGATTGTAAATTGCCGCGTACACCGGCTCGCCGTTAAAGAGAAGCCCGATCGAAGTCGTCGAGCAGTGCATGTCGCGGATAAAATTGGTCGTTCCGTCGATCGGGTCCACGATAAAGCTGTAGCCGTCTTTGATCTGCGCGTGCACGTCCTCCTCTTCCCCGACAAATACGGCCCCGGGGAGGATTTCAAGCAGCCGTTTTTTCAGCATTTCCTGCACGGCCTTGTCATAGGAGGTGACGAAATTCGCGTGGCCTTCCTTGGACTCCACGGTTTCCGTTGTCCGGTCCGCGTTCAGTATGATGTCGCCGGCCGCGCGGATGGCAGCGTTGATCTCTTCGGTAATCGTTTTTGTAAGCATATCGTTCCTCGTTATTTCAGAAGCTCCCTGTAGGTTTCCGGCCGGCGGTACCTGTCGCCCATGACCTCCTGTTCGCGGTAGGCGCGCATCTCGTCAATCGGGAAGGAAGCAAGATAGATTCCCTCTCCTTCGCCGGCCTCCACAACCTTCATATCCCGTGAGCCGCCTTCGTTTTCCCGCCACGCGATTCCGTCAAAGGCAATGGAATGACCGTTGCAGTCCGGCTGACCGTAAGGGTAATTGCAGCAGGCAATGCCGAGCTTATTGCGGTAAGCGTCGGCGTGCAGCGCCGCGATGCGGTGCTCTTCCATCGGGCAGGCGTTCGGCATCAGGATGACTTCCGCGCCCTTCTTCATCAGGATCCGGGCGCTCTCCGGAAATTCCCGGTCGAAGCAGATCATAACGCCGACGGTGACCGGGCCCTGGTTCGTCACAAGCTCCGCCGTGACAAATTCCTCTCCCGCCTGAAGGCGCGCCTCAGCGTCAAAAGCACAGGTGTGGACCTTCGAATAGTGACAGACCTTCTTTCCTTCTTTATCAAACAGAACGAAGGAGTTTTTCGGCTTTCCTTCCGTCTTCTCGAGGAAGGTGATCCCGACCGCGATCCCGGCGAATTTCGCAAGATTTTGGAAGGCTTCGATGAAGTCGCTGTCCTCCGTAATCGCGAGCGCCTGAAGCGCCTTTTCGTCCTCCGGAATCCGGTAGCCGCAGTTCCACATCTCCGGGAACAGCGCAATATCTGCGCCCATCGCCTTTGCCTTTTTAACGGAACCGAGTCCCTTCCTGAGATTGTCGTCCTGCCGTTCCTGCGGCATCAGCTGCATCATCGCCACTTTGAGTGTTTTCATGTAATCAGGCGCCTCCTACCCATTATGTTTCATCATAACACGAAAGCAGTTCTTTGACAATGTTGATTTTAACGGTTTTGTCTTCGTAAGCTCCGGAGGCGAAACACCGTCAGATCACAAATGGGAAGACCGGAAGCCCTGCTTTATTTTTGACATTGACTTCATAATAGCCTGTCCAGGCAAATCGAAGCTCCTTCGGCCGAACCGTTTTTCCGTCCGCGCGAAGCGTCACGCGGAGCGTATCATCCCGGATTTCCGCGGAAACTTCTCCCTCCGGGACGGTTTGGATCAGGGAATTCAGATTCTCTTCCGGGGACATCGCCGCCGGCTCATCCGGATCCGAGAAATTGTATTTCTCGGCTTCCTCCGCCGTCAGGCCGCCGTTTTCCGCTTCCGAGAGATGAAGCCCCGCTCCGTTCGTGAAGCGCACAACGGCCGTATCCCCGTCGTACTCCAGGCCTGCCGCTCTCGGCGCCTCCGACGGAACATCGAGGCCGTAGGTATGGGAAAGCGCGAGAAGCGCAAGCCGCTCGCCCGGTTTTCTCTTGTGCTTCGGATGAATGTCGAAGCGCATGCCCGCGTCTCCCATCGCCGCAAGCCAGGCATTTTCCGTCTCATCCGTCGCCTTTTCCTGTGCCTCGCGAAGCGCCGCATAATTGTCGGAGCCGTTTCCGAGCCACCAGCCGAAGGGCGCGATCTGAACCATGTAGAAGGGCAGCGTTTCGTCGCAGAAATCCTCCCGCCACTTCCGGATCAGCGCCTTCATTACCGCCGTGTGGAGCGCCGCGTGCGTCTCGTCGCTCTCCCCCTGATACCACAGGAAGCCCCGAAGCGTATAGGGCATGACCTTTTTCAGCATCGTCTCATAGAGTCCGCAGGGACGCCAGGGATGCAGGGGGCCGACTGCCATCGCGCCGCCATCGTCCGCCGGGAACATTTTCATCACTTCTTCCTGACGGGCCTTCGAAAAGCCCGGAAGCAGGATCGCGTCAAAGGGATTCGGCTTCGCGGGGTCGGAAAGCACGTTCATCGGCGTCTTTTTATAGGCTTCCTTCGCCTTTTCAAGGTCCGGAATCATCTTCAGTCCCGCCTCGTATTCATCCAGCCACAGTTCTGCCCCGGCTTCCCGGACGGTTTCTTCCGGAATCCAGCAGACGGCTTTCGTGCCGCCCCAGTTGCAGGCGAGGATGCCGACCGGCACATCAACCGCTTCCCGGACTTTCCGCTGAAAATAATATCCGACCGCGGAGAAATAGACGATGTCCTCCTCAGTGAGGCAGCGCCATTTGCCGTAGTTTGAAAGATCCACAAGCTCTTCCATGCCGGGGAAGGAGATCTCCGGATAGCCGAAAAAGCGGAGGGAGCGCCGGACTTCCTCCGAAAGGCCCTGAAGCGCCTCCCGCTCTTTCGGCATTTCCGCATCCGTATTCATCAGGAATTCCATGTTGGACTGACCGCCCGCAAGCCACACGTCGCCGACAGCGACGTCCTGAATCGTTACGGTTTCCGCGCCGTCCGAGATCACGAGGGAAAAGTCCAGCCCCGGCGCCAGCGCCGGAAGAACAGCCGTAAACTTCCCATCCTCCGAAGCGGCCGCTTCTGTTTCGGCAAGGCACCTTCCCTCCCTGTCATACAGGCGCACCGTGACCGCACTCCCCGGCGATCCCGCTCCGAAAATCTTCACCGGCTTCTCGCGCTGAAGCATCATATGATCCGAAAACATCAAAGGCAGCTGCAGCATAGATACAAACCCTCCCGCATTATAATTTTAATCTATTATAACACGCCGCCGTCCTTTTCTCCATTTCTTTTTTAGACCGTTCCCGTATCTTTTGCTGCTTAAAAGCCCTATACTTTTCCCGGCTTTTCTGTTATAATGCTTCCGGTGCTTTTTTTCGCGCACCGCTTCATTCGTGCTTTTCCGGCGGACAGCGCCGGCGAATATAATCTTTAGAGAGGGAGACAACAATGGCAGAAAAGTATTTAGGAGAAGACATCAAGAAACTCGGATTCGGACTCATGCGGCTTCCGAAGATCGGGGACGAGGAAGACATCGAACAGACCTGTAAAATGGTCGACACTTTCATGAAAAAGGGGTTCACCTACTTTGACACCGCTTATGTTTACGACGGCGGAAAGTCCGAGGACGCCCTGAAGCAGTGCGTCGTCGAGCGCTATCCGAGGGATTCCTTCGTCTGCGCTTCCAAGCTTCCGTTGTGGAACGCATCCAAATATGAAGACCTTGCGGTTCTTGCGCAGGAGTCTCTTGACCGCGCCGGCCTTGAGTATTTCGATTTCTATCTGCTGCACGCGCTGAACGCGGATTCCGCGAAGAAGGCTGAAGATCTCGATGCTTGGAAGTTCATGCAAGACTGGAAGGCACAGGGCAAGGCCAAGCACATCGGCTTCTCGTTCCACGATTCGGCGGAGGCGCTGGAGGACATTCTGAAGAAGCATCCGGAAGCGGAATTTGTGCAGCTGCAGATCAATTACAAGGACTGGGAAGACGAGGGCGTTCAGAGCCGCAAGTGCTATGAAGTCGCCCGCAAATACAACAAGCCGATCATCGTCATGGAGCCCGTGAAGGGCGGTTCTCTCACGACGATGACGCAGGAAGTACAGGACCTCTTCAAAGCCGTCCATCCCGACATGTCGATCGCGAGCTGGGCGATCCGCTTCGTCGCGAGCCTGCCGGGCATCATCACGGTGCTTTCCGGTATGTCGAACGAAGAGCAGATGAACGACAACGTGAGCTACATGGAGAATTTCGAGCCGCTCTCGGATGAAGAGCAGAAGACGATCAAAAAGGCCGTTGACATCATCAACGCCGTTCCGACGATCCCCTGCACCGCCTGCAAATACTGTGTGGACGGCTGCCCGATGCAGATCAACATCCCCGGCGTTTTCGCAGCCATGAATTTCCTGAAGGTCTATGCCAATCAGGACGGCGCGAAAAGCCGCTACGAACATGCGGTAAAGGACGGCGGAAGGGCTTCCGACTGCATCCAGTGCGGTCAGTGCGAGGAACACTGCCCGCAGCATATCTCGATCATCGAGACCCTGCAGGAGGCTGCAGCGATCTTTGACTGAGCTTAATGACGCGAAGCTAAAATGCGGCCCGGAGGAATTCCTCCGGGCCGTGCTTTTTACCGAGATTTCTTCTTTGACTTCTTTGCCAGTTTCTCCTGATACTTCCTTTCTTCTTTCTCGAAGTTCAGGCCCTTCTTCTCGCAGCGTTTCCTAAGATCCGCGATTCTCGCTTCCTCAAGCTCCCTTGCGGCTGCTTCCGCCTCCAGTCTCTCCTGCTCTTCCGGTGCGATATAGCTCTCGCCTCTCGACTCGGCGGCTTTACGCGCCCGCTCGGCGAGCTCCTTGTGAATCTGCGGAATCTGCCTGTCGAGCACGAAGAAGATGCAGACGAGGAGGACGATCAGCGCAAACAGCGCGTAGCTTCCGTAGTAGGCGATCAGCATCCAGGTGTTCACGCCCGCATTCTGCCGGTATACGACGTTCACCATGCCGTCCGCAAGCTCCTTGCTGGAAATGAGGGTCGAGGGATCCAGCGCGGCAAACTCGGCGGCCGTAAGGAATCGACCCCGCCTGCCCCTCGGAAAGCGAAGGCGATCTGTGCTACGCCTATATCTGCGGGGCGATCGCGGCGCTCTGGGTCCGCTGGATCGAGCAGAACTGCAGCACCCCGAAGGAGCGGGTCGCCCTGATCATCGAGACCATGATCATGTCCTTTTACGGCACCATGGCAAGCGGTTTCTTAGGGAAGGCCAACTGATTCCGTGCTGCCGGAGATGCTCCCCCCGGGGTATGGATGAACGCTTCTTCCCCGGCCGGCTTATCCGACGATGCCGGCGCGGACCTCGAGCATCGGGAAGAGCACGCCTTCCCGCTCGGGCGTTTCAACGAGATAGTTTCTGGAAAAGCCCCTCTGGTAGATGCCGAAGGCTTTTCCGGTATTCTGCTCGGGCGTATCCGTCAGATCCTTTTCGTCCTTCCGGTTCAGGAAGACTTCCCCGATCTTTTTCAGCGGCTTTTCGGAACCGGCAGCCGTCACAGGATCCACGCTGAGCACGGCGTAGAATTTCCGCCGGTACATGACAAAGCAGAGCGCTTCACTTAAGGGATAGCGTTTTTTCTGATACAGCACATAGTTCAGGGATTTTCCCTGCGTATCCGTGGTGTTCTTCCAGGCCTGGAACATGGTAAAATCATCCAGACGCTTCAGATAGGTAGGGTCCAATACAGCCATCACAGGCCTCCTTTCATTTTGCAGAGAATCGAGTGTTTTCTCAAGCGTAATTTGTTGCTTGTATCCTCAATATAACACGGTTTTTCCCCTGATACAACGACTTTTCCGGCGGATTAAGCCGGTTTATTCCGCCGAAAACAAAAGGGTTCGTACAAAAAGCCCGCGAAAGGTGCGGATTGATCAGGTTTGACCCGTTTCTTCCCCTTGCTTCAGAAGCTCCTTAAGGTCCTCCGGAGGCGCCGCCGCAAGATGAATTTCCTCCCCCGTAAACGGATGCCGGAAAGAAAGCTCGCCCGCGTGTAGAGCAGCCCGCCCGATCCGGTCTGTCGGCCCTCCATAAACGCGGTCCCCGAGAAGCGGATGCCCGGTTTCCGCCATGTGGAAGCGGATCTGGTGCATCCGTCCGGTCGGAATTCTCACCAGGAGGACGGCATAGTCCTCCCGCTGGGAAAGAACCTGATATTCTGTCACCGCCGTCTTTTCGTCCCTGCTCTCTGAGGCCTGAGCCTCTGATTCCCGGCTCTTTTCTTCTCCGGCTTCCACTCTCAGGATTCCCGCTTCATCCCGCACATACCGCATCGGGATCGTGATGATCCCTTTCTTTTCCCCGAACACGCCTTCCGCCGCGGCCGTATAGGTTTTCCGCACGGTGTCGTTTCTCATGAGGATTGCGGCAGCGACCGCATTCTTTGCTGAGAGGACAATTCCGGAGGTCTCCTTGTCGAGCCGTCCGATGAGGTGCACGGACGCCTCCGGGTCCGTCCGGTCAAAATACGCCCGGAGTCCGGACGCGAGGGAATCCACGAGGTGCCCCTTCGAGGGGTGACAGACGACGCCGGAGGGTTTCGCGAGCGCGATCAGGTCCTCGTCCTCATAGAGAATCGAGAGCGGCATTTCGTTCGGAATCAGGCGATTTCCGCGGTTTTCCGAGTCCGTCAGCAGCACCGACAGCCGGTCTCCGGTATGGAGCGCCGCGCCCACCGTCACTCTTTCCCCGTTCAGGAGAAGTCCCCCGGAATCATATTTTACCGAGCTGATTTTCGCCGCCGAGAAGGCCAGCTCTTTTTTCAGATAGCTGAAAAGCGTCCGCCCGTCATAGGCGGGCGGAACGGTTATGGTATGATAACGTTTCATCATAACAGGCAAGGATACCCCGTCTTCTAAGCGATAGCGTAGGGCGGGGAGGAATTGCCTCTGCCGCTATGCGGCAGTATCCCTGCTCCTCCTTTCCGTTAGTGTTGTTCCTGACCGTTCTTTCAGTCGTATCTTTTTGAACGATGCGGAAGCATGGACTTTCGTGCCCTCCAGAAGCCTCAAATCAAAGTACCCGCTTGTCCGTCTGCCGAACACGAAGCATTCCTGTCCGTTGTACGCTACACGGTCAAACAGCCTGAAACCTTTGACTTCCTTTTCCGCCTGATTGGACTTGACGATACCACCCTTTAAGGTATTGGCCTTCCGAAGCTGTCTGTTATGACAGCGTACCTTTTTGCTTAAGTAATAGTACCCGAGGGGTTCCGCATCCGGGTGTCCGCTGATGCATCTGGCATCCACAGCGTGCGTTTTCTCCAACCCGTGACGGATTCTCGTGTTCTTGGTAAGGTACCCGTATGTCATAGATACCCTTCCGGGATACCGTTCCTTCAGCCTGTCATAGCACGTCCATCGCATGATTCCCATAAATGCCGCATCCCGAAGACTCTGGCCTCGTTTAATACTGTCCGGAAGCTTGATCTTTCCCAAATGATACTGCTTATGACAGTACTCACAAAGAGTAATCAGGTTGTCCGGCGAATCGCCGCCTGTCTTTCTCGACTCAATGTGGTGTACATTCAGGATCCTGTCTTTAGATCTGCCCTTGCAGCATTGACAGGTATGGCCATCCCTGAAAAGAACATACTCCCTGACATTCCAGAAGCCGAGCTGTTCTCCTTGCTGGTAGTCCGTTCCTTCCGGATGAGGCTTGCCATCACGGATCGCCTGGATCAGCTGCATGTCAAAGGATGCTGTCTCTATCGTGATATTCGATATCGGTAAGATTTTTGTGATATCCTCTACGGTCTTCAGGTGGGCTAAGAGCTTCGTCTCCACCGATGGGGCAAGCCAGCCTTTGTGTTTTGCGTGTACACGGTTCAGGAATCTCGGCTTCCGGTAGCGGGTTTTCCGGTTCCTTCTGGAGCGTCGGAACTCCCTGCGGTTCGAAATGTTCTTTGTGATGTCGGTACGAAGCTGTACCTCTGATGCGTACACTTCCTGATGCTCGGTGCAGGCGGATACTCCGACATGTTCGGAACCGGCATCAATGCCGAGATCGATCGGCTGTACAATGCTTGTTGTCTCATACAGCAGCTGTATGGTGAACGGACAGCGCTTGACAGCTTTAGCTTTGTTACTGTTCAGCAGTCTCCGAACCTTGCCGCAGCGCGATGTTGGCATCAGAGGCTGTCCGTTTTTTGCCAGTACATAGACCAGCGTATTTCCTTTTGCCATGGAAGTGCGGCTCCTTTCGAAGAATGTGGTGCGCTTAATGCTGTAAGCCGGCGCGCACCGTGCCGTAAGGTGTCCTTCCCCAATGTTACAAAGGCTTTTTGCGTCCGCCACACTGTCCCTTCCCGTCAGGACTGTTTAATGACGAACCACAGAGCTACAGATTAGGACGAACGTCCGCAGGTGTGATAACCAAAGTAACGTAGTCTCTCGAAGAGACTGAGGGTAGTCAGCCGGACTTATAACGAAGATGAACTTCGTCACAAGCCCCCACTTCAAAACCTGTTAGGGTTTAAGTGGTGGGTAGTTGACGTTCCTTTTTCCGTGTTCCGACGTAAAATCACTGAACAATTTCGACGTCATGAAGTTCTCTTACGAGCGCCTGCCATCTGGCTTCTTTCTCCGCCTTCGTCCCGGGAATCGCCGCCGAGGCCGCCCGTCTCCAGAGGCCCTGAAGCGTCAGCGCCGGGATCAAATACTGAGATCATAAGCGGTTCTCCTTTCTCAGATTCCGGCCTTCACTGCCGTCTCGAGCATTTTCTTCACGCAGAGCGGGAAATCCGCCGCATCATGCACGCCGTGCAGGATCAGTCCGCCCGGATAGCCGATCTTTTTCAGCTCCTCGAAGAAAAGCTCAAAATTCACAATTCCCATGCCGGGAGACGCGAAAGAAACCGTTCCGCTCTCCGCAATATCCTTCCCGTGCGCCAGAACGACGTCCTTTCCGAGCAGCCGGAAAGCCTCCCGGATCGTGCTGTCCACATTTTCCTTCTTCGCGGTTCCGGCCGGGAAGAGATTCGCGCAGTCCATGATGACCTTGAGGTGCGGATCGCCGATGGCATCGAGATACCGGCGGTTTCTCTCGGCGGTAAAGATGACGTTGCTGGCCTCCGTCTCGACGCCGAAGATCAGATCGTACTTCGCGGCGAGCGGCATGATCTGCCGCGTCGTCACGAGAAGGTCCTTCCAGGCCTCCTCTCCCGCGCTTTCCGGGGAATAACGCCACATCCCTTCCGTACTCTTCGAGCCCGTGCAGAGCGTGACCACCTTCGCGCCGAAGAAGGCCGCCGCCTCACAGATTTTACGGAAACGGCGGGTGTATTCCGCGAGCCGCTCCCGGTTCCGGTCGACCATGTTGAAGGTTCCGTTCACGGCCGTGATGCGGATCCCCTGCTTCATGGCCGCCGCCGCGATTTCCTCGAGCTCGCCCGGGGCAAATTCCGCGGGCATCTCCTCCCCGTGGGAGGTCAGGAAATTATACTGGACTTCCGTAAAGCCGTAATCCTTTGCCCTGGCGAACACTTCGTCCACATTCCGTCCGGCAATTTCCGGACTGTAGAATCCAAGTTTCATATTCAGGCTCCTCCTCTTCTTTTATTTTTACCGTACACTTATGGGCTGCCGCAAAAAACCGCCCCTTTCTTACCAGCATCTTATCACGGGAAAGGATTTCTGTAAAGAGATGAATACACGGGGACAGGTCCATCGTACCCATTTTCGTTGTTGAAAACGGATGCGATGGACCTGTCCCCACAATTGCAATTATTCGTAATCTTCGATGCGCCACTCATCCAGCCAGTCGATCAGCACCATGCCGTTCGGATATTCTTCGCAGGGGTCGACAAAGCGAAGCGGCAGCCAGACATAATCCGCGATCGATGTATTCGCCGCACTGTCCGTGACGGTGATGTCCTCCGGACTCAGGCCGTACTTCGCCATCAGGGAACGCGCGAAATCCCCGGCTTCTTCCCGCGGAACGCGTCCCGAGAAAAGTCCCGCATAGAACTCTTCCTGATATTCATACGGCACCTTCATATCGTTCGGAAGCCAGCGGTCGCCGAGCGCGATGTAAAGGTCCTTCTTCCACGGCACCCTGAATACCGAGGAAATCTGCGAATGGAAGGAGGTGTGGGAGGGATCCGTCGGATGCGGGTTTCCGAGCACCGTATAGGGGCCGTGCCAGCTGTCCCCGACCGCCACCTCGGAAGGATTCGGGCTGTAGCCGGTCGTCCCGGAAGTCATCAGGTAATGCTTGAAGTTCCGCTCGAAATGTGCCGTCGCTTCCCGCACATAGGGTGGATAGGGGTGCGGGAAATGCGTGCTGTAGTAGCCGGTCACATCGGTGTAGTCATTCGTGAGATCGGCGCAGATCGTCTCCGAATGCACGCGCTCGAAGTAATAGTAGGCCTTTCCGTCCCGCGCAACCGCGAGGTCAAAGTCTCCGGCGCTCATGCCTAAGGGTTTCAGGCGCTCCCGAACGATGGTATAGGGCCCGAGGAAGGCATCCGCCGTCGCGACCGTCTCGGTCTGCTGGCCATCCTTCTGCATGATCTTCATCCAGCAGACGTATTTTTTCGTATCCCGATTGTAAATGATATGCGGGCGGTCCATCATCGCCGTGTAGGGGTTCAGGGACGAATTCTCATCGTCGAGAACCGGCTCGATGATCAGGCCGCAGTCCTCCCAGTTGTAGAGGTCCTTCGAGCGGTAGGCCCGAACACCCCAGGTCCAGATTTTCGACCCGACCGTGGTGAATTCCTTGTTTTCTCCGTAAAAATAGCAGACCTTTTCCTGTTCGTCATAAAAGATGCTGCCGCCGTGCGCCTGGACGCGCTTGCCGTTCGTATCAAGGAGCGGCTGGCCCGGTAAAATACTGGTATACTTCATGGTTCCTTTTCCTTCCTGTTCGCTTTTCAGATCCGGATTGCCGCTTCCGAAAGTCCGCTGCCGGACACCTTCAGAACCACGCTTCCTTCTTTGCACTTTTTCAGAATGATGAGCGCCCTGCCGTCATGAATATCGACGGTGCTCTTTGTGAAACCGCCGGCGTGGCTGCTTCCCTGTCCGCCGAAGGCAAGAAGCGCGTACGCATCTCCCTCAACCGCCGCCGTAAGATCTGGCACGAAGGCGTGCACCGCCTCGCCCGCCGCGTTTCGGACGGTCACGCTCACATAACAGAGTCCGTCGTCTTTGGCAAAGGGATTCTCTTCTTTTATAAGCTCAATCGCGGTTCCGGCGCCCTTTGTCTTCAGTGTGTAGCGCTCTTCCCCGCCGCCGCTCTTTGACACTGCCGTCAGCTCGCCCGGCTCGTAGGGAATTCGGAAGGTCACGCGGCCTACCTGCTCCGGATCCGGCGTTCCTTCGCCGAGCGTCCGTCCATTCAGGAAAAGCTCGACGCTTTCTCCGCTGTAATACACCTCGACGTCGCATTCCTCGCCTTCCTGCCCCGGGAAATCCCAGGAGTCTTCGGCGTCCGTCAGCACCCAAGGGCCGGTCTGCATCGGCCTCCAGCTCTTCTCGGGCGTACGGACCGCAATGTAGGGCTCCTTTCGAAGGCCGAGCGAAATCATTCGGTAGTAATTGCAGGGCTTCGGATCGCCGATCACCGTCAGGTCCGCGCTCTTGTTCATGAGATAGGGGAAGTTCTCCGGGCCGCCGTTTTCGCCGAGATAGGTGTGGCTGCACCAGATGAAGTCGCCGATGATGTTGCGGTGCTTCTTCATGGCCGCGAAGTGCTCCGGAATCCGCTTCGAATGCGTTTCCGTCCCCAGGATGATCCGGTTCGGATAGTTCACGGCGTCCTCCTCATATCGGGGCAGCATGTAGTTGTAGCCGCTGATATCGACCGCCGTATCAATGATTTCAAGCATCCTGGTCACCGGCGGAATTGAGATGATTTTCCCGACGTCCAGGCCGTTCGCCATGAATTCATTGACGTCGATCCGTTTCTCCGCATCAATCAGCCCTTCGCCGGCTTCCCGCGCGTTTTCCGCTAGGAGCGGGCCCGTGACGAGAAGCGCGTTGACCGCATTGGTCACGAAGCGCGTCGGATCCAGCCGGTGGAAGGCTTCCGTGAAGCGCATCGTAAGTTCGTAGCCCTTGTCGGTCGCAATGTCCATGATTTCATTACCGGTCGAGTACAGGAGCACGCTCGGGTGATTGTAGTCGACCCGCACCATGGTTTCGATCACCTCATCGATATCCTTTTCAAAGAACATCGAATAGTCCTGCGGGTTTTTCATCTGACCCCAGATGTCCGTTGCTTCATCGAGCACGTAGATGCCGAGCTCGTCACAGGCGCGAAGGAGCGCCTTCGAAGCCGGGTTGTGGGCGCAGCGGACCGCATTGAAGCCGGTTTTCTTATGCGCCAGCATCCGGCGGTATTCGTAGCTCAAGTAGGTTGCGCCGCCAAGGAGCCCCTGGTCGGCGTGCACACAGCCGCCGAGAAGCTTGATTTCACGGCCGTTTACCCGAAGTCCGTGCTTCGCGTCGAGAGAAATCACGCGGAAGCCGGTCCGGGTCCGGTCGCAGTCCAGCGGCTTTTCCTGCTCGTCCGACAGAAGAACCGACACCTCGTAAAGCTCCGGATGACGGTCGTCCCAGGGGATGATGTCGGAAAGGAAAATCTGCTTCGTGAGGATCTGCTCCTTCCCGGCTTCCAGATGAATCCGGTAGTCCCCGGAGAACAGTTCCTTGCCGCAGCGGTCGCAGATGAAAATCCGGTACATTCCCTGGAAATTCGTGCGGAGGCGGTTCTGAAGAGTCACGGAAACGGAGAGCTCCGCCGCCCGGTGCTCCTCTGAAGCCTCGGGCTCCGTGCCTTCCGGTGCGGAAAGCTGCTTCGTCGTCACCCTCAGGCTCTCCGGAACAAAGCCCGTGAGCGGCTCCTTCACGATGCTGACGTCGCGGAACAGACCGCCGCCCGCGTAGAAGCGGCTCGAAATTTCCGGCACCGTCGTCGAGACCAGGATCCGGTTCTTCGAGCCGTAGTGCAGATACGGCGTCAGGTCCACGTAGAATTCCGTAAAGGAATACACGTGCTTCGTAACGCAGGAGTCGTTGACATAAACAGCCGTGACCTGCGAGGCGCCTTCAAAGAGCAGCTTCGTCACGACGTTTTGATCCTCTTCCGGCGCGTCGTATTCCTTGTAATACTTCCAGGTTCCGCCGGAGAGGAAGCCCTGTTTTCCCTCGCTCGCACAGTCCGGGTCCTGCTCCTGCAGGAACATCGGGTCGTGCGGAAGGTCCACCAGGCGCGCGTCCTGCGGGATTGAGGGAATCAGCGCGAAGGCGTTCGACTCCTTCCAGAAGGTCCATCCCCGGTTCCACAATTCCTTTTTCATACTGTTTCTCTCCTCTTTTAAATCTGACCTGTGGAGACAGGTCAGATTTCTGTCTCTACCCCGTTGTATTTCAGTACGCCGCCCGGTATGTCGGACTGCGCCCTTACCTTGCCGTCCCGGTATTCGACCGTGACGCTGCCACCCGCAATCGGGACGACTGCCTTAAAATGCTGATATCTTCCCGGCGCCGGCACGACCTCCCAGGTCTTCCCGCCGACAGAAGTCGGACGCACGCCCGCGATGTAGCGGCCGAGGAGCAGGATCGGACCCGCACCCCAGGCGTGGCACAGCGAACAGCCGAACTTGTCGCCGTACATTTCATAGTGCTCGATGCCGTGCTTCTCCGGAATATACTCCTCCCAGGAGCTTGTCGCGCCCTCCTCGAGCATGCCGCCCCAGTAGGAATCGATATAGTCCTGCAGCACCTCGGTGTGGCCGCATTTTCCGAGCGCCATCAGCTCGAAAAGCTTGAAATACGGCGTCGTAATCGCCTTCGCCTCGTCCTTTAAAAGGATATTTTCCGCAAGCTTCTGCTGCAGATCTTCCTCCACGAAATCATACATAATCGCGAAGATATTCGCATGCCGCGTCACATGGCGCTTTCCGGAGGTGAAACTGTCGATAAACGCCCCCTTCTCCTCGTCCCAGTAATCCTTCAGGATCCGCGCCTTCAGTGCGGCGGCCTTCTTAAGATACCCGGGATCCGGCTCGCCCATGAGCGCGGAAAGCTCCGCCATGACCCTGTAGACCTCGTGCAGCAGGATCTGCTCGGCGCATAAGGGGCCTTCATAGTCGAAATCATGCCAGTCGATGAAAATCCAGTCGCCGGGCTGCTGAACGACATAGCCCGTCTCCGGGTCGAGGCGCCCTGTGATAAAGGCGTACAGCGCCTTCAGATTGTCCCAGACCTCCGACACGAACTTCACATCCCCAGTCGCGAAATAGTATTCCCAGGTTCCGAGGAACATGTAGGCGGAATAGTCATTGATCGTATTGATATGCATCCGGTAGGGCTGCTTATCGAGAAGCGCCCGGATCGTCCGTTTCGTGATCGCCGGATCGTTATACAGATAGCGGTTCACCATGTAGGACTGGTAGGCGTCGCCCGACCAGACCCAACGGTCGCGCTTGATGCCGTCGAGGAAAAACTCCCGGGAATTCAGGTGGAAGGCACGCGCCGAGATCTCCCAAATCCTCGGAAGCAGCGGATCATCCGACTCGAAGGAAGCAATGTCCTCCAGCGGAAGATACTGCAGCTTTGCTGAAAGGGATAGCGCCTCCTCCGTCTTCTCCGCCTTCAGGAAAATATAGCGGAAAGCCCTCGGCCGGAGTTCGATTTCTCCGTCTCCTTCTTCGATGTGCTCCCGAAGATAGGCGAATTCGGCATCCAGTGCTTCTTCGCGGGATTCCCCGTAGTAAACGCTGACCCGTCCGTTTTCCTTCACGCGCTTCACCGTAACCGGCCCGAAGGATTCGACGCCGAAATCATACAGAAGCCCTCCTTCAACAGGTTCCACCGATACCGGCACGAGATCCTGATAAGCAAAGGGGAACACCGCCGGATCATCGTCTTTCTTTGTAAATTCAGGCTCCGTGCCGGCGGGACGCTTCGGCGCCTCTCCCGGAAGGTCCGCAGTCCAGCTTTCGTCCGTCACGAGCGCCTCATGATCGATGTAGATCGCCGGGAAGGTTTCAAGATTCTGCACCTTGACCGCGAGATCATACCGTCCCGCGGGAAGGGTGATTTCGCGGTTCACGCCGCCGATTCTCCGGCCGCCGATCCGCTCCGCATAACCCTCGCCCTTTGCGTGAATCGTCAGCGTGACGGGGTTCTCAAAATCCACCGTTTTTCTGAAATATACGGCAAACTCCGGCCGGGAGACATGCCACATCGGCGGATAGCCGTAGTCGTATTCGGTCCGGCGGGAATGCAGCTGTTCGCTGTGATAAATTTCAAAATCGCCGGAATACCAGATCCATTTTGCCATGGTTTCTCCTTATATGTAGTATTTCCTGATAAAATACGCCGGGCCGCAGCTCCAGGCATGACAGAAGCTGTTGATGATCAGCGATCCATAGGGGGAGACGCTGCGGTTCTTCGGGTCATAAGCCTCAAAATAAGTATCCGCACCGTCCGCGATCATCTGTCCCCAGTAGGCCTTCATGTAGGAAAGCGCTTCCGCCTTCAGGCCGCTCTGAATCAGCGCCGCCACGAAATGGTGGTGGATGTAGGGGGTGATCATCGTATATTCGTTGCCGTCCCGAAGGAGCCGAAGAAGGATGTCCTTCGCCGTCTCCTGCTCCACCGCGCCCGCAAGGATCATCCAGATCTGGGAGGCGTAGGAAATCTGCTTCGTCGGCCCGGACACAAAGAAGCGCTTCTCCGGATCCCAGAGCTTCCGAATGGCGCCTTCCGTGCATTTTTCAATGCTCCCTGCCAGTTCTTCCGCCTTCTCCCGGTCGCCGAGGATTTCCGCGATTTTCTTTGCCTGCTTCAGCGTGTAGATCAGCACGCCCTGCCCCGATGCCTGCTTGTCCAACTCGTGGTTCCAGTCGATGAAGCACCAGTTCCGGCCGTCGTTCAGGTATACCCCGTCCTCGTCCGTCTGCTCAAGCCCGAGCTCTTCCTGATGATACGCGACCGGCGCAAGCTCCTTCAGGGTACCGAGATCCTTCGATGCCTCATAGTAGTCCAGCAGGATCGAGGTGAAAAACAAGCCGTAGTCATACATGCTGGTATCGTCAATCTGCAGCTTCGGTTCCGTGAAAAGACAGGCGCCGACGTGATCTTCATTCTGCAGAAGTCCGGCAAAAAGATAGAGGCAGCGTTTCACGAGGTCGTAATTTCGGAAGGTCAGGTAGTTCACCTGTGCCTGCAGCCTCAGATCTCCGATCCAGAGCCTGCGGTCGCGCTTCGGGCCGTCCTCAAAGACGTCCTGCATACAGTCCTCGAGCGTTTTCACGCCGACCTTGTCGAGCAGCACAAGCGCCGGATCCGTGCCCTCCGGAAGCGGCAGGAGCCTGTCCCGGTCCGCCGAGGTCACGGTTTCGCAGCTGACGTCCTCGATCACCAGATCGTATTTCGGCGAGGTGTCCTTCACCAGCACCTCCATATAGCGGAAGGCATAGCGCCGCGGCAAATGCACCTCTGCCGGAAGCACGTCGACGTGAAGAACCTCCTCCTGAATCCAGCTCGAGGAAATCGAGCCGTCATAGCTTTCGGAATCGAGCCCGATCTCATAGGGCATCTCCCCGAACTTCAGGCGGAAGTACGCGGGCGCATCCGGCGGCGAGCCCGCGGAGGAAAGCTTCAGCGTCACATAGCCGACACAGTGATCGCCAAAGTCGTAAATGACGGAATTTCCTTTACGGAGGCGGGGCTTCAGGGACAGCGTCCCGTCCGCCTCCTGCCGGATATCCTCCTGCACCTCCGCCTGATAAAGCCCCCGGTCTTCCGCGAGCCGGACCGTCCGCAGCGGCCGGATCGTCTTCCGGATGAGCTCCGGCTTCAGCGCTTCCGCCTTCGCCACAAAGGCCGCATTCACATGCTGTTCAAAGTTTTCAATACTGTTCATCATGATCTTCGGCATCCCTGATTTCCTCCGTCAGTCTTTGTCCGCGCCTTCCCTGACATTTTTTGAACGCGCAGGCATGCGTGTTCGAACGGTTTATGAGTCTGATATCATCATATCAGAAATCCGTTCTGTCGTCTATGTAAAGATTACTGTTTTTCTTCTGTAAAGAGAATTCCGTGACGGTCTTTCTTCTCTTCTTTCTTAAATGACGGAGCCGCTCCGTACTTCTCTTCGAAGGAAAGAAGCTTTGCGTCAAACTTCCCGCTCTTCAGCATCGATATGCTGCCGAAAGCATAGGTTTCCTGTCCGTCTGTCGTAAAAGGCTTCCATTCTTCCGTGAGCTTATCATGGTTCGGATCTCCGCTCGCCGCAAAGGCCGCCCATGCGCCGGCCATTTCATCCTGCAGACGCTCCGTAACGCCCGGAATCACCATACCCTCGACATTCAGCGCGTTGTGGAAAACAAAATGCAGGTCCGTGTTGTGACCGAGCATGATGCCGCCGAGGTAGGGCTGCTCGAAGGTCATAACATAGCTGTAGCAGGGGGCGCCGCCCTGGGACGCTTTCTTTGCCAGAAACTCCACAACGGCCGGCCGCACCGAGAGATCCACAGACGCCGCATAAGCGTCGTTCACCTCCGGATAGGCTTCATGATACGCCGCCTTTACCGCCGCAGCGTCATCCCCGAAGCGCTGCGAAATAACTGACAGCTTCTTTTCATCAGACCACTTTGATTTATCACCGATCGGAGACGGAACGAATTCCGTCACAATGCTGCCGCAGATCACAGGGATATCCTTCACTTCATCCCGGAAACCGCAGCTCATCGGATCGCCAAGGAAAACCTCGCCGTCCGGCGAAGGCGCCCAGGGCGCCATAATTCTCGGAAATCCGAGTTCGTCAAGCGCCTGCATAACTCCGGAAGCCAGGCGGTTGAAATCCATATCGTCAATCTCATGGACCGTTTCCCGGGTAAGTCCCAGATTTTTCAGGACGAGCGGTGCCATTTCCTTCATCTTCGGATTGCCCAGACCTTTTTTAAAGACGCCGCTCTGGACGATCGCCCGGTGATAGAGCCCGTCCGCAGAGGGCATGCCCATCAGCGTGCAGACCTTCCCCCCGCCGCCCGACTGGCCGTAAATCGTTACATTTCCCGGGTCGCCGCCGAATGCCGGAATATTGTCGCGGACCCACTTCAGGGCTTCCACGAGGTCGAGAACGCCGAGGTTTGCGGAGTGCTTATATTCCTCGCCGTAATCGGAAAGATCCAGGAAACCGAGCATATTCAGACGATGATTGACGGTTACGACGACCACGTCATACAGATCCGCCATGCTGTAGCCCTCATAGGAATACAGGTGCGTCGCCGAGCCCCCGGCAAATCCGCCGCCATGGAACCAGACCATGACCGGCTTCTTCGCATCTGGGTCCAGAGACTTCGTCCAGACATTCAGGTTCAGAACATCCTCGGACATGTTCCAGACCCGCTGCGGAAGGATCAGTTCGAATGGATCCTTCTTGCCCTCTCTTGAATAAGACATCTCCGCGCAGCCGCAGCCGTAATCATGGGCCCGTTTCAGGCCCTCCCAGGCCGCCGTCGGCACCGCTTCATGGAAGCGCTTCGCATGCGCGTAATCGATGCCGTGGAAGCAGAAGACATCGTTGTCCTTGTAGCCGTGGATTTTCCCCTTCGGAGTGTCAGCGACCGGGTAATCTTCGGTACAGATAAAGTTTTTGGTTATGTGAAATGACATCGGTTTACCTCCTTATTATGCTTATAGTTCCATCGCCTTCCGGTACGGCGCCGTCGGGTCGCTTTCCACATGGCAGGGGGTGTCAATCACCATCACCTGCTGTTCGCTTTCCGTGAAGGCCGGCCAAGAAAGTTCCTCCGTATCCGGGCTTCCGTTCCGGATAAAGGCGGCCCAGGCGTGCGCCATGTCCTTTGACACCTGCTCGCACTCAAGATACGGCACGATCCGCATCTGCAACGGCAGATCCGCCGTATGCCAGGCGTAGCGGTGCTCCGGGAAGCGAGGATGCGGCGCGTCAAAAGACACGAGATAGTTGTAAACCGCGCCGGCGTGCTTCTTCGCCTTTGCAAGCGCCTGCAGATAGGCGTTCGCCCCGAGGAAGGAGCCCATCGACTGGATGTTATAGAGAAGGTGCTGCGGATCGACATGCTTCTTATCCGCTGAACGGAAGACTTCTATCAGCTCATCAACATTTTCAGGCGTAATACCGGCTGCTTCCCCGAGCCCTCCGCGCCGCTTCTTCGGGCGCGGTGCCCAGAGCTTTTTACCGTTCTCATCAACCGTCTCAATCAGGTCGTTTTCGTCCTCTTCTTCCGCTTTCTTCGCCTCATAATAAGGCGAGAGAAGATCGGTTTTCAGGTCCTCCCAGCTGTATTTTTGCTTCGGATCGGCAAAGGCCGCGACCTCATCCTCCGACGCGCCGACCAGAAGGGGTTTAGCGGGGTCGATTTCGACATATTCGCCCTCCGGATTATACATCAGGTTGATATCATCCGCGCAGGGCGAAAAGCCCATGCCCGGAATGTCTGCCTTCACAGAGGCTTCGAGAATGACGCTTGCAGGGAGATCGAAAAGCTTCCGCCAGTCTGATTCCTCAATTCCGAGATACCGGAGCACGGCCCTGGTATTCTCTGTCGCCTGCTCCTTGCTGATCGTCCCCGGCGCGCCCGAACCGGACTCGACGATCGCCGCGCGGAACAGGTTCTTCGCCTTCGGCATCGCAAGCAGGCTGTTGACCTTTCCGCCGCCGCCAGATTCGCCCATGATCGTGACCTTCTCCGGGGCTCCGCCGAAGGCCGCAATATTTTCCCGCACCCACTCAAGCGCGAGCACGATATCCGTCATGCCGCACATGCCGGATTCTTTATAGTCATCGGAAAAGGCGCCGAGATGCAGCGCTCCGAAGATATTCAGCCGGTGATTGACGCCGACGACCACGAGGTCTTCTTCCCGGACCCAGTCGTCCGCGCCGAGCACGAGCGTGCCGGAGCCGGACGCAAAACCGCCGCCGTGCAGGTACACGAGAACCGGCCGCTTCTTTGCGTCAATGCCGGGCGTCAGTACATTCAGAACGAGGCAGTTTTCGCTCTGAACCTCATCCTCGCAGCCGAATTTCTCCGGCTGTCTTCCGGAAAAGTACACGCCGAAATCTCCGGAACCGGAGATGGATGTTCCATACTGGATCGCAATCGGTCCGTTCTTCGTACAGTCACGGACGCCTTCCCAGTCTCGTGCCGGAGCCGCCTTCGACCAGCGCTTCGCGCCGGAAACATCGTCACCATATGGAATTCCGCGAAAAACCGCCACATCGTTCCGCCAGGTGCCGACAATCTTTCCATGCGTTGTTGTAACAATCGGATAATTCATTCTGTCCTCCTTAGTGTCTGTCGAGCCGGAACCATACGGCTTGGGGCGTCATGCCGATGCCAAGCACATTTCGCTCGTCGCCATTCAGGATGCGTCCTTCCACCAGTTTCCCGTTCTCCAGTAAAAGCTCATGTTTGTCCTGCATAAATACCGTTCCCTGTCCGCCTTTTACTTCTCCCGGCGCGAGAGATATATTCGTGCCCACAAGAAGGAAGGAGCCGTCTTCGTTCTGCATCAGAAAACCGCCGGACGGGGCAGGCGCGCTCTGCGGAAGTGCTTCCGGAGGCATACCGGGTATCGTACCGCGGGAGCCCGCGTTATAGGTGATCCGGAACGAATATCCGCCCATTTCAAGGCCGCCCATAAAGTCCTGCGGGCCTTTCATAAAGCCGTGAATCCGTCCCGCCGCATGAGCCTTTCGAATCTCAGGCCACAGGATCTGAAGAAAGCTGTAGGCTCTTGCGAGATTCGGCCCGCAGAGCGGCTGATTCATCGCGCCGACGCCCTGGGAGGCATAATCAAGATCCGAAAGTGTCGCAAAGCTCTGTTCGATGCCGAAGGGATTGAAGCCGATCAGATTGTGCTCGCCTGCAGCGTACAGGACCTTCGCCGGGCAGTCGGGGCCGCAGCCGGTCTCCGGGATAAAGAGCGGATTGTCGTCATGGTCAAAGCGCGACGCGACCGCCTTGAAGTCCGGCACATAGATATCCGGGCTGAAGAAATCAATCGACGGTACCAGCGGAATCCACAGATCATGCGCGTGCGCATCCGGTCCGCCTGCCGGGCTGAAGCCCATATCGGCCGTTCCGGCGACGCAGTTCATAAACATCGGCAGATTGTATGCCGCTTTTCCGGAAGACGCGATTTCCTCAAGATCCTTCGCATAGTAATAGGTCATAAAGGCATCACAGGCGCGGCTGCCGAAAGCCTCTTTCCAGCTGCCGGATTTACCGGTGAGCGCCGTGAGATCCTCCGGTACGCCGAGTTCGTACTTTTCATTCGCCGCATCGGAGAAGTCTCTTGCATGACCCCAGATTCCGATCTCGTTCTCGACCTGAATGAGGATCACCGTATGCTCTTCGCCATCCACTTCCTCAAGGTGCTCCATCAGTTTCACAAAGGCCTTCCTGTCCAGTTCCACAACCGCTTCGCAGAAGGGAGAAATTGTCTTGATCGGAATACCGTTTTCATCCTTCGCGAGGAAGTAAGCTTCATGATCCTGCTTGAGCCAGAGCGGCACGTATTCGGAAGCGCCGTTTTTCCAGATTCCGAACCACAGAAGTCCGAGGCGCACGCCTTCACGGCGCGCCTGATCGATCACGCCGTCGATCAGTGTAAAGTCATACTTTCCTTTTTCCGGCTCGAGGCACTCCCAGTAGGCCGGGGTCAGATAGAAGTTTCCTCCAAGTCCCCGAAGCGCCGGCCAGACAAATTCATCCATGTACTTCAGACTTGAACCCGAAGAATTGTGAAGCTCGCCGCCGAGGGCGAGGAAGGGTTTCCCGTCGACAACGAGGAAGCGTCCCGCTTCGTCGCGTCCGATTGTGGGCATTACTGACATACTTTTTCCTCCTGTCAATTTAAAAATTCCAGACACTCAATCACAAGCTGTCCTGTACATACCGAAATCTTCACATCCGCTTCTTCCGTGGGCTCTATGACGGCGATCTGCGCCGTTCCTTCGCCGCTCTTTGCCGCGGGAACCGTCACCGCTCCGCGGGCAGTTCCGTTCACGGACACTTCGATCTGCGCATTCGACAGGGCATGATAATGAAGAACAACCGGGCAGTCGGTCTTCACATCGCGAATAGTATAGGTCACATACTCTCCTCCCCGCAGCTGCAGCTCGAGCTCGGAAAGCGCCGATCTTCTCGGCCCCGGCGCCGGCGGTCCGAAATGCGCGGACGGAGGCGTCAGGCCATCCCGGAGCTGAAGCCTTGTGCCATCTGCAATCCGATACTTCCAGGCATTGCCTTCAAATACTTCTCCCGAAGCACTGCCCTCTTCATTCCCGGCGGCAAAGACACTCGAAAAGCTCCCGTCTCCCGGTGCGCCCGGCTTATAGCCTGCCGCCGGAAGCGTAATCCCCTGCTGATGCAGGGTATAACGTGCGCGTTCTTCATCGCATGTGCAGTTTTCAATCTTCAGGTTCTCGAGCATTTCATCAAAGATCGCGATCGACTCCGCGTAGGAAGGCCGCGCCGCACCGTCCTTAATGTAGGCATATACCCGGTCCCAGCCCGACGGAAGCCGGTAGGTCCAGAGGTTGATGCCGTCGGCGTCTTTTCCCTCGCAGGCCTTCCAGGACCACTGGTTGAAGCCGATCCCGTAATACGCCAGCATGTCGTAAAAGACGGCCATTTCCGGATTCCCGGAGCGCCCCTCACCGTACCAGACAGGCACATTCAGTTCCTTGCTGACTGCCAGCACATGCATGATTCCGGCAGTGTCTCCGTCGAAACCATACTGATGCATATGAATGCACCAGTTATGGCACTCCGGATCATAGTCGTGGTCGAAAATCGAGAGATCCGACGCGCAGGCCGCGCCTTCAAGAGTCAGGAGGTGGTTTCGGTCAATCAAGCGGATCCTCCTGATCACGGCGTCATAGAATTCCGCCAGTTTATCCTTATATTTCATCAGCGGCGCCGGTCCGAGCGGCTCGTTCATGAGATCGTATCCGCCGACGATCCAGCGGTCCTTATAGCGCTCCGCGAGTTTCTCCCAGATCACGATGCCCCGCTCGAAGCTCTCCGGTTCTGTGAAGAAATGTGCCTGGTTGTCCAGTCCGTCATCGCACAGAAGTCCTGTCTGTCCGCCGGGGAAGGCGTGCAGGTCCAGGATCGCGTAGATTCTGTACTTCTCGCACCAGTCCAGCACCTCGTCAAGATGTGCTAAAGTGTCCTCTCTCCACTGGTATCCGGGCTCCTCCTTCAGAATCAGCCGTGCCGACATCGGAAGGCGCACCGAATTGAAGCCAAGCTCCGCCATTTTCCGGATATCCTCTTCCTGCAGATAGCTCTTCATCCAGCGGATCCAGTATGCATCCGCATAGCTTCTTCCGCAGAGCTCTGCGATTGTCTGATCCATGGACCTTCCTCGGTCCATGCGGTCCGGGAGGATAAGGCCCCCTCCCATCATCATCGGTTTCCCGATCGTTAAAGGCGCTCCGATCATGAATCCCTCCGGATTCATCCAGTTCCCGACACCCATACCGCGAAGAATCACTTCTTCGCCTCTGCCGTTATACAGTCTTCGGCCGTCCGCATGGAGAAAGCCCCTGACGCATTCGTTCGTATATTTACTCATACGGTTTTCCTTTCAAAAAGCGGACACCGTGCCCCGAAAAACATTTTTCGAAAGCTCCGGTGCCCGCCTGGTCTGTCTGCTCTATACTGTAACTCTGTGCCGCGTCCCGTCCGAAACACTCTGCATTTCCTGTGCCGGGAGGCGATTTCCTTCAGAATGAGATCAGCCCTTGACACCGCCGACGACGATACCCTTGACGAAGTACTTCTGTACGAAGGGATATATCGCAAAGATCGGGAGGATACCGATCACGGCGATCGCCATTCGGACGGAAGCCGAAGGCAGATTCATCTGATTTGCATGCTGCTGCATCTGCGTATTGTTCTGAAGGAACTGAATATTGGTCATGATATCATTCAGAAGCGCCTGGATACTGTACAGGTTCTTCTGTGTTACAAAGTAAATACTGTTCGTCCAGTCGTTCCAGAAGCCGAGTCCGGTCATAAGACCGATGGTCGCGAGCATCGGCTTCGACAGCGGAAGCATGATCCGGAAAAGAATTCCGTACTCCCGCGCTCCGTCGATTCTTGCCGCTTCGACAAGCTCATTCGGAATTGAGGCCGTGAAATAGGAACGCATCATGATGATGTTGAATGCACCCAGAAGCTTCCATGGAATAATCAGCGCCCAGAAGGTATTCTTCAGATGCAGGAAATTCGCGTACATCATGTAAGCCGGAATGATACCGCCGTTGAAAAGCATCGTGAAGAAAACAAAGAAGGCGAAGAAATTTCTTGCCGGCATTTCTCTTCTGGAAAGAGGGTACGCAAAGAGCACAGTCAGCATGATATTGCTGACGGTACCAATGGCCGTCACGAGAAGCGTGATCTTGTACGAGGTCAGGATCTGCGATCCGGAGTTCATCAGATATTTGTAGGCGTCCATGCTGACCTTCCAGGGCCAGAACCAGTAACCTTTCTGTGTGAGAGCCGCTTCTTCCGTGAATGAAGAGCTGATCAGAAGTACAAACGGCAGTACGCACAGCAGACACAAAATGATAAATAACAGATTAAGAATGAACTGTTGTCCTTTATTTTTCTGTACCATAATCTGCCTCCTTAGAACAGTGCGCTGTCTTTATCCAGCTTGCGCACCAGGGCATTGACGCCGACCACCATCAGGAAGCCGATGACGGACTGGATAAATCCGATCGCCGAAGAACGTCCGATATCATTGGACTGTGTAATTGCCTTAAACACATAGACATCGATTGTATCTGTCACAGAAGCCAGGATTGAGGAATGCATCGGGATCTGATAGAACAGGCCGAAATCCGAGTACATAATGCCGCCGACCGACATCAGGAACAGGGTGATTGCCGTGTGCTTCAGACCCGGAAGCGTGACATACAGTGTCTGTTTCCAGGGGCCTGCGCCGTCCAGTGCCGCTGCCTCATACTGGGATTCGTCGATACCGACAACCGTCGCGTAGTAGACGATACTGGAGTAACCGAAGCCCTTCCACAGATGCACAAAGGTCAGGATAAAGGGCCAGTATTTTTTTACGGAATACCACATGATCGGCGAGCCGCCGGTGGCTTCGATCATTTTATTGAACACGCCGTTCTCAACACTTAAGAAACCATATACCACATAGGATACGATGACCATCGACATCAGATGCGGAATAATAATCAGAGTCTGATAGACTTTCTTGGCTCCGGCGCTGCGCACCAGATTCAAAAGGATCGCCGTCGTAATCGCGAAGACCTGGCCAAGTACGATGAAAACAATATTGTAAAGAAGCGTGTTCCGGATATAGGTCAGCATGTTGCTGGACTTGAACAGGAAGGTAAAGTTGCTGATTCCCGTCCATTCGCTTCTGAAAATGCCAAGCTGGTAATTGTATTTCTTGAACGCAATGATAATGCCCGCCATCGGAATGTAGTTATTGATGATGAGATAGATCACGCCTGGCGCAATCATTGTCAGCATCTCGATGGCCATAATTTTCTGGCTGATCTTTATGCCGCCTTTTTTCTTTTTCATAACAGTCTCCTTTATGCCGGATTCATTTCGTAAAGAAGAGGCACTGGGAGCTCCCTATGCGGCTTTTTTGCGGAATACAAAGGGAGCCCCCGGATTCGTAATGGTTATTTCTTGTTTGCCAGGAATTCGTCAATCTGACGCTGCTTCTCGGCGATAACCTTGTCTTCGCCGTTTGCGGCCATTTCGTCCTTGGCCTGCTTGATGAATTCATCTACATCCACAGAACCGGACATAATGGTCTGCCAGTAGTTTGTGTAAACCGTCTTGCAGTTGGTCCACTCGTCTTCTACAGCCGAAGGATCAAAGACCCAGCCGTCGATAACGGAGTACTCGCAGGTGTCCTTACACCAGTTGTAAAGATCTGTAAAGTAGGTGGGGCCGTCATCTACATTCGGGTAAGAGATTTCGGAGCCGGGCATGCACCATTTCAGCGCTGCCATGCCGTAGCCGCAGGTTGAAGGATCCTTGCCTTCGAGATAAGAGAAGGTGCCATCTTCATTGACCGTATAATGAACGCCTTCAATACCATTGTTGATGAAACGGGAGATGACTTCATCCTCGTAGATCAGCTCCAGCGCGCGGTATGCCTCTTTCTTGTGAAGAGAGTTGGCGCTGATGCAGTAGCAGGCGGTGCCGATGTTGCCGCAGGCTGCGAAGGGCTCGGACATGGCGCGTACACGGGTGCATCCGTCTACTGTGGAGATGCCGTACCAGTCAAAGTAGCAGCAGCCGACGCCGGCCTTAACCTGGCCGAGTGCGGATTCGGAGTTGGACATGATATCCTTCGTGATGTAGCCTTTTTCAAACTGTTCTCTTGCCCAGCGGCAGAACAGGATGTAGTCTTCATCATCAAAAAGGCTGTGAACCTTGGTGTCCTGGCTGCAGTTCCCAAGAACGCCGACGCCGTCGGTCAGCGGATCCCAGGTCCAGCCGGAGCAGAGGGTTGTGCCGTTCGGAACGATCGGGTATTTGTCGGGATAGGTTTCATGGCACCAGTCAAGGAATGCGGAAATGTCATCAAGCGTGACGTCCTGTTCTGCTGTCCACTTGCCATAAGCGTTGAAAACTTCGTTGTCAATTGTCAGTGATACATAGTGGCCGTAGTCTACGAGCTGTGGAATGCCGCAGAGCTGTCCGTCTACCGAGCAGCCGTCCGTGAAAACGCCCTGCCAACGGTCGTAAACTTCCTTCGACGTCAGTGTTTCGTCATCCCAATACTCCTGAATCGGAATGATAAGACCTTTCTGGAGTTCCTCTTTCAGAGTCATGCCGCCCATCGTACGGAAAACATCCACATCGCTGCCGGTCAGTGCAGTATTCAGAACACTGTTCAGATTACCGAAAGATACATATTCAGCCGCGTATTCGATGCCGTACTTCGGAATAGAGTACTCGTTCAGCTTCGCAAGCACATCCGGTGCGCCGGAAACATCATAAATGGTCGGGAAGTAAAATGTCACCTTGGTTGCTTCACCGGTGCTACCGCTGTTGTCAGCAGTTGTGTCATCCGCCTTGCTGTCATCGGCTGCCTTGGTGTCGGCTTCTTGGCTGGTGGAATTTCCTCCGTTGCCGCCGCAGGCTGCAAGAGACAGAACCATGGCAAGCGCCAGAAGAAGCGCAAGCATCATCTTGATTGTCTTTTTCATTGTTTCCTCCTTCAATGATGGGGAATCATCCCCTCTTTTTGTCCGGATGATTCGTTCTTTCTCCCGGATCAACTGTATAAAGTATAAAAAACCCGACCGGAAAAAGACACCAAAAAACCGACTCCGCTTTCTGTAAAAAAGACTGCCGGAGTCGGTTTTATATAAGTTTTGTCGGTTTTCTGATTTTTGGTTTGTGTTTTATGACACTGCCTTTTTAAGATCCGTGCGCTCTTCTTAAGACGCACTCATTCCTGTTCTTTTGCGGTATTTCTCATGAATTCGTCCAGCTGCCGCTGCTTCTCGGCGATCACGATATCTTCTCCTGCCGCCTGCATCTCCTCCCGGGCCGCAATCACAGTGCTGTCCACGGGAAGCGCTCCGGAAAGGAGCGGAAGATAATACTTTTCAAGCACCTCTGAACAGGCCGAATACTCCTCGTACACCGGCTCGGAATCGAAGCTGAAGCCGTAGCAGCGTGTCTTCAGCGACTCACGGTTATGTTCCCAGAGGCGGTCGAAAAAATCCACGCCGTTCTCCTGCAATGGAAATGCGTGCCCGCCGCCGGGAAAGTTGTAGAACTGGGATGCCGCCGCGTAGCCGCATTCCGCCGCTGTCTTTCCCCCCGGATATGAAATCGTACCATCCCCGTTTTTTACATAAGTCACATTTTCGATTCCGTTATTCAGCAGGATATCCAGTTCCGGGTCGGTATAAAGTGCTTCCAGCGCCCGGAATGCGAGATCCGGGTGCTCCGACGCCGCCGCAATCATATAGACCGAAACCGATACATTCCCGGAAGGCGTCCAGTTGCCGACCTCCCGGAAACGGGTCCGGACAATCCCCGGAATATAATTCACGCCGTACATATCGATACAGGCTGCCGCCTCGTCCTTCAGGATCGACGCAATTGGATACTCCGCAACGCTTAAAACATCCTTCCTGGTCCAGCCCTTTTCATACCAGCTTCTGGCCGTCCGGCAGAGCATGAGATAATCTTCGTCCTCAAATATACTGTGTACCGTGAGGTCCGACTGTCCCCGGTCGCTGATGACGCCGGCCGCATTCGCGGTCCCGCCGGTTCCGCCGAGGCTGTCCCAGGTCCAGAAATCGAGAAAGGTATATCCGGCGCCGGCGATCGTCGTGCGCTCCGGATATCTTTCGTGGATTTCCGCCAGAATTTCATCCGCTCTTCCCAGCGTGATTTCCTCGTCCTGTTCGATTCCGAGATCCGCCGCAATGTCCTCATCTATATTCAGTGACAGGTAATGCCCGTAATCCGCCAGGTGCGGAACGCCCCAGATCCGTCCGTCGATTTTTACGGCGTCGGCGTATTCATCCCACATCTCATGAAAAGACGAAGACGCCTTCTCCCAGTATTCCGTAAGATCGAGAATCTCTCCTCGGTGCTTTCGCATCTGCATGCTGCCGAAAAGAATATCCACGGCGCCATCCGAAAGGCGCATGGTCATTTCCTGCTCATAAGAAGTCGCGCTTACAAAATCCAGATCGTACACAAATCCATACCGCGCGGCGCTGATCCGGTTCATTTCCTCTTCAACCCGCCCGGAAAGACTCATCTCATAGAAGCTCGGAATACAGATTTTGATGACCGGAACGTCCGGAGGAACGGTCCCGGTTTCCGCGGTGTCCGTCATCTCTTCCCCGCTGTCTGTTCCTCTGCAGGACATCGCCGTGAAAAGAGACAGCAGAAGGAAAACCGCAGCCGCCGCCTTCAATATTTTTTTCATCATTTTCCTTTCTGTCATCCCGTACGTCCTCCTGTCAGGCCGAGCCGCGGGATCCCATCACTCTCTGTCATCCCGAGCGCAGCCGGGGGATCCCGTCACTTTACCGATACTCCCCCGCAGCATAAAGCATACCGAAAAAGGCCCGTCTTCCGCCACTGAAAAACCGACTTCAGATTCCTGAAAACAGACCCCTGAAGCCGGCAGATAAAGCAATTGTTGTTTTTCTGATCGTTTATTATGGAAAATCTGACCTTACGATCCGCTCTTCGCGTTCCGATAGTCCTGCGGAGACATATGATAGTAGTTTCGGAAGGTCTGCGAAAAGTGCGAGAAGTTGTCAAAACCGATTTTCGACGCGATGATGCCGATCGAGAATTTCGTGTGCGCGAGCATATCCGCGGCGCGGCGCATCTTTTCCCGGAGCACGTAATCCTTGAAGCTTAAACCGGTTTCCTTCCGGAAAAGCCGAGAAAAATAATCTGGATTCAGGTGTACATGGTCCGCCACGTCCGTCCGCGTGATCTTCTGGAAAATATGTTCCTTAATAAATTTTTCCGCCTGCTCCGCAAGTCCGGTCTCGCTTTCCTCGGCGTTCGTTGGCCCCTCCAGCACGAGCTCCTTCGACCTGTCCGCATTCTGGAGACGGATCCTTAAGCGCCGCATGGCCAGGATGAAGTCCTCTTTCTCTGTCTGAAGGTCCGCCGAAAGACGGATATTGGGACTCGTCCTGCAGTTGAAAAAGCGCGCGAAGGTATCGTAGATTCCGCGCACCGTTTCCGCGGGAAGCTTCCCGGAATCGCAGAGGACGAAGAGGAAGTATTCTCCCTCCTGAATGCTCGCCGCGCTCGCCTCGCCCCGCACCTCCTGGAAAAGCTCCGACAGCACGTTACAGAAGGTCGAGCGGAGCAGCTCGTCGCTCCACTTTTCGTGCACCAGCGCAAACTGCCGGACCTCGAGATAGGCCATATAAGCGCAGCACTCCCCGTGCTGGTCCCGGTACAGCTGCAGCGTTTCCTGATACAACTTCCGGCTTTCCTCTTCGCAGTTCGTGAAGGCCTTCAGCACGATGGTGTCGTAGATCGCGTTTTGATGCTCCTTCGCGAAAGCCCGGTATTTCTGGAGTCGCTGATCATCCTGCCGGCTGTCCAGTTCTTTTTTAACGCGCGAAACGACCTCCGCAAGCTCCGTGAAGCGCACGGGCTGCAGCAGATAGTCGAAGATCCGAAGCTTCAGCCCTTCCTGCGCATAGGTGAAGCTCGGATGGGAGGTCAGAAAGACGATCACGACCTTTCTTCCGAACTTGTCCCGCACCCATTCCGCGAGCACCACGCCGTTCTCCTCCGGCATCTCGATATCCGTGATCAGAAGGTCCACCGCGAAATTCGTCATGATCAGCTTCGCTTCCATCGCGCTCGTCGCCTTGTAAATCTCCGACACGCCGTAGCTTTTCCAGTCGATGCCGTTTACGAGACTGTCAATAATGATCTGCTGATCATCCACCAAAAGTACATTCATGGCCGCTCCTCTTTTCTTCTCGGGATGACGATTTCATTCACCGCGCCGTCCTCGTTCCGGAAGCTCAGCTGGGCAAGCTCCCCGTACAGAATCCTGCAGCGCTGCCGGAGGTTGTTCACGCCGACGTTCGTGCCCTTCGGCTCGTCGCCAGGCGCTGCGCCTTGAAGCGCTTCCGTGCTTGCTTCCTCGCTGTTCAGCGCCTCCAGAATGTTTTCCGAATAGCCCTGTCCGTTATCCCGGACGGTAATGTCCAGATATTCCTCCTCATCCGCCGTAAAGTGGATGATCTCGACCGACAGCTCCAGCACGCCGTCCACGCTTCCGAGCTTCGCGTATTTGACGCTGTTTTCGAGGAAGGTCTGGATGCAGAGGACCGGCACCGGGAAGCCGCCCTCGGGAAGCTCATTATAGACATGATACTGAATCTGGCGCCCGCTCATTTCCCGGCGAAGATTGATATAGTTCTCGGAAAACTCGAGCTCCTGCAGGATATCCACCTCGTCCCGCTCGAGCTGCAGAAGGTACCGGAGGTGCTGCGACAGATGCTGCAGATATTCCTGCATGCCGTCCGTATCGCCGCTGACCGCCATCGCGTTGACCGTCTTCAGGCCGTTCAGATAGAAGTGCGGCTTCAGCTGCAGCTGCAGATACTGGATCCTTGCGCGCTGCTTTTCCACCGTCTCCTCGTAGGTCGCGATCTTCTGCTTTTCGAGGGCCTCCGTCATATAACCGAGCGTCTTATGCGTATCGTCGAATTCCTTCAGGAAATATTCCTTTTTGGCCGGTTCATAGGCGAGTCCGTTCTGGATCCGGACCATTTCCTGATTCAGCTCCCGAAGCGGGCGTACGAACTGTTTGCGGATAAAGATGATCAGGACGAAGAGGGCCGAAATCGCAAGCGCCGTCACAAGAAGAATCACGAGGAGCTGCGTCCGGTAGATCTTCTCGAAGCGGTAGGGTATTTTTGTGTAAAGGACGATCTCCGTGCCCTCGATCGTGCTTTTCATAAACAGGCTTCCCCGGATTTCAGCCGTATCGACGGTTCCGAAGAGCGACGCCCGTTCGGAAATCACCTGCTCGGTTTCCTGCAGGAGCGCTTCCGGATTTTCCACCCCTTCCGGCGCGAAAAGCCCCCGCTCGCCGTCCCGGATCAGGAAGGCCGTCCCCTTCGGAAGCGCGTCCTCGAGCAGTCTGAGGCGGGACTTCAGGCTGTACACGCCGTAGATCGTCGCATTGCCATGCGTATATCCGATCACCGCGCAGGGGTTTTTTTCGGCGTCCAGCATAAACCACTCCGGAGAGGAAACCGGGTGGGCGTCGTTCCATTCAGAAAGCGCAGATTTCAGAGACGCCATGGAATCGTCCGGAATCTGCGCCTTATCATATTTGTATGCGAGTTTCTCTTCGCCGCTGTAGAAAAGCACAAAGGCGCTCGCGTCATTGTGAACGGAAAGATTGTTTTCCAGATTCTTCATGAGTTCGAAGCGGGCGTTCATGAGGTTTTCTTTTTCCCGGTAGCTGCCGAGGGTCAGAAAATCCGCGTCATACAGCCATTTTTCATAAACAAACCGCTTCAGGTTCTGAAGGGCTTCGGAAGCATGCCCGGTGCAGGCCGATACGGAATCTGCCTGTGTCTGAATATAATTCCGGTTGAAGCTGCTGATCAGATAGGTGTCGAGAACCGCAAGCAGTACAACGATCGCAACATATCCGGCAAGCGCCACCGCGAAAAAGGTGCGGTTGAAGGATAGATGCTTTTTCATAAATAGAATCCGTGGTGCGATGGGGACAGGGCAAACAGGTCAATTTGATCGCCTGGCCCTGTCCCCATGCGTCATTTGGAAGTAATGTGGTTGATCATGCTGGCGAGATACCCCGCGCCGAAGCCGTTGTCGATATTCACGACCGAAACGCCCGACGCGCAGGAATTCAACATCGAGAGAAGCGCCGAAAGGCCGTTAAAGCTTGCGCCGTAGCCGACACTCGTCGGAACCGCGATGACCGGGCAGTCCGCGAGTCCGCCGATGACCGACGCGAGCGCGCCTTCCATGCCCGCGATCGCGATGATGACGGTCGCCGACATGATCTCGTCCATATGCGCGAGCGTGCGGTGAAGGCCTGCCACGCCGACATCATACAGCCGAACAACCTTGTTTCCGTGTGCTTCGGCGGTCAGCGCCGCCTCCTCTGCGACCGGCATATCCGAAGTCCCGCCGGTCGCGACAACAATCGTTCCGATGCCGTCCGGCTCCGGAATCGTTCCGACGATACCGATCTTCGCGTCCTTCCGGTAATCCATCGGGATTTCCTTCAAAACCACCTCGGCCTTTTCTTCGGAAAGCCTCGTGATCAGGATCGTTCCGATGCCGTTCTCCTGCATCACCTTTGCGATGCCGATGATCTGCTCCGGCGTCTTTCCCGCGCCGTAGATCACCTCCGCCGCGCCCTGACGGACCGCCCGGTGCAGATCCACTTTCGCGTAGCCGATATCCTCAAAGGGTTTTTTCTTAATGGCAAGCAGGGCTTCATCGACGGAAATCCGGCCGCTCTCAAGCTCCTCCAGAGTTCTTCTGATATCGTTGTTCAAGTCCGTACCTCCAGGTCCAGAAGGACCGAATCATAATATTTTTTCAGCTCCGTCAGAATTTCTTTCCGCTCGGAAAGAAGCTTCGGAAGCTGCTCTTCCCGCATCTGAAGCTTAGCCGTCCCGTTCATCTGCCGGACCCGGAAATCCGTGTAGCCGCGTTCAAAGAGGAAGCCTTCGGCCTTTTCCGTCGCGATGAGCTTCTCCGCCGTAATCTCCTCGCCCGCGGGAATCCGCGTCGCCAGGCAGGCGTAGGCCGACTTATCCCAGGTAAAAAGCCCCGCTTCCTTTGAAAGCCGCCGGATTTCGCTCTTCGTCAGCCCCGAGAGCCGGAGCGGCGAGAGCACCTGCATTTCCTGAAGCGCCTTCATGCCCGGCCGGTCGCCGGCGTCGTCGCTCGCGTTCGTGCCGTCCAGAATCACCGTATAGCCGTCCTTCGCGGCTTCCCTCAGGATCGTCGAAAAGATCACCTGCTTGCAGAAATAGCAGCGGTTCTTCGGGTTTTTCCGTACCGTTTCGTCCGCGAGCACATCCACGGGGATCACCTTCATGTCCGCGTGAAGCTCGCCCGCTAGCTTTTTCGCGTCCTCAAATTCAAATTCCGGCTGGAAGGCCGATTTTACATAATACGCACGCACGTCCGTGTGGCACTGAAGCGCCGCATATAATAAGTAAGACGAGTCCACGCCGCCGGAAAATGCCAGCGCGCACTTCGGGTGTTCCGTAAAAAACTGCTGTAACTCCATGTTGTCCGTCCTTTCCCGGGCGCTTTTTCAGCCCGACATTGCCTCATCCAGCTTTTCCATGGCGTCCTGAAGGTACGCCGCGGGCGACGAGCCCGCAAGCCCCGCGATGATCGTATCGCAGCGGTTCATCGGGATCAGGATGCGAAGCGCCTCCGCCGAGCCGACCGCTGCCGCCATCTTTTCCGTCACTTCTCCCATCAGGGCGTCCGCGATCACGATGCCGATCGGCCCGATGATGATATCCGCCCGGCGGCTGGACACCACCACCGCGTTTTCCCCGGTCGCCGCTGATTTCGCGCCGGCCTTCAACATGTTTTCCGTCGCGATGCTGTTGGTCCCGACGGCCAGAAGCTCCACGCCCGGAAAGCGCTCCAGTATCATTTTCACAAGCTGCCGGCCGATATTTCCGCCCTGTCCGTCAATGACGAGAATCCGTTTTTTCATTTTTCTCCACCAAGAAGCCTTTCTCTTTTCCCAGACGCCATTCTCCTTGCCGTGTATCACCCTGTATTCCGGATGCTTTCGCGAAGAAATTCCCTGTTTCGAAATTTCCTTTACATTCGGTGTAAAAAGCGTGATTTTTATACACAAGGCATATCAGTTTTTCTGGTTTTTGAGCAGATCACATGCTGATTTTTGCTTTTTCTTCTTGCCTTTCACGCGGTCTTCTTATAGAATGATCCTGCGGGGCAGTGATAAAGGGCTTTGCTCCGCCCAGATCTTTTTCAAATCTATCCACATCTTCCGCCGCTCCGGACTCTTCCTCAAGTCGGAGCGGTGTCTTTATCCTACCACAAAAGGGGCGCTTTATCAATGCGAAGGAACATTTTTTCTTCCCGATGCGCAAGGTAATGCTTGCTATTTTTTCATAAATGAATTACACTTGATGCATCACCAGTCTGCATAATGTTTCTGTATGCAATGAAAGGAGCAGACCAAAACGCCCATGAAACAGAATCCGCGGTTCCTGATTTTCCTGCTGCTCTTCGCCGCCCTTCTGCTGCCCTGCTGCAGCCCCCGGGAAAAAGGCGCCGCTTCCGATACCAAAGTCTTTTTTGATACCTCGGTCACGCTGACGATTTACGGCGACGAGGCTGAAGCCGCTCTTTCCGAATGCTTCGATCTCTGCCGGAATTATGAGCTGATCTACTCCGCTGACAATAAAAACAGCGAGCTTTCGAAGATCAACCGCCGGGAGGGCGTCGAAGTGGACGCGGAGGGCCGCTCGGTTTTCACGGTTTCCGATGAGCTTGCGGAGGCGGTCCGTCTCGGCCTCGGCGCCTGGGAAGACAGCGCCGGAATGTTCGACATTACCATGCGCCCTGTCACCGTCCTCTGGGATTTTCGGAGCGGCAAAGGCTCCGTACCGGATGACTATCTCCTCTCGGAGGAAGTGCTCCGCGTCGGCTCCGAATGGCTCGAACTCTCCGGAAACACCCTGTCTGTCAATAACCGAAACACCGCAATCGATCTCGGCGCCGTAGCTAAGGGCTGCATCTCCGCCCGGCTGAAGGACTACCTTCGTAACCGCAAGGGCATTGACGGCGCGATCCTGAATCTCGGCGGCAATATCAGCGTCTTCGGCACGAAGCCGGACGGAACGCCCTGGCAGATCGGCATCCAGAAGCCCTTCACCGAGCGCGGGGAACTGATTTCCACCGTGCTTCTTGAGGACGGCTGCGTCATCAGCTCCGGCGTCTACGAGCGGAATTTTACCGAAAAAGGAATCTTCTATCATCATATTCTTTCGCCGGAGGACGGCATGCCCGTGCACTCCGGGCTCACGCAGGCGACCGTGATCGGCACGGACGACGCGCTGGCCGACACGCTCTCGACCGTCTGTATGCTGCTCGGAAAGGACGCTTCCGAGGCCCTGATTCAGGAAAAGGGCTATGAGGTGAAGATTCTGTACACCCTGGACGACGGTTCTCTCGTCCTCTTCGATCCCGAAAGCGGCGAAGAGAGCGTCCGGGAAGGAGAACAGCTGGATTTCCGTCAGGAGGATGACTGAAAATGAGCCCTTCCACAGAGAAAAAACCGGCCAAAAAGCCCTGGTTCCGCCGCGCGGACCTCTTCCTTCTCATCGGCATCGCCGTGCTTTCCGCGGCGCTTTTCGCCTTCTTTTTCTGGAAAGACACGCGGATCAATTCGCCGATGTTGGAAATCACCTCCGGCGGGAAAACGATCGGGGTCTATCCTCTCGATGAGGACCGGGAAATCCGGATCGGGGACGAATCGCACTACAATCTCTGCCGGATTGAAAACGGAACCGTGCGGATGACGGAAGCCGACTGCCCGGACCGCTCCTGCGTGCGAAGCCTCGCCATCGACAGGCGCGGCGGACAGATCATCTGCCTTCCGCACCGCGTCGTACTGAGAATCATAGACGGAACCGGAGGCCTTCCGGACGCCGTCGCGGAGTAAAGCGCCATGAATCAGAATTCTTCCGTATCCAGACACCAAAGCCCCGGCGCCGGATTCTTCCGGACGGACACCCCGGCCGCAAGACTGTCCCTTCTTGGACTTCTGACTGCGCTCGCGGTGATCATGGGCTATATCGAATACCGCATTCCCCTGCCGCTGCCGGTTCCCGGCATTAAGCTCGGGCTCTGCAATATCGTCATCGTTTTTGTCCTGTACCGCTTTGGGTTCTTACGGGCGTTTCTCGTATCCGCCGTGCGCATCGTCATCGTCGGGCTCCTCTTCGGCAGCCCCATCAGCATGCTGTACGGGCTCGGCGGCAGCCTTCTCGCGCTCCTCGGCATGCGCTTCTTGAAGAACAGCGGCCGTTTTTCCTGCATCGGAACGAGCGCCGCGGGCGGAGCGCTGCACAGCGCGGGGCAGATCGCCGTCGCCGCCCTTCTGACCTCGGGAACGGCGGTCTTCCGGTATCTTCCGGTGCTGCTGCTCGCCGGAGAATTCTGCGGCGTCCTGATCGGACTGGTTGTCAGCATTGTCTTACGGCGCCTGAAAAGCCAGCAGAATCAGGGGATCATCTAATTATCATTCATTCAACAACACAACAGGAGGGACCTGCATGAAGACACTTTATATCGAATGCAATATGGGCGCCGCGGGCGATATGCTGACCGCCGCCCTCACAGAACTGATGCCCGATCCGGACGGATTTGTGGCGGAGCTGAACGCGCTCGGAATCCCGGGCGTCGTGTACGAGAAGACTGCTTCCGTCAAATGCGGCATCACCGGCACGCACATCAGCGTCAGGATCAACGGCGAAGAGGAAGAAGCCGGGGACGCGCACGAGCATGAACACCATCATGAGCACGACCACGAACACGAGCATGAGCACCATCACGATCATGATCATGAACACGACCACGACCACGAACACGAGCATGAGCACGAGCATGACCACGAGCATGACCACGATCACGAGCATCATCACCACCATCACAGCAGCATGGCGGATATCTGTGCCGTCATCGAAAGCCTGAACGCCCCGGAGAAGGTCAAGGAAGACGCCAAAAATGTCTACCGCCTGATCGCGGAAGCGGAAAGCCACGCACACAATACCACCGTCGAGCAGATCCATTTCCATGAGGTCGGTACGATGGATGCGGTCGCGGACGTCACGGCGGTCTGCTATGCCATCAATAAGCTGGCTCCCGCCAAAGTATTTGTCTCCCCCGTCCATGTCGGCTCGGGTACGGTCCGCTGCGCGCACGGCGTTCTGCCGGTTCCGGCGCCCGCAACCGCCTACATTCTGCAGGGGCTTCCGATTTACGGCGGCCGGATCCGCGGCGAGCTCTGCACGCCGACCGGCGCTGCGCTTCTGAAGTATTTCGGCGCAGGCTTCGGCGATATGCCCGTGATGCGGGTCGAGAAGACCGGCTACGGCATGGGCAAGAAGGATTTCGAAGCGGCCAACTGTGTCCGCGTTATGCTGGGAGAAAGCTCGGATCTCGGCGATCACGTGGTGGAACTGAACTGCAATGTGGATGATATGCCGGCGGAAGATATCGGTTTCGCGATGGAGCGCCTGTTTGAGGCCGGCGCCTTTGAAGTGTTCACGATTCCGGTCAATATGAAGAAGAGCCGTCCGGGCACGCTGCTTCGGGTGCTCTGCGCGCCGGAAAAGAAGGTGGAGATTGCCTCCGCGATTTTCAAATATACCACGACCATCGGCATCCGTGAGGTTCCCTGCAGCCGGTACATTCTGAAGCGCAGCCTGAATACCGTCGAGACGGAATACGGCCCGGTCCGCGTCAAGCACTCCGAAGGCTACGGCGTCGTCCGCGAAAAATACGAATTCGAGGATCTCGCCCGTATTGCCCGAGAAAAAGGCTTAAGCCTTTCCGAGGTACGAAAGCTTCTGTAAGCCAGTAAAAACCCGAATGTACAAAACCGGCCCGCCGAAAAAACGCGGGCCGGTTTCTTTACTGTGTGATATGCACGTCCAGCTGGTTGAACGGAATCTGGATTCCCTGTTTTCCGAGTTCATTGTACAGCCCCTCCAGGAAGACAAACCAGTTATCCCAGTATTTGCTGCTTTCACACCAGAACCGGACAATAAAATCGATCGAGGAGTCCGACATCGCGTTCATCGCGCAGAAAGGCTCCGGGTCCTTCAGGATCAGCGGGCACGAGGCAATGTAGTCAAGCACCACGCGCCGCACCTTCTCCGTGTCCGAGCCGTAGGCGACCTTCAGCGTGAAATTCGCCCTGCGGCGGTCTTCGCGGGACAGATTGATGATGACTGCCGTCGTAAGCTCGCTGTTCGGAATGATGATGTCCAGGTTCTCAATCGTCCGGATCGTCGTGTAGAAGAGCCCGAGCTCCACGACCTCCCCCGTCCGTTCACCGGCCGTAATCCAGTCGTTTAAGCGGAAGGGACGCGTGATGAGAAGCACGATGCCGCTCGCGACATTGGAAAGCGAGCCCTGCATGGCGAGAACGATGGCTGCCCCGATCGTGGCAAATACAGCGATAATCGAGGCTACCGGCACGCCGAGCACCGCCACGCAGATGACGATAAGAAGCACATTCAGGATGAACTTAATCGATGTGCGGATATAGTTTCGGACGCTGGGATCGAGCTTTTCTGCCACTTTTCCCTTCAGGAAATGCTTCATCAGAAGCCGGATCAGCATTTTTCCGGCAATCAGTATGACGATGACGCCGAGTATCCGGAGTGCATACTCCACGCAGATGTCCGAAAAGCGTTCCCAAAATGTCCTGATATCCAGATTCACGTCCGGTCCTCCTCTAAATCATTGACAGCGCCCTTTTTACGGATTCTCCCGTAAGTGAGGGCGCTGCTCTTTACTCTGTCAAAAAACTGTCTTCTTCAGCGCTTCATCCAGTCGAGAAGTTCGATGTCGCCGATTCCCATCTCGTGAAGCACCCGGTCGATCGCCGCCTTTTCCTCTTCGCTCATCGTCCAGTCAAAGGCCTTGCAGTTCTCTCTTGCATGCTCCGGAGAACCCATGCCGATCAGCTCGGTGCCGACGTAGTCCTGCTCGCCGGTCCAGTTGATCGCCACCTGGCCGACCGGGCAGTTGTGCGCCGCCGCGATATTGTCCATAACTTCCAGAAGCTTCAGGAACTTCGCGAAATTCTCTTCGTTGTACAGGTTGCGGTAGAAGCCGCGGCGCACATCCTGCGGATCGAAAACCGGCATCTCACGGACTTTTCCGGAGAGAAGGCCCGCGCCGAGGGTTCCGTAGGTCAGGCTGTCGATGCCCTGAGATTTTGCCCAGCGCATCAGGTCTTCCATCTCGCGGTCGACCATCGAGAACGGCGGCTGGATGATATCAATCTGCGCCCACTCCATCGCGCGCTCGATCTGCTCCTTCGAGTGGTTCGAGAGGCCGATGTGACGAATCACGCCGCGCTTTTTCAGCACGTTCAGCGCCGACATCGTCTCCGCGACATCCGTATAGGGATCCGGATAGTGCATGATATAGAAGTCGATATAGTTCGTCCGAAGAAGCCGAAGGGAGGCGGAAACCTCACGCATGACATTCTTGTAGGAACCGCCCGAAGAAGCGCCGCCGCGCTCCGGACGGGCCATATCGGGCACCAGGCTGAATTTGGTCGAAATCATGATCTTGTCACGGTCAAAGTCCTGAATCGCTTCGCCGACAATCCGCTCCGAAGCGCCCCAGCCGTAGCAGGGTGCGGTGTCAATCAGATTGATGCCGCCCTGAAGGCCTGCCTGAATCGCCTCGACGGCGCGCTCCCGGGCTTTCATGATGCCCTTTGTCGTCACCTTGCCGTTCTCTTTCTCGACCAGGCCAAAACTCTCCAGTTCGCCGGTTCCCCAGGTGCCGATCGAGATGAGCGACACGTCTTCATTGGCATTTGTAAAATGTTTGTAGCGCATAGTTGTCTCCTTTCATCTGCTGTCCGCATGCGATCCGTTCCGGGCAGCATCGTTACTCATTACTATAACACTTTCCTCAGGATTTGCAAGCCGCAAAAAAAGGCCTTCCTGTTCTCCTTATGGACGGCTTCCTTTGCCGAAGCACCGGAGCTGTCCCGTATCACTGCGACTGCTGCAGGCCATTCTCGCTGGCGCCGGGGTAGATAAAATCCCTTACCTGATAGCGTGTTCTGTACTCTTTCAGCGTCATCCCCGTCTCCTCTTTAAAGCGTTTCCCGAGGTAGCTCTGGGACGGAAAGCCGAGATAATTCGTAATCTCCAGGAAAGAATACTCACTGTAGATCAGAAGATTCCGCACGAGGAGAAGCTTCTGCCGCAGAATATACTCTCCAATCGTCACCCCTTCATGCTTTTTGAATACAGTCGAGAGGTAATTTGCGTTCAGCGCAAGCATTTCAGCCATTTCCGACACCCGGATTTTGCCGTGGAGATTCCGGAAAATATAATTCTTGCATCGCTCGACATGCTCATTCTCCTTGCCGCTTCGCTCCGTCCGGAGCGCCTGCTGATAATCTCTGACCGTACTGGCGTACTGGAACTCCGCGAAACGGCTGTATTCTTCCGCCTCTGCTACCGACGTCTTCTGTTCCAGCTCCTGGATGAAACGGTCCGACATGGAAAATGCCATCTCATAGGGAACGCCTCCGCGGATCGCCGCTCTGGATGCAATGGTAATAATGACGACTCCCAGATTTTTGGTATGACGCAGCGCGTCGTCCGCGAGGATTCCGATGTTTCCATAATAGGTTTCGTTCAGGATTCTGGCCAGAAGCTCCGTATCGCCCCGTTCAACGGCAGCCATTTCGCGGACTTCTTCGTCATAGGGGTTATGCCGGTAGCCGCTCTCCAGATTGGCAAAAACCGTGCTGGTCACATCAGAAAGGACTTCATCAGATCTGGAAGTACGGATCTGATTCTCAAGCAGCACGTCCTGTTCGCCGAGAAGCCGCATCGTTTCCCTCTCCTGGTTCAGCGCACAGTTCGGCAGCAGGCATATGAGCTCCGCGATCCGTCCCAGAGGAAGCGGTTTCAGTTTCGAAAGAAGCATCTGCACACGGTCCTCTGCCAGTCCGTACCGGAACTCGTGACGGCAGGAGAAGGGAACTGTACAGCACATCGGTCCGAAAAAATACCACCGGTCCATAATCCGGAACGCCGAATAACAGAATGTCCGGTTGATGCTGTAAATCACCGGGACGCTTCCGGCCGGCTCAAAGTGCCGGATCGCTATCCCTTCAAACAGAATGCCGCTGTCATCAAAGTCCGGTTCCGGGCGAAACTCCGCGAGAAGACGGTGTTCATTATCAAGTACGCGAACCATGGTATGCAGTTCATAGCAAAGCTGCTGCAGCAGTCTTTTTTCATCAATTTCCATGAATGCTCTCCTCTTCGTTCTCCTCTGTCAAAACTCTTCCGGTAAAGGTGTGCACATGTTTTTTTGTTAATTATTTAACACAGCAAGGCTTCTTTTATCTTTAATATTGTTAATTTTACCAAACATCTGAGATTTTGTCTATAAGCAAAAGAAAAATGATATATGATAAAAGCCCGCACTGTTTTACGTCCGGATTTTAGTGCTTTTTGTTGCATTATACTAACAAGGAGACTCTATTTTTAGTTGTTTTTTCTATTATTACTGAGAATATTTTTATGATGCAAAGTTTTTTTATATACAATCCCTGCTGTTTCTGATATACTGTCTTCAAGTTTTAACAGAAAATTCACATTTTCTGCTTGCATGTGTAGTCTGTCCGGCCGGCTCGGTTTCCCGATCCGGGCGGGAAAATAAATGAAAGGGGTAGCTGCGTATGCGCAATTTTACCAAAGACCTTAAAAAGAACTGGGCGCTGTGGACGATGCTGATTCCGGCGCTCCTGGTAACTATTGTTCTGGCTTATATTCCGATGGTCGGCCTGATTCTGGCTTTTAAGAACTACAATTTCGGGAAGGGCGTTTTCGGAAGTGATTTTAACGGGATCGACAACTTCAAGTTCCTGTTCTCGTCCGGTACGGGCTGGCTGATCACCAAGAACACGGTCCTCTACAATGTCATGAACCTGATTACCTCTCAGGCGCTTGCCATTGTGATCGCGATCTTCATCACCGAGCTCCTTCACAAGACCTACAAAAAACTGACGCAGTCCATTATCTTCCTGCCCTACTTCATTTCCTGGGTTATCGTCGGCATCTTCGTTTTTGCGCTGTTCAATTACGAAACCGGTATGATGAACAACTTAATCAAGTCCGCCGGCGGCGAACCGGTTAACCTGTACGCCAAGCCCAGCGTGTGGCCCTTCATCATCTGTGCGTTCAACGCATGGAAATGGTGCGGCTACAACTCGGTCATTTACATTGCGGCAATCACCGGTGTCGATCAGGAAATCTATGAGGCGGCAGCCATTGACGGCGCGACGATCTTCCAGCGTATCCGTCATATCACCTTCCCCTGCATCCGTCCCACCGTTATCACGATGCTTCTTCTGCAGGTCGGCCGAATCCTCCGCGGCGATTTCGAAATGTTCTATCAGATCATCGGTACGAACGGCCAGCTGTACAATGCGACAGACGTTATCGACACTTACGTATTCCGTTCTCTGACGTCTGGCGCGACACTCGGCATGACCACTGCAGCGTCCTTCTATCAGTCCATTGTCTGCTTCGTTGTCATTGTTCTTGTCAATGCCATCGTTAAGAAGATTGACGAAGACTACGCATTATTCTAAGGAAAGGGGGGAAAGAACATGGCTAAAACAACTACCGCTCCGGTTGCGGAAAAAACCAAGATTAAGCTGAGTGCCTCGTCGCTTACTTTCTACTTCATTGCATATATCGTCGTCGGCCTGATGGCGCTGATCTGTCTCGTTCCGTTTATTGTTATTATTTCCGGCTCTTTTACCTCCGAGCAGTATATCAATTTCCACGGATTTGATATTATTCCGCGTGAATTCTCTACTGCGGCTTACCAGCTGGTATTTAAAACGCCGGCGACCATCGGAAGAGCGTATCTGGTATCGATCTTCATCACCGTCGTCGGAACTTTCCTCGGCGTTCTGATGACCGCCCTGACGGCGTACGTGATCGCAAGAAAGGATTTCCCCTACAGGAATAAGGTATCTTTCTTCTTCTACTTTACGACACTGTTCAACGGCGGCATGGTCTGTACGTACATTTTCTTCATCCGCTACCTGCACTTAAAGGACAGTTACTGGGCGCTGATCCTTCCGGGCATGTTCAGCGTATTCCACCTGCTGATCATGAGATCCTTTGTTACCGGCATTCCTTCGGCACTGATCGAGTCCGGCAAGATCGACGGCGCGGGTGAATACAAGATCTTCTTCAGCATCATCCTGCCGCTTCTGAAGCCGGGCCTTGCAACCATCGCGCTGTTCACCGCGCTCGGTTACTGGAACAACTGGTACAATGCGATGCTTTACATCGACAGCACTGAGAAGTACCCGCTGCAGTACATGCTGTATAACCTTTTGCAGAAATCAGAGGCCATGTCCAGAATTGCCGCACAGGCCGGTATCTATGTCGAGGCGGTTCCGTCGAACTCCCTCAAGATGGCCATGGCAGTCGTGGCAACCGGCCCGATCCTGATTGTTTACCCCTTTGTCCAGAAGTACTTCGTACAGGGTATTACTGTCGGCTCCGTCAAGGGCTGACCGTATTATAAAGAAAGATCATTTTATGAAGGGAGAAAAATGATGAGTAACATTAAGAAAGCAGTTGCCCTCATTCTTGCTGCGGCCATGGTGTTTGCTTTGGCAGCATGTACGGGAGGCGGCTCCACCTCAGGCACAACCGCTGCTGATGGCGGCTCCACTTCAGGCACAACCGCTGCTGATGGCGGCCAGTCTGAAACCACCCTCGACACCTCCAAGGAAGTCGAGATCGTCATGTACTTCATCTCCGACCGTCCGGCAGGACAGGATATCGTTGATGAGAACATGAACAAGCTGTTCAAGGAAAAACTCAACTGCACACTTCAGGTCAACTGGATTCCGTGGTCGGACTACAGCAGCACCTACAACCTGAAGCTTTCGTCCGGCGAACCGATTGACCTGATCTACACCGCAGGATGGCTGGGTTATTCCAAGCTCGCTCAGCAGGGCGCATTCATGGCTCTCGACGATCTGTGGCCGAAATACGCGCCGAAGAACTACGCGAAGGCTACCGATCAGGCAAAGCAGCAGGCAACCGTTGACGGACACATCTATACGATTCCGACACTTTGGGCAACCTATATTTCCCAGGGACCGATCTATCGTACAGATATCCTGAAGGGTTCCGATCTTGAAGGCCTGGAAATCAAGACTTTCGATGACATCGAGAAGTACTGCGATTACTGCCTCGAGAAGTATCCCGAGATCCTGCCCATGGACATTTACCAGAACGGCTCTGCATGGGATGCAATGTGGGCCCGTCAGCTTGGTTATCAGCTGATCGGCAACGAAGCCGGCAACTTCTACTTCAATCTCGACGAAGAGAACCCGAAGGTCATCTCCATCGACGAGATTCCCGGCATCGAAGACTTCCTGAACATGATGAAACGCTGGAATGAGAAGGGCTACTTCTCCAAAACCTGTCTGTCCATTACGGATTCTCAGCAGTGTCAGAACGGCAAGGCATTTATCCGCTGCCACAACATCGACTCTTACCAGGGCCTGATGATCGACGCGTACAACAAAAAGAATGGCTGGGAGTGGGCATACTCCGATTTCAACAAGTATGCGGCACACCTTCCCTTCACGCAGGACTCTGTATCCGTTTCGATCAACTCCAAGAACCCCGAGAGAGCACTTGCTCTGTGGGATCTGATCACCTCCGATCAGGAAGCCTACGACGCTTTCTACTATGGTATCGAAGGCACGACCTATAAGCTCGAAGAAGATGGCTCCGCTGTCATGCTTGATCCGGATCTGTATTCTACCTCCGGTATGTGGACCGTTCGTACGACCGGCCTGACCCGTAAGACCGTCGGATCTCCTGCCGGCTGGGATGAGTGGCATGAGAAGTGGGAAGAGATGATCGCGAAGGACGATACGCAGGAAAAATACAGCGCTATCGTTATCGATACGACCGGCCTCGACACTGAAATCGCCAACGTCACCGATGTCTACAACAAATACTGGACTCCGCTTGAACTCGCGCTGAACACCAATGGTGTTGAAGGCGGACTTGAAGAGTTCAGAGAGCAGCTTAAGATCGCCGGTGCGGACAAGATCAAGGAAGCTTACCAGAAGCAGCTTGACGAGTACGTAGCGAACCTTAAGAAGTAATATTTCTGAAGCCTTCAGAAAAAGAGGGGGCGCAGGCCATACGGCCTGCGCCCCTTTTTCATCCGCCCTCGCACTCCCTGAAAAACGCCTCTTCCCTCTCCCGATACTCCTCCCGGTTATGATAAAAGCTCGTGCCATGTCTCGCGTCCGGAGCCAGATAGAGGCGTTTAATCGGCGCCCTGCAGCGTGCGTAGTTCTCCTCCGTCATATACGGCGGGACGAAATCATCCTCTTTCCCGTGTACGAAGAAAACCGGCGTCCTGCAGACATCCATCGCGTCGAGCGTCGAGCAGAGTTGTCCGCCCGTTTTCCGGATGCAGTGCCGAAGGTATTTTAGCTCCGCCTCCCGGACGGGCTTCGAAACCTTCAGCGTATTTCTCATCACTTCTTCCCAGATCGCTTCCATCGAAGTAAAGCCGCAGTCGGCAAGGATTCCCGTGACACCCTCCGGCAGTGAGAGGCCGGACGCGAGGAGCACTGTCGCTGCGCCCATCGAGGTCCCGGCAAGATAAATCGGAAGCTTCTCCCCATCCTCCCGCCGGGTGTTTTCCCAGTCAATGAGTTCCTTCACGCGCTCGGTCCAGGAGATCACATCAAAGCGCTCCAGCGTCCCGTACCCGAGATACTCTCCGCCGCTTTCTCCGTGCGCCCGCTGCTCAACAAAAATCACGCTGCACTCTTCCTGCCAATATTCCCAGATCGGCGAAAAATCCCGGTACCAGGGAGAGCGCCAGCCGTGGAAGGCAATGATCACGCGCTTCGGCGAAGGATGCTTTAAATAATGCCCGATCAGCACTGCGCCGTCCCGCGCTGTGCACTCAACCGTCTGCAGGTCTTTTTTCTGCAGCTCTTCGCCGGAGGCCAGCCGCTCCTGCTCGACGATACTCGACTTTACAGCCTTTTTATGCATCCGGTTCCGGACGACAAAGACTTCCTTCGGCTCATTCCGGGAGAAAATCGCCTCCCGGATCAGCCGGTGCATCTTCAATACGGCAAAGCTCGTAAGTCCGACTCCGCCGGTCGCAATTGCGGTGTATTTTAATATGTTTTCGATTTTTGTATTTGACATGTGACTTGTTTGGATTTCTCTCTTTTACACGAAGAACTTGTCAGGAAAGCACAACGATGGTAAATGTATGCGCGGGCAGGAAGATGTCCGGACGATCCGTGAGCTCCTCCGTCACTCTGCTTTCCTGCGGGATCCCGGGGTTGCTCTTTCCGATGCCGTACAGCCGGATCACCTTCGCCTTAACTATGGCTGTATCCCCATTTTCCGGCTTCAGGAAGACCTTCTGGTCCTCTGCAGCCGTATTCACCAGCTTAACGATGGTCTCATAAACCGCGCCGGACGCGTCGGTTTTCCCGGTAACATTCATATAGATTCCCGATTCGCGAAGGTGCTTTTCCTGATCCTCCATTTCAAGCGCCGCATCTCCTGCATACACCGAGAACAGCTTCTGAACATAATAGCTTGGCGTCAGATACACGTTCTGATCGTCAAACCAGATCATATCCGGCTGCCACTGGCTGTGCCCGATCCGGTTAAAGAGCGGCGCGTAGGAGGCCAGCTTCACCACATCACCGTTCTTCTCCACGCCTGTCAGGAAGGCGGCTTCCGCGAGCGCCGCTTCCATCGAATTCGCCCGGTCAGCAACATGCGCGGCATATTCTCCGGCAAAAACGCCCACATCTCTTTGATAGGAATCGTAGAGGTCCGCATGGCTTAAAAGCCACTCCGGCGCCACATAGTAATGCTCATCCACTGCATAGGCGGCGCCTTCCTTCTTTTCGTTCTCACTGCGGTAGAATTCCCAGGACTCCTTCCACATCGGGGAATCGATCATCGGGCCGGCCGATCCGATGATGCGGATGTCCGGATACTTTTCATGAATCGCCTTTTCGAAAAGCTCCGCGCGCTTATAGAAGTCGAAGTACTTCGTCTCCCACTGCTCATTGCCGACGCCGATCATCCGAAGGCCGAAAGTCTCCGGGTGCCCCATATCCGCACGCAGCCTGCCCCAGGGCGTATCAGCGCCGCCGTTCGCAAATTCCACGAGATCGAGCGCATCCTGAATGTACTCCATAAAGGCCGGATCCGTTACCGCCACCTTCTCATGAGAGCGGAACTGGCAGGCTGCGCCGATATTCAGTACGGGAAGCGGAGAGGCCCCGAGCATTTCGCACAGGAGGAAATATTCGTAGAAGCCGATGCCGTAGGACTGAGTGTAATGGCTGTCCGTATCGCGGTGCGAACGCGGCCCGTTCGCCCGGTTGTCATCGTATGCCCAGAGATTGGGGATGATTTTTCTCTTCTCCAGCGGGCCGACCGTACGCTTCCACTGATAACGGTTCCCGAGGCTCACGCCCTCGATGATACAGCCGCCCGGGAAACGGATGAATCCGGGCTTCATTGCAAGAAGCGCGTCAAACAGATCCTTTCGGAAAACACCCGCAACCGCATCCTCCGGAATCATCGAGATCAGGTCGAACTCATAAATGCCCGGGATGTCGGCAGCAATCACAAACTGCGCTCCGCGGACCGTTTTTTCTGCGGTAAGTTCAATTTCATATTTCTTCCAGCCCTCGGAAGGACAGGTCTTAAAGGGCGGTACGGCCGCTTTGTCTGAATCCTCCGGGTCCGCCGGATGCTGTTTCTGAAGCCAGGCCAGTGCCTCGTCGGAAAGATCCACAAAGGGCAAATGCATCGTTCCTTCTGAAATCTCTGCTTTCCCCTCAGCAAAGACCGTTCCATCCTTTATAATCCGGATGGTCACCGCGTGCGCTCCCGGAGACGCCGAACGAGCATAGAAGGAAACATGATACTTCATGCCCTCTTTTAGTGCGATCCCGTCATAGGCCTTGTTGGAGAAGCCGTCTCCCGAAGCTGCAGCCGTCAGCCTGAGATAGTGCGGATTCTCGGACGCTACCGGATCGCCCGTAACAAACTCGAGGAAGCTTTCGGAGCCTTCCGAATCACCGCTGCTGTATTTCGTCCATCCGTAGCCCGGGTCCGGAATATTATAGAAGCTTCCGGGGATCCCATAGGCGTCCACTGCCTCAAAGGAGCGGTTTTCGATCATTTCCGCGTAGAGGCCGCCGTCCGCCGCGTAGTTGATGTCCTCGAAAAAGAGGCCGATCATTCCCGGCGTCAGCGCATGCGTAACCTTGTTTGTCAGTTTGACCGTTAATTCTTTCATCCTCTGTCTCCTCCTTATATTCAATTGCGGCGATCCAGGACACGGCGCTAAAAAGGCTTTTATGCCGCACATCACGATCCATAGGAAAGCACTCGCTTTCGAAGGGGTTTTCCGAACCCCACCCTTTTATAAAGTATATCACAGAAGCCGTCAAATTCTCAAGGGAAATGCGGATATTTCTATCCTT
>CAMPAR010000005.1 GCA_946632055.1 uncultured Lachnospiraceae bacterium
GCGATTTCGGCCTGATACGCCTCCGGATAAAGATCCGCATATCCGCCGCGGTTCCTCATGATATAGGCGAGCCACTTTTCGTTCCGTGTAAAACGCAGCAGCTTCAGGCCGGAGGTGTCGAGCTCATAGGCGTTGACGATCATCTCCGTATCCTTTCGTTCCCGCGCCCATTTGCCGGCAAAGCGGTCGGAGGATCTTCTGATCTTCGCTGTTTTTCATGAAAGGTCTCTCCCTGTTAATCAGAATCCGCGTCTCCCTGTGCGAAACAGGACGCCAACGAAGCAATTGCCAGTGGTTTCACATATATTTATATAACAATTCCCTCTGAAAAGCAACCGAAAAGCTTCTGTTGCTTTTCCCTCCGCCGTGCCGTATACTACGGATAAGAGTTCATCCGGAGGTAACGATCATGACACACCCCTTCCCGCCCTTATACGGCCCGGACTCGCGGATCCTCATCCTCGGGTCCTTTCCCTCGGTGAAATCGCGCGAGCAGCAGTTTTTCTACGGCCATCCGCAGAACCGCTTCTGGAAGCTCATCGCGGCGCTCCTGGGCGCGCCCGTCCCCGAGACCATCGAAGAAAAGAGGGCCCTGATCCTCGGGAATCATCTGGCCCTCTATGACACCATATTTTCCTGTGAAATCACCGGTTCCTCGGACGCCTCCATTAAAAACGCCGTCCCGACAGACTTAAGCCCGATCCTGCAGACAGCCCGGATCGTAAAAATCTGCTGCAACGGGACGAAATCCTGGGAGCTTTATCAAAAGTATCAGCTGCCCCTGACCGGAATTCCGGCAGAGAAGCTGCCCTCGACAAGCCCCGCGAACGCCGCCTGGTCCCTGGAAAAACTGACCGCCGCCTGGCGCGAAGTTCTTTTTTCGTAAAATAGATTTTCCTTTCAGTTTCGTTTCAGTAATTCCTGTTATACTTGCGCCATCAAAACCAAGGAGGAACCTGAGTATGAAACTGAACCGAACCCTTCCCACAGCGCTGGCGGCACTTTTAATCTTATCCGCCGCGGCCTGCAATATCAATACGACAGAAACTGAAACCACTTCCGCCGCTTCAGCTGCAGAAGTATCGGAAACCGGGACGACCGCGGAAGAACCTGCGGAAGCCGAAGATACCGAAACGAACACCGGCGATTCTTCGCAGGATGCAGATCAGGATGATTCCGACCGTCCCGATGCTCCCCCCGACGGTGAAGGCGGTGAAAAACCCGAAGGTACGCCCCCGGACGGCGAGGGCGGCGACAGGCCCGAAGGCACGCCCCCGGACGGCAAAGGCGGCGACAGGCCCGAAGGCACGCCCCCGGACGGCGAAGGCGGCGGCTTCGGCGGCGGATCCTCTTCTTCCGATATCGATTATACCGCAGCCGTTACGATCGATTCTGCCGTTACGCAGTCCGGAGAATCCTATGTCAGCACAACGGCCGATGAGTCCGCGCTTCTTGTCAGTACCTCGGATTCCGTCACGATTGAAAACGCAGCAGTGGAAAAGACCGGCGATTCCGACGGAGGCGACAACTGCAATTTCTACGGTCTGAATGCGGCCGTCCTCGCAAAGGACGGGGCGAACGTCACCATCACCGGCGGCACGATTACGAGTGACGCGGACGGTGCGAACGGCGTCTTCTCCTACGGCGGAAACGGCGGACAGAACGGCGCCGAGGGCGACGGAACGACGGTCACGATCCGGGATACGGTCATTACAACGACCGGCGACGGCTCGGGCGGCATCATGACCACCGGCGGCGGCATCACCTACGCCTATGACCTCACCGTCACGACCTCCGGCCAGTCCTCTGCGGCCATCCGCACCGACCGCGGCGGCGGAACCGTTGTCGTGGACGGCGGCAGCTATACGACGAACGGACTCGGCTCCCCGGCAATCTATTCGACCGCGGATATTACCGTTTCGAACGCAGAGCTCGTGTCCAACCTTTCCGAAGGCGTCTGCATCGAGGGCAAGAACTCGATCACGCTGGAGAACTGCGAGCTCACGGCGAACAACACCAAATGCAACGGCAACGCGACCTTCTATGACAGCATCATGATTTACCAGTCGATGTCCGGCGACGCAGACAGCGGCACCTCGTCCTTCACCATGACGGACGGCACGCTCACCAGCAAAAACGGCCACATTTTCCATGTGACCAATACGAATGCGGTGATTACGCTTGAAAATGTTCAGCTGGTCAATGAGGACAGCGCGGGCGTCCTGCTCTCGGTCTGTGACGACGGCTGGTCCGGCGCCGAGAACATCGCAACGCTGAACGCCGTGAATCAGGTTCTCGAAGGAACCATCCTCGTCGGCGACAACTCCACGCTGACGCTGAACCTCACGGAAGGCTCTTCCTTCACCGGTTCGATCAGCGGCGAGATTACAAACGCTTCCGGCGAAACCGTCTCGACCGAGATCGGCACGGTATCCGTCACGCTCGACGGAACCAGCACCTGGACCCTGACGGCGGACACCTGGATCACCGAGTTCAACGGCAGCACGGACAATATCATTTCGAACGGCTATACACTGTATGTAAACGGAACGGCCGTGAACTGAGCGCCAAAAATGAGACAGGGGGAGACAGGGGGAGACAGGGGGAGACAGGGGGAGACAGGGGGAGACAGGGGGACGGTTCTTTCGTCTTGGTTCGCCAAGACGAAAGAACCGTCCCCCTGTCTCTGATCACTGTCTCTGTTATTCTCCGTCAAACTGCACTTCCCGGTTGACATATTCGAGGAAAGCCCGGATGCTGAAGGGGCACTCGAGCGATGCGCGCCCGTCAGCCTGCAGCAGAAGCTCTTCCCCGGAAGCGTATTCTGCCGAAAGGAACCAGCCGTCGAAGTCCTCATTGTTTTCCATATGGTAACCGTTGTGCTCCGGAAGCTTCTCCGATTTGATCAGTTCCGCGAGGCCCTTCATGAATTTCCCGGAGACTTTCCCGCTGTACTGGCAGATCACATAGCTGTCGCCCATCGCATTGAAGTCGAGCTGACCGCTGCCGTCCTCCTTCGAGATGTCGATGCTGAAGTGCCCTGCTGTCCAGGGATCTCCCTGCGGCACGTCATATAAGGTGTCGTCTAAGCTGAAGCTCAGGTGAAACTCCGTAAGCTCCGTCGATTCGATCTCTTTCGGAAGGTCTTCCGAAAGGTCCCGGATTTCCTTCTCCGCCGCCAGTTCGTCTTCCCGGACAAAGCGGAAGGAGTGTCCGTCTGCATCCAGGATCATTTCATCGGCCTGCAGCGACCCGTCCGCCTGAAGGTGCATCTGAGAAACGATATCGAAGGAATCCTCCCGGCCGTTCGTCCAGTTCACGAGCTGCTTGTATTCTTCGCCGATCACCCGAACCGTATAGACCTCCGTCATTCCGCCGTAAAGCACCATCGTCAGCTGATCCCCCTCGATGTCCAGGGTCGTATCGCTGTTCACATCCACCCAGTGTCCCTGAAGATATTCCAGGACCTCCGCGTTCTCGGACTCTTCAGGGGTCGTTTCGTTTGAAGCTCCGTTTTCGTCCGATCCGCTGCTTTCCTCTCTCGGCAGAACTTCCGCCCGCTCATCCGCATAGTCCAGAAATGCCTTGATGCTGAAGGGGCATTCAAGCGCCGGACGGCCGTCACGGTAAAGCTCGAGTTTTTCTCCGGACGCATATTCCGCTGTGAGGCTCCAGCTCTTGAAGTTCTCGTTATTGGTGAGGTACATGCCGTTGTGCTCCGCGATCTTCTGCTCCCCGATCAGCTTCGCGAGCCCCCGCATATAGTCCTCCGTCACCTGCCCGGAAAAATCGCAGAAGATGTAGGAGGAACCCATCCCGTCAAAATTCATGGAATAATTTCCATCGTCCTGCCGCGTGATTTCAAAGTGATATCGCCCGCGTTCCCAGGAACCGTCCGCCGGCACATCATACCAGGAGTCTTCCAGACTGAAGCTCAGGCTGAATTCCACGAGTTCCTGTGATTCAATCGTTTTCGGAAGATCTCTGGATTTGTCAATGACTTCCTTTTCCTTCTCCAGATCCTCCTCGCGGACGAAGCGGTACTTGTGCCCCTCGGCGTCCATAATCTGCTCATAGGCCGAGAGCACGCCGTCCCGGATCTCAATCGTCCCGAGCATGCCAAAGCCCTTGTCATAGGAATCGCTCTTCGCGTTCTCGATATATTTCACATCTTCTCCGCGAACCCGGACCGTGTAGGTTTCTTTGATATAAGCGTCCTTCACCGTCATCCGGCGTCCTTTGAATTCCAGCGTCGTATCTCCGTTGACATCATACCAGCGGCCCTGCAGCGCCTTCAGATTGCTGTCGAGCCCGATGCCGAACATCCCGCAGCCGGTAAATAATACAGGAAGCACCAGAACGCCTGCCGCCAGAATCACGGGGATCATAATCTTCTTCATTTGCTGACCTCCTCATCCGTCATCACTGCAAAAATAACACTTCAGCCACTGAGGCCTGTCCTTCTATTCCTGTCTTGTCTTTCTTACCAGCGCACCTGCCAGCGCTTCATCAGGGCGTCCAGATCCTCGGGGGATGCGGCTTTTGCCTTCTGTTCGCCCGAATCCTTCCAGGATGCTTCTGTTTCCTTCTTCAGCGCCTTCTCCGCCTGCCGGTGCTCCTCCAGAAGCGCCTCAAAGCGCGCCTCCTGCGTGCCCGGCGCGACCGCTTCTCCGGTCCAGGCCGAGAGATAAGCCGCGTTCGAAATCGACAGGGCCTTAATTCCCTCATAACCCGGCACCTGCGGCTCGCGATCCTCGAGGACGGCGCGCGCAAAATCCTCCAGAAGGATCGGATGTCCGTCCGGCTCTTCGGCAGAGAATTCCTCGTATTCCGTCTCGCCGGCATAGAAGCCTTCCTTCGCCGTGAAACAAACCTCGCGCTCCGGTTTTTTAAGCTTCCACCACTTCAACAGACCGTTTTCCAGCACGATTTTTCCGCGGTCGCCGGAGATCTCCAGCCGGTTCGTGCCGGGGCATTCGCCGGTCGTCGTGATGAAGGTCGCCACCGCGCCGTTTTCATATTCGCCGATAATCGTCGCGTCGTCGTCCACATTGATATGGTGGTACTTTCCGAAGCCGACGACGGCCTGTACCCGGTCCGGCACACCGAACATCCACTGCCAGAGGTCGAGATTATGCGGCGCCTGATTGAGGAGCACGCCGCCGCCTTCGCCCGTCCAGGTCGCCCGCCAGGAGCCGGAATCGTAATAGGCCTGCGTGCGGTACCAGTTCGTCACGATCCACACGAAGCGCTTCAGTTCCCCGAGTTCTCCCGCCTGAATGATGTCGTGGGCGCGGATGAATAAGGGGTTCGTCCGCTGGTTGAACATGATCGCGAACTTCTTCCCGGAGGCCTTCGCCGCCTCGTTCATCTCCCGCACGGCCGCGGTCGTCACGCCGGCCGGCTTTTCCGTGAGTACGTGCAGGCCGCGCTGAAAGGCTTCCTTCGCATATACGGGGTGGAGGTAGTGCGGCGCCGCGATGAGCACGGCATCCGCAAGTCCGCTGTCCATGAGCTCGATCGTGTCCGTAAACTGCGCCGCCTGGGGGTGCAGTTTTTCCGCAATTTCAAAGCGTTCCGGGCGGATATCGCAGACCGCCGTGATTTCCACCGACGGGCACCGTCCGTCCGCCACATTTTTCAGATGTCCGGAACCCATGTTTCCGATGCCGATCACGCCGAGGCGGAGCCTGTCTTCCGAAGTCATCCCTTTTCCTCCTCCTTATCCGAGTTTTTTCTTCTGCTGCTTTCCCGCGATACGGACAGAGAGAGACGGCGGAGCCAGCTTTGAGAGCACAACTCCGGCCCGCATCGTAAAGGAGGGCACGATAATCATTTTGCCTTTAAAAAGCTTCTTCACGGCATAGCGCACGCATTCCTCGGCACTGATGCCTTTTAACGAGAATTTCACGCGCGCAACGTCGTTGAATTCCGTATCGACAGGACCAGGGCAGAGCGCGCTGACCGTCACGCGGCTCTTCCGGTCGCGGCATTCGGACCGGACCGCGCGGGTCAGGCTGACCATATAGGCCTTCGTGGCGTAATAGGCGGCCATGTAGGGGCCGCCGGGCAGGAGGCCCGCCGAAGACGCCACATTCAGAATGTATCCCTGAATGCCCTTTTCTTCAAAGAACTGCAGCATTTTCTTCAGCAGGATATGCTGAGCCGTCACATTGACGTCGATGAGCTGCATCTCCTTCGAGAGCTCCGTCTCCGTAAATCCGCCGAAATCCCCGAGGCCGGCGTTATTGATCACGACGCGCACCGGCAGCTTCGCCGCTTCCCGCGCGACGAGCCCGCACTCCGCGCGGAAGGACAGATCCGCCGGAAGGATCCGGATATCCACCGGATAGTCTTTTTTCAGTTCATCCTTCAGTTTCTGCAGGCGCTCCGCCCGCCGCGCGACGAGCAGCAGGCTGTAGCCCTTTGCCGCCAGCTGCCGCGCAAACTCACGGCCGATTCCGGAGGAAGCTCCGGTAATCAGCGCATACTCTTTTACTCTTTCCATACCTTAGTCCTGCCCGGTTTGATCCTCGTCCTTCGAAATGTGACCGCTGTTGATGCCAAGCCCCGACTTTTCTACCGGAAGCCACTCATAAATCGCGTATTTGATCCAGGTGTCCCAGAAGTCCCATTCGTGGGCTCCGGGGCCGATTTTGAAGGTATACGGTACGCCTTCCGAATCGAGGAATTTCGCGAACTTCTCGTTGTTCGGAAGGAGTCCGTCCGATTCGCCGCAGGCCAGGAAAATCTGCGGAATTTCTTTTCTCTCCGCCTTCAGCTTCCGGATGAGGACCTCCGGGTTGCAGTCATTCGTAAGCGCCGCCTCAAGATCCCCGAAGCAGGCCTCCGAATAATCGCGCCGCTGCAGGAACATAAAGGTATCGTTCGTCTTCGTCAGGTTGTCCTCGAGAATCAGTGCGGAGGAAAGCGCCACGATGGACCCGAAGGTATCGCTGTACTTCAGGCCGTTCCGGAGTGCGCCGTAGCCGCCCATCGAAAGTCCGCCGATGAAGGTGTCCTCGCGCTTTCTGGAGAGCGGGAACATTTTCCGGGTCTGCTCGACGAGCTCCCGTCCGATGAATTCGCCGTAGTTATTCATGCTTTCCGGATGATCCAGATAGAAGCTGTTGTCGCCCGAGGGCATCACGACCGCGAGGTCATTCTCCTCCGCGAAGCGCTGGATGCGGGTTCCCGTCACCCAGTCGACGCAGCTTCCGAGAATTCCGTGCAGAAGGTACAGGGTTTTGTAGGGTTTTTCCTCCCGGACCGGCATGCCGGGAAAGGTCATTTTGTCCGTCGGAAGGATCACATAGACGGGCACCGTGCGGCCGAGGGTTCCGGCCATCATGCTGACCTGAATAAAAGCCATGGATTATACCTCTCTTTTTATCGTTTTGATGACGCATTCTTTTGGTTCTTCTGCGTCAAGAATACACGATTCAGAGGAAATAATCAAGCACCTGACGATAAAAAGCCTTTATACCTTTCCGTCAATCCGCACTGCCTGCTCCTCGGCCTTCAGGCAGAGCTCGGCGGCCTTGAAGGCGTGCGCCTGCGTCATCGCGTTTTCCGTCCGGTTCAGGCAGTCGAGAATCAGTCCGCCGAAGAACGGGAAGCCGACGGTTCCCTTGGCGTCGAAATACTGCTCGCCCTTTCCGTTCACGAGGTAGACGTGGTCTCCGTCCTCTTTTCCCGTGGCAATGTCCACATATTTGCGGATCTCGATATAGCCCTCCGTGCCGAGAATGAAGGTCCGCCCGTCTCCCCAGGTCCGAAGGCCGTCCGGCGTGAACCAGTCGACGCGGAAGTAGTTCGTCGTTCCATTCGCGCCGACAATCGAGCAGTCGCCGAAGTCCTCAAGCTCCGGATACTCCGGATGCGCATAGTTTGCGATCCTGGAAAGCTGCACCGTGGCATCCTCCTCGTCCGCATAATACAGATACTGCTCGATCTGGTGGCTTCCGATGTCACAGAGGATTCCGCCGTATTTTTCCCGCTCGAAGAACCAGGCGGGCCGGGTCGGCGCGCTGAGCCGGTGCGGGCCGAAGCCGGTCACGGAGATCACCTTGCCGATTTCTCCGTTCTTAATCAGCTCTCCCGCAAGAACCGCGCCTTCCACATGGAGCCGCTCGGAATAGTAGACCATATATTTCCGGCCGGTTTCGGCGGTCAGCCGCTTCGCCTCGTTCAGCTGCTCCGTCGTCGTAAAGGGCGCCTTGTCCGTAAAATAATCCTTTCCCGCCCGGATTGCCCTGAAACCGAGGGCCGCCCGCTCGCTCGTAACGGCCGCGCCGGCGATCAGCTGCGTATCGGGATCGGACAGGGCTTCCTCCTCGCTCTTTGCCGCGCGCGCCTCCGGATAGGTCCGAAGAAAGGCCGCGAGCTTCGCGGGGTCCGGGTCCCAGGCGTACTTCAGGGTTCCGCCGGCTTCCCGGAGTCCGTTCGTCATTCCGTAAATATGTCCGTGATCCAGCCGGACCGCCGAAAATACAAATTCTCCCGGCCGGACGACCGCTTTTTTCGCGCCGCTCGGCGCATAGTTCATTCCGTCTTTTCTGTCCATGGTTTTCCTCCCTGAAATTCGCATCACCGCTCAGCGGTAGTCCGAGCCCACGGTGATTTCGCCCGAAAGCTCTGTCTTCGACACGGTTTTTTCGTAGAAATGCGGCACGCGCTGCATGATCCCCTCCACCGTATAGAACGGATCGTCCTTCTGAAGGGGAAGCTGCACCTTCTCCTGAAGCGCGCCGGACTTGTAGATCGCCGTGATCAGTTCGATCGTGCGGCGGCCGTCCTCCGCGCTGATTGCCGGAGCGCGCCCCTCTTCAATCACCGTGATCACATCATACAGCTCGCCGGTATGCCCTTCGTAGGGAAGCTCGGGAAGCGAATCCCGGAAAGCCCTGATTTCGGCTTCCAGAGCCGGGTTTTCCTCCGGGAAGCCGTTCGGCATCGACAGCGACGCATAGGTATCGAAGGGCGCCGAGATTTTCGCCTTCTCGCACTGGAAGACCAGCCCCTGCTCCTCCCCGTGGTGCACGACGGAAGCCGTGAGCGTCGCGAGCGCGCCGGGGTATTCCAGAATCGACACGGACAGGTCCTCCACCTCCGCGTTATCATGGGCGGTATTCGCGAGAACCGAGGTGACGCTCTTCGGGCTGCCCATCATCCAGAGCAGCATATCGATATGGTGCACGGCGTGATTCAGGGTGCAGCCGCCGCCCTCCTTCTCCCATGTGCCGCGCCACCAGAGGTCGTAATAGCAGTGGCCTCTCCACCAGAAGGAATTCACGGCCGCGTGGCGCACGGGTCCGGCGACTTTCTCGTCCAGCATCGCCTTCAGATCCCGGATCGCCCGTTTGAAGCGGTTCTGCGCGATGATGGCGAGCAGCTTCCCGCTTTCGTCCCGCGCCCGGATCATGGCGTCGCATTCCTCAAGAGAGGCCGCCATCGGCTTTTCGCAGACGACGTTCTTTCCGGCCTTCAGAAAATCGATGGAGATCGAAGCGTGGACATAGGGCGGCGTGCAGACGTCCGCAAGATCGATGTCCTCCCGTCCGAGAATCTCCTCGTGGTGTTCAAAGCTTTCCGCGTCGAGACCGAATTCCTCCGCGAAAGCCGCCGCCTTCCCGGGGATGATGTCGACAAGCGCCGTGATCGTGACAAGTTCCGACAGCTTCTGATATGCGCGCATATGTTCATGCGCAATGTTTCCAGTCCCGATAATTGCAATGCGGATCATGTGGAGCCCTCCTTATGGCAAATGGTGTTTGATGGTTGAAAAAGCAGGGTTACGCAGCCCTCTGGAGCTGCTCTCTTCCGCTCATTATAATCGAACTCGCAGGGATATTCAATTGTATCGTGCCCTGAAAGCAGCCCGTTCTTGAAAGAAGTCGGAAAATGTGATATGATTACGGTGAAAATACCGGATGCCGGTCTGAATCTGCAAGGAGGTCCATATGATTAAACTCGGGATCTGCACATCCATTGATAATGCACAGCTGATGAAGGAAATCGGATATGATTATGTAGAGCTCGGTCTTTCCTCGATCGCGCTGATGGAGGAAAATGAATATCAGGAGCTTCTTCAGAAAGTTAAGGCTTCTCCGCTGCCCGTCGAATCCGCGAACAGCATGCTGCCCGGCGACTTCGTGCTCTGCTCGGAGGAAGGCACCGGCGAGCGGGTGCGGGCCTATCTCGAGAAGGCCTTTACCCGCGCGGAAGAGCTCGGCATCGAGATGGTGGTCTTCGGCTCCGGCGCCGCGAGACGCTTACCCGACGACATGTCCGAGAGCGAAGGCTACAAGCTGCTCTCGCAGTTTCTGAGGATGGCGGCCAGCATCGCCGAGCGGCACCTCATCACCATCGCCATCGAGCCGCTGCGTGCCGAAGAATGCAATATCATCAACTTCGTATCCGACGCCCAGCGTCTGGCCGCGATGACGATGCGCGTCAACGTCGGCGCGCTTGCGGACCTCTATCACATGATGTCCGGCGGCGATTACTATGACGAGCTGGAAAACGGCATCGGTATTATCCACGCCCACATCGCGGAGGAGCGCTACCGTTCCTTCCCGAAGAAGGAAGACCCCTGCTATCCGGAATACGAAGAGTTCTTCATCTCCCTGAAGCGGGCCGGCTACGAAGGCCGCGTCTCGATCGAAGGCCACGCGAACGACTTCGTGATCGATGCGAAGGAAGCCTACGAAGCCCTCGATCCGCTGAGAAGATAAGAGGATAGAAAAAAAGCGGGATCCCTCATTCGCTTCGAGGGATCCCGCTCTCTTATGATCATTTTTCGGCTTCGTACGCCCTGACCGCCTCTTCAAAATCCGCATGCAGTCTTTCGCAGGACTCCTTCAGCGTCATGCCCTTGCGGTAAAGACCGGAAGTTCCCATGACATACGCGTCCGCGCCGGCCGCGTGCAGCGCGCCGTAGGTCTTCGGGCCGACCGCGCCGTCGATCTGGATCAGATAGTCCAGCCCTCTCTCCTCGCGCAGCTTTTTCGCCTGCGCGATTTTTTTCAGCATGGCCGGAATGAAGGGCTGGCCCGCGTATCCGACGTCGACCGTCATGATCGTCAGAAGATCCACTTCCTCGATGTACTCTTCCACATAGGAAAGGGGCGTGGCGGGGTTGAGCACAAGGCCGGTTTTGCAGCCGAGCTCGCGGATGGCGCGCATCGTCCGGAAGGCCTTGACATTGATCGTCTCCGCGTGGACGGAAATATAATCCGTGCCTGCTGCGGCGAGCGCCTCGAAGTACTGCTCCGGGTCCGTCACCATGAGGTGCGCGTCCATCGGAAGCTTCATCGCCGGGCGAAGGGACTTAATGATCGACGGAGAAAGCGTAATGTTCCTGCAGAAATGACCGTCCATAATATCCACATGATACAGATCGCATCCCGCGTTCAGGATCTCGATCTCTTCCGCCGCGTGCAGGAAATCCATGCACATCAGCGAGGGGCAGAATAATGCTTTCATTAAATTCACCTTTCTTTGCTGCTGAAAAATACACTCCATTCCGACGGGGACTTTCCCGGGAAATCGTCACAGAGACAGAGGGTCCGCCCGCTCTGCCTGCCCGGCTTCAGCCTCAGGATCCGCGGCAAAGGCCCGTGATTTTATCCCCTCTCATTCTACCATCCGGCGGCTGTAAAGGAAAGACCTTTTTTGCAAAATACATTACTATTGACAATTCGATTTCCTTCAGATATAACGAATTCGTAACATTTTAAAAACGTTTTTAATTTTTGAACGAGACCGCAGTTCCTATGAAAGCAACCATCAAAGACGTGGCAAGAGAAGCCGGCGTATCCGTCAGCACAGTTTCCTACGCGCTGAGCCGGAAGGGCCCGGCCGCGAGCAGGCCTACACGGATATGCTCCGCTGGATTGACAGCAGTGAGCCTCTCCCAAGCGCGATTCTCACGGGCAGCGACCTTGCGGCAATTTCCGTGCTGGACGCCCTGAAGTCCCGCGGCCTTCAGGTTCCCGCGGACATTTCCGGAACGGTACAGACGCTTGTCCGGACGCTCCTTGCCCTTCGGGACGGCGAAGTTCCGGCGGAAAAAGAGCGGATTGTGAACACGGCGCTTGTGATCCGAAAAAGCACCGGAAAAGCGCCGAACTAAGAAAAACACAGGGAAATCCCCCCATCAGAATACCACCACTTAAAGGAGATCATCACCATGACAACCACCAGGAAAGAACCCGCTCTCGGAAGACTCCGGATCGACCACATGGAGTCTCCTCTGGCGCTTGACAACCCCCGTCCCGTCTTCAGCTGGCAGATGCAGTCCGAAAGAACCGGGGCGAAGCAGTGTGCCTACCGGATCGTGATCCGCAGCGCGGAAGGAACAGTCTGGGACAGCGAAAAAACCGAGTCCTCCGAATCCGTCGGCATCTCTTACCCGGAGAGCGCCGCGGCGCTGAAGCCCGAGACGGACTACCGTTTCGAGCTCTGCGTCTGGGACGATCTCGGAACCGAACTGCGGGCCGGCGCGGACTTTTCCACAGGCCTGATGTCGGATACGGTTGCCGACTGGCACGGCGCGAAATGGATCGGCCCGGACGAAATCACGATCGCGGCCGAAACCATTCCGGTCTTTAGGATGCGCTATACCATGCGGATTGAGGAAGGCGGAACAGAAGCCGGGATCCTCTTCGGCGCCTCCGATCCGCGGCTGAATACGCCGACCAGGAATAATTACCTGATCGGCGGCGAGAACTACATCGCCTGCTGTCTCGACGTCTCCTCGCTTCCCGCGAAGCTGAAGGTTTACCGGAAGGGCTACTGTCCCGCGGACAATCCCGAGGTGCCGATCGAGATCATGACGGTGCCGGAATCCGTCATCCGTAGCGAAAACCGCTTTCAGGATCATGCCTTCGAGATCGTGATCTCCGGAAACCAGATGGAATATATGACGGTTGACGGCGTGAAGCTCGAGACGAGCCCGGAAAATGTGAAGCTTCTCACCAATTTCCGCCGCCCGCACGTCGATCCGACCCACCTCATCCTGAACCCCTTAAAGGACGTCCTCGATGTGCCGATCTACCCGCGGCTCTGCAGCGTCGGCTTTGTGACAGACGGCTCCACAAAGGCGGTCTATACCGATTTCGCCGTGCACCATTTCGGCGGCGAACAGGCGCGGATTTTCGGACCCGATACCGGCGCGAAATATGATATTTTCGCCGGGAAACCGGGGCTCGACATTCAGGGCGACAGGATCACGGCTTCCGCCGGAACGCTGGCCTATGCCGATCCCTCCTGGGCCGCAGTGCCGATGTTCCGGAAGGAATTTACGGCAAAGAAGCCGGTTTCCTCCGCAAAGGTCTATGCCGCTTCCTGGGGAATTTACGAGCTTCTCCTGAACGGCAGGAAGGTCGGGGACGAGTATCTCGCGTCCGGCGACATGGACTTCTCCCGCCGCATTTACTACACGGCCTACGACGTGACTTCGCTCCTGCAGGAGGGCGCGAACGCGATCGGCGCGACGGTCGCCTCCGGGTGGTTCGGCGATGAAATCTGCTACGACATCGACAAATACAATTTCTACGGCGACCGGCAGGCCTTCCTCGGACTTGTCGCTGTTACCTATACGGACGGCACGAAGGAATATTTCCCGACGGACGAAGGCTGGCAGTACTATGGCGAAGGCCCGGTGCGCTACGCCGGCAATTTCAACGGTGAAATCTACGACGCGCGGCGGGAAGCGGCAATCGAAGGCTGGGACAGACCCGGCTTCTCAGGTGATGGCTGGAAAACGCCTGCCCTCATGGGGAACACCGTGCTTTCCCGCGAGCCGAAGGTGAATGCCCGCCCGGATCCCGGCATCAGGAAATACGGCGAACTCACGGCGGTTTACGAGGCCTCGGAAGAACGCGGCGGCGACACGGTCTACATTTACGACATGGGCATCAACATGGTCGGCGTTCCGGAAATCACCTTCCCCGAGGGCGTGAAGGGACGGCAGATCACGATCCGCTACGCGGAGATCCGTTATCCGCGCCTTTCGGAGGACAATCCGTATTACTACGGCGAGCTCGGCGGCATGATTTTAACGGAAAACCTGCGCGGCGCGCTTGTGACGGACCGCTATACGATGAAGGGCGAAAAGAACGAGGTCTTCCGGCCGCTTTTCACCTTCCACGGCTACCGCTATGTCGAAATTTCCGGCATCGACGCCCCGATTCCCGGCGAGTGCATCAAAGGCATTCTCTTAAGCTCCGTGGAGCCCTCGGCGCGTTACGAATCCTCGAACGCGCTCACAAATCAGCTCTTCAAAAACATCGTCAACTCCACGCTCGGCAACTTCCTGTCGATCCCGACGGACTGCCCGCAGCGTGACGAGCGGCTCGGCTGGGCCGGCGACGCGCAGGTCTACAGCGAAACCGCGACCTATATCGCGGACGTCGAGGCCTTCTACAGAAATTACAATCTCCTGCAGCGCGATGCTCAGGGGGCGGATGGCACCTTCCATCTTTTCGCACCCTCCTACTCGGAGCCCGGCGTCGCATTCGCGCTCGGCTACACCTGGAACGCGGCCGGCATCGTGATCCCCTGGCAGACCTATCTGCAGTACGGCGACCGGCAGACGCTCGAGGAGAACTATCCGAATTTCCGGCTTCACGTCGAAGGGATGCGCAAAATGACCGCCGACGGATATCGGTATCTCTCGAATCACATCGGCTTCCTCGGAGACCACCTCTCGGTTGTCCCGAGCGATCCCTTCCTGATGGACAACGCCCAGTATTACCGGAGCGTACGGATCACGCAGGAAGCCGCGGAAATCCTCGGACTCCGGGAAGACGCGAAAGCCTTCAAGACACTCGCCGAGGGCATCCGGGAAGAGTGGAACCGCGCCTTCGTCAGCGCCGACCACCGCACGCAGAAAGCGGACGGCACGCCGGAGGATACGCAGGCTTCCTATGCCCTTCCGATCGCCTGCGGCGTTTTCAGCGAAGAGAACCTGCCCTACGCCTATGAATATCTCGATGAAGCCTGCAAAAAGACCGGCCATACGATGACGACCGGCTTCATGGGAACCGGCCCGCTGCTCCCCGCGCTGACAGAGGGCGGACACGCGGACGAGGCCTACACGATGTTTGAGCACACCGGGTATCCTTCCTGGCTCTACCCGGTGGTGAACGGCGCAACCTCCGTCTGGGAGCGCTGGAATTCCTACACGATCGAGAACGGCTTCTCCGGCCAGAACCACATGAATTCCTTCAACCACTACTCGCTCGGCGCGGTCGGAACCTGGATGATGGAATATCAGGCCGGTATCCAGCGGGACAAGGCCTCCGGCTTCCGGCACTTCATCCTGCAGCCCGTGCCCGGCGGAACCTTTACGCACCTGAACGCCGCCTACGACTCAATCTATGGCGCCATCGAGTCCGAATGGACGGCAGAAGACGGCAGGCTCAGCTCCTACCGCGCCGTCGTTCCGGCAAACACGACCGCCACGCTTTACCTGCCGCTTCCCGAGGAAAAAGCGGCCGCCTTCGCGTCGCTTCCGGGCGCTTCTTTCTCCGGCATGGAAATGCACCTCGGCCGGGAATGCGCGAAATTCGAGCTCCAGTCCGGGTCCTATCGCATGGCGGCAACAGAAAAATGATCAAATTTTCCGAAAAAACACTTGACTGTGAAGGGGGTTTATAGTTTATAACGATATCATAGAGCTGTAGGTTTCCTGAAAAATCGGGAGGTGGCATATGGATATCAGGGATGTGGAACAGAAAACCGGTCTGAGTCGGGCCAATATCCGTTTTTATGAAAAGGAAGGGCTGCTCTCTCCGGCGCGCCGTGAAAACGGCTACCGGGACTATTCCGAAGAAAACGCGGAATTCCTTTTGAAGATAAAGCTCCTTCGGCAGCTTGGCGTCGCCGTGGAGGACATCCGGAAGCTTTCGGACGATGAACTTAAGCTGGAATCCGTTATCCGGACGCGTCTTTCCGGGATTCGGAAGGAGTCGCGTGAACTTGAGATCAGCGAAAGCATCTGCCGGAAAATACTCGACGACGGCGCAGAGTTCCGTCAAATGAACGCGGCGGAATACCTGAATTACGCGGAAAGCCTGCGAAGAACCTCCGCAGGATCAACTTTCCCGAAGGCGGCGGAAGCCGCCGTCCAGAAGGATGTGGAAAAGACGGTTTCGCACCCGTGGCGGCGCTTTCTTGCTTATGAATTCGATTCGGCGCTGTACGCATTCCTTCTGACTCTTGTCATTTTCGGATTGCTGCCTTTGAAATGGCCGCTGCAGACCGGGCCGCTGATTCTTACGGATATTTTTTTCCTCTTCGCCGGAATGGGCCTGATGCTCCTCTTCGAGCCGCTTCTTTTGAGCCGCTTCGGCACGACGCCCGGAAAGGCGCTGATGGGGTACCGGGTGCTGCATGAGTCCGGACGGCGAATGAGTGTGCCGGAAGCGCGGGAGCGCACAATCGAAAAGCTGCATTACGGACTCGGCTTCCATCTTCCCATCTATTCCATCATTCGTTTCATAAAAAGCGCGAAAGACTACGGACTCGACGATCAGGAACTCTTCTGGGACCGGGCCTGCGAACCGGAATTTAAAGAGGCAAAGCTTCTGCGGAATCTCCTGTTCGCGGCAGCATTGATTCTGGTCACGGCGATCGCCGGATTCATCCGGGTGGATTCCATGACGCCGAAGCACCGGGGAGCGCTGACCACAGAAGCCTTTATCGAGAACTATAATGATATGAGCCGTTATCTCGGCGGTCAGGACAATTTTACGCTGAACCCGGACGGCGTGCTGGAGTATTCCGAACAGGACGGCCTGGCGGTATATGTCGGCCCGGAGGTCCCGGCGTACATGCTGCTTCCTGAGTTCGATTTTGAGACGGAGAACGGGTTCGTCACGGCTGTTACCCTGCGATATGAACTGGACGCCGCCGGAAAGACCGAATATCCCGGATGGGTAAAAACGGTTCCGGACGAAGTGCGCTATGCGATGTCGGCGCTTCTTTTATCGGACAGGACTTCCGCCTTCAGAGGCGCCGCGGCCTGGACCGACCGGATTTATCAGAAACTTTTTACAGATATGGACATGAAAAGAAGCGAGGATGCTCCGGACGAAGTGCAGTTTCTGAAAGATTATTCGGAAAAGCACGCGCATGTCAGCTATCTCGCCGAACTGAAAAACATGGGAAAATCCGGCAGCCTTTACGAAGGCGTTTCCGGAGATTATTATTCCCCGCTGAAAGATCAACCGGATCCTTCTCTTAGGATCACAGTGCGGATCGAAAAGTGACCGCGCATCTTTGGCCCATCCGTTCGTCGACGAGGGTCAAAGATGCGCTGTCTCATCAGTTGATCTCACGAAGGATCCGGATGACGTCAGCGATTGCGGCCCCCTCGCAGCGAACGGTCCGAATCGCGTTGTCCGGAACCAGCCCGTCGGAATCGAGAAGCGACTCCCGCGGTACAAAGCAGAGATCCGCAGCCTTCAGCATCGCCAGATCGTTCTGCGCATCGCCGACGGATACCAGCACCTTTCTCCCCAGAATCTCCAGAAGCCTCCTGGCGCTGGTTCCCTTGTCTACACCTTCAGGCGGAACCTCGTACATGAATGGAAGCGACCGGATGCCCTGAAGGCCGAGCTCTCCCGCGCGCTTTTCCACTTCGTCCATCGCCGAAGTATCGAGCATACTGATGTCAAACTGCTTTCCTTCTGCCGCCAGTTTTCTGAAATCAGGCATGGGCGTCATAAAGCTGATCTTATTCCAGCCTTCCGGAATTTCATCGATCGGCGGATGAAGGATCGGCTGCCCGGGAAAGCCGTGAAAGGAGCTGGTTTCCCAGATTTCATCGGGGATATAGCTCACTTCCCCCACCTCGATCAGTCCGCCGGCGCCCCGCGGAAGCGACAGGAAAAGTTCCTTCACGAGCTTCCGCTGTTCATCGGAAAGCACGCCCTGATACAGCAGTTTGTCCTGTTCCGTGTCATAAATAAAGGCTCCGTTCGAAAGGACGAGCGGCGCGTTGAACGGCACATGATGGAAGCTCTCGTACCACTCTCTTTTCCCGCGTCCCGAGCCGATCGTAAAGGCGCCGCCCCCGGCGGTAAATTCGCGGATCGCGTCCAGGTTTTCCTGCGGCACGAGATGGTTCTCGCCCGTCAGCGTATTGTCATAATCCGAGACAATCAGTATATCCTTAAAATCCATCTTTTTCCTCTTCAGTTCTCATCATCAGGCGGTGCCGGTCCGTCAGCTTCAGTTCAAGATCCGCCGCCGCTCTGTTTGTCCGGGCTTTCCGGATATTCGGCCCGTCGGTCGAGTCATACCAGGCTTCCGCCTCCGCCCGTGTCCGGCCTCCACGCATCTTCCGCGCGATCAGGTCCTCCCGCAGCAGCTCTTCCTCCGCATCGAGGAAGATCGTGAGATCCGCGTATTTCCGGAGTTTTTCCCAGCCGCAGCCCTGATAGAGCAGCCAGTTTCCCTCCAGAAGGATCACCGGAGCCGTCACTTTCTCCGCGTCCGGCACCGGATCGTGGAGATTGCGGTCGTACACCGGGAAGAGGACCGGACTTCCGCCCGATGTATTTTCCCGGAGTTCGCGAAGCTTCTTTTCCAGTTTCCCGAGGTCGTAGGTCTCCGGCGCGCCTTTAATGTCCCTTCCCCGGACCGCGCCTTCCGGCCGGTCGATCACCAGCTTTTCAAGCTCCGCGTTCGTCCGGTGAAAGCCGTCGATCGAGAGGCACTGAAGCTGTTCCCCGGAAAGCGCCTCCAGCACTTTTCCGAGCGTGCTTTTCCCCGCCCCGGGAGGCGCGGCAAGAAAGATCACCCTCCGCCCGACAGCGCTGTTTGCAGCTGCCGGGTCGGCGTTTTCCTCGAAGGCCCCACTGTTCCGCTCCTGTCTTCCCGCGTTTCCCGCCGCGAGAAACCGGCAAAGGAGCGGCTTCAGCACGCCTTCGACACAGTCCTCCGTATATTCGGCCCGGACAGGAAAGCCATTCACTGTCAGGTCAAAGCGAATCAGTTTCATTTTGGCGGAATCACTCCTTTAGTTTCAGGCCTCACTTATTTCATATAAATCAGGCGCTCGCCGGGCTGGAAGATCTTGTAGGGCATGCCCGGCGCGTACTGCCGGACGGCTTCCGGGATGTAGCCCGCCGGGATGGAATTCGACGGGAACAGATCGAAGTGCATCGGGATGAAAAGCTGCGCCTCGGCGTCTTTCGCAAAAGTCACCGCCTCCTCAAGCGTCATATTTCCGATCACATTCTGGTGCAGGCGGTAGTAGCTGCGGCCGTTCACGGGAAGCATGGCGATATCGACCGCCCCGACCGCCTCCGCCAGGCCTTCATAAACGCAGCAATCGCCGGAGTGATACACGAGAATGTCGCCGAATTCAAACACGAAGCCCATCTCGAGATAGTCGCCGTTCTCATCCACATGCAGCTCCTCATGCGCGGAGGGCACGGGAAGCGCGAAGAAGGCCTCAAAATCCAGCTTTTCGCCCTCATGCGCGGGGATGATGCGCTCCTTCGGAACGCCGTATTTCACCACATTTTCAGCAAAGGCGGCAGGGATGATGAACTTAGCGTGATCATTGACGGCGACCATTCCGGCAAGCGTCCTCGGGTCCGCGTGGTCCATATGGTCATGCGAGCAAAAGACGTAATCAATGAAGTCCATCTCGGACGGCTCGAACGGCGAAAGGTAATTTCTGCCCCAGCCCTTTTCCGGGTCGTAGAGCGGCCCCGTGAGATATCCGTCCACGAGGATATACTTCCCACGGAATTTAAAGACAAAACCCTCCTGCCCCATGTAGAACAGCGCGAGCTGGCTGTCTGTGATTTCCGTCGCAAGAATTCTCTCTTTCAGTGTCGTATTCATGTTTACCTCCCGATCATCTGTTTTTCATCAGCTCCTGAAGCGTTTCGCGGTTCAGCCAGTGCGTCAGGTCTTCCGGCTGATCAATCGTTGTATTTCCAATGAGCTTTTTCGCAAGATTCGTGTACTGCTCCCGTTCATCGTAGGTCTCAAATACCGCGCTTCGCTCAATCGGCCTGATGTCCATCCGCGGCCAGAGCTTTTTCGCGGTTTCCGCGAAATACATCAGCGCGCCGTCGTACAGCTTCTGCAGGGCAAGATCTTCCGTGGCCACGCCCGCGCTTTCCCGCTCCTCCAGAATCGACGACAGTCTGTCCCGGAGCTCTTTATCCTTTTTCATCGTGATTCCGATGAGTGCGTTTTCCGGCGTCCCGAGCTCGATGCTTTCCTTCTCCCCGTCCTCTTCCGAGATGAACTCGCAGACGGCGTCCCGGAAAAACCAGGCGATCAGCATGCGCGGCTCGTCTCCCCACTTTTCGCGAAGAGACGCGTTCCCCTGCATACACTTTTCGATGATGCTCTCCTCTTCTGTAAAGACCGCCTCGCCCTTCATCCGAAACAGCGTTCCGGTCCGGCTGTCGAGGACGCAGAGGACCGCCAGAGGATCCATGCTCAGTTCTCCGTAAAACATCCCGCTTTTCGGAACCGCGAAATAGAACGCCTCCTCTTCCTCAAAGCAGAACTCCGCCGGATGGACATCCGGCCGCTTGTCAAATCCCGTCACGGCCGCGTAGAGGACCGGATGATCCTGCAGAAACTGCTTAACTTTCTCAAATCCTTCTTCCCTTTTCATATCCTGTCCGCTCCTTTTTCGTCACTTTTTCAGGGAAAAGCCTGAATCGCAGCCGCCGGCTGAAAATCACTCCCGGGTTCCATCATACCCGTGAAACGCTTTTCTGTCAATGATTCCGAAAAGATTCCTCCTCAAATCCTCTCCGGAACCTTTCTCCCGGAACAGGATATTTTTATATGGATTTTTCCGCTCCCCTGCTTTATAATATCTGTATCTGATCTGTTTCACTTTACTAAAGAAAAGGAGTGTGTTTTTATGGCATATGATACAAAAGCCTGGCTCGAGAAAATCGACCGCGTGATCGCTGCAGGTCCCTACGAAGCCACCTGGGAAAGCCTGGAGAAGCATGAGACGCCGAAGTGGTTCCGGGACGCAAAGCTCGGCATTTTTATTCACTGGGGAATCTACAGCGTCCCCGCCTTTGCCAATGAATGGTACTCCCGGAACATGTATCTGCAGGGTACGCCGGAGTTCGAGCACCATGTGAAGACCTATGGCCCGCATAAGGATTTCGGCTACAAGGACTTCATCCCGATGTTCAAGGCGGAGAAATTCGACGCCAAGGAATGGATCTCCCTCTTCAAAAAGGCCGGCGCCAAATATGTGATTCCGGTGGCGGAGCATCACGACGGCTTCCAGATGTACCGCTCGGAGCTTTCGCACTGGAACGCGGCCGAAATGGGCCCGAAGCAGGACGTCCTCGGCGAGCTGACGGAGGAAATGAAGAAGCAGGGACTCGTAAACGGCGCTTCCACGCACCGCATCGAGCACTGGTTCTTCATGGGCGGCGGCCGTTCCTTCGAGTCGGACATCAAAGACGATGAAAAGCTCGGCGATTTCTACTGGCCGGCGATCAAGGAGCAGCCCGAAAACATGGACGACTCCTTCTTTGAGCCCGCCCCGACCGAGGAATTCCTGAACGACTGGATGATCCGTACCTGCGAGCTCATTGACAACTACCGCATTCACGAGCTCTACTTCGACTGGTGGATTCATCACGCGGCGGCCCGTCCCTATCTGAAGAAAATCGCGGCCTATTACTACAACCGCGCGGCGGAGTGGGGCGAAGAGGTGCTGATCGCCTACAAGCACGATTCCTTCGCCTTCGGCACGGCGCTCGTCGATATCGAGCGCGGCCAGTTCTCCGACGTTCAGTCCTTCCCCTGGCAGACCGACACCGCGATCGCCAAGAATTCCTGGTGCTATACGGAAGGAAACGACTTCAAGAAGCCCTGGAGCATCCTCTGCGATCTCGTCGACGTCGTATCGAAAAACGGCACGATGCTCCTGAATGTCGGCCCGAAGGCGGACGGCACCATCTCGGAGGACGACACCCGGATCCTCGAAGCGATCGGCGCCTGGCTTTCCGTCAACGGGGAAGCGATCTACGGCTCGCGTCCCTGGAGATACGCGCAGGAAGGCCCGACAAAGGAGGTGCAGGGGCAGTTCACCGACGGCATCGACAAGATCTATACCGCCGAGGACTTCCGCTTCACGGAAAACCACGGAAAGCTCTACGCGGCCTGCATGCGTTATCCGGAGAGCGGCAGGATCCTGATCAAGACCCTGGGACGCAAGGCCCATACCGCCGATTCGAAGTTCTTCGGCATCATTGACGACGTCGATGTGCTCGGCTTTAACGAAAAACCCGTCTGGAAGCAGACCGAAGACGGCCTTGAGATCGAGACGAAAACCGTCGCGTCCGACAGCCCGGTCTTCTTCCGGATTACCGTGAGATAAGCTTATGATCATTCGAAACGCCGCCATTTTCACCTCAGAGAATCACTTTGTCACGGGAGACCTCGTGATCCGGGACGGAAGAATTCTCCGGAACACCGCGGAAGAACAGCTTCTCGGGGAAACGGGCCCTGCCGCCCCCGAGCCCTTCGGCGGCGAGGAAGTCCTTGACGCCTCGGGGCTTTATGCCCTCCCGGGGCTTGTCGATCTGCACTTTCACGGCGCCGCCGGGCACGATTTCTCGGACGGCGACTATGAAGGACTGAAGGAAATTGCGGCCTTTGAGGCCTCGCAGGGCGTTCTTGCCATCTGCCCTGCCACGATGACGCTTCCGGAAGAGAGGCTCTACGCCGTCATGGATAACGCTGCTTCCTTCCGCTATTCCCAGGAGAACGCCTTATCCGGGAGCTTCGCCCAGGACGGCTTGTCACACCTCATCCGTCAGCCCGCGGCTGACACCTTCCCCTCAAGGGGAAGCCAGAAGAAAACCGCCCTTGCCGATCTTGTCGGCATTCATCTGGAGGGGCCCTTCATCAGCAGGGAAAAAGCCGGCGCGCAGGACCCGATGTTTATCATTCCCGCGGACGAAGCGCTTTTTCGGCGGCTGCAGGCCCGCTGCGGGAATCTGATCCGGCTGGTGGATCTCGCGCCGGAAATCCCGGAAAACATGGCGTTCATCCGCACGGTTCTGTATGCCCCCGAGCTTTACGGGCCGGTACGGATCAGTCTTGCCCATACTGCCTGTGATTATGATACCGCACGAGCCGCTTTCGCCGCCGGCGCCTGCCATATGACGCACATTTTCAACGCAATGCCCGGCATTTCGCACCGCGCTCCCGGCCCCGTCATCGCAGCGCTTGAAGCCGGCGCCGATGCAGAACTCATTGCGGACGGGGTTCACATTCATCCCGCGATGGTGCGCTTCACCTTCAGCACTTTCGGCGCGGAGCACGTGATCCTGATCTCCGACAGCATGGAGGCGACCGGCCTTCCGGACGGAAGCTACACGCTCGGCGGCCAGCAGGTGACGGTTGAGGGAAAAAAGGCCGTCCTTCAGGATCATCCTGATACGATCGCAGGCTCCGTCACGAACCTCTACGACTGCATGAAAACCGCCGTTCTCGAGATGGGCGTTCCGCTCCCGGACGCTGTCCGCGCTGCGACGAGAAACCCGGCGGAAGCGCTTGGAATCGATCAGGATTACGGCTCGCTTTCCGCCGGGCGTTATGGAAATGTGATCCTCGCGGACCGGGAATTAAACCGGCGCCGCATCATTCAAAGGGGCCGCGTCATTTCGCAGTCCTGAAAGAGGCTCCGCGATTTACGGCAGCAGACCGCTTTTCTTCGCGTACGCCTCCGCCATTTCATCCAGCCGGTCTTTTCCTTCGTGAACCACGATCTCGTCCCCGAAGTCGATCCAGGCCATCGACTCGTCTGCCTGCGGCCAGAAGGGCAGAGCTTCGCCGTTCGGATCGCCGGACTTCATGAAATTCGCCCAGTAATCACACATCATTCGCGCAAGCTCAAAGTCCCAAGGCTCCCAGGGGCGCGCCGGCGGAACGTCCGGACGAAGGGACGCGAAAGCGTACCAGAGCTCCGCGGAGTGCCAGGAAAGGAGATACTCCTTCTGGCGTCTCGTGCCGGGCTGTTCGTCCTCCGGGCGTGTCGGCGGAATGCGGGAGAAGAGGTAGGCATAGGTCCTTCCGGTCTGCCCCTCCGCCTTTCTGTAAGCGCCGAAATACCGGGACTTGAAGCCGCTCGTGAAGCCGCCGGTCAGGCCCCTTGCCGCAAGATACCGCGACACCCGGTTCGCTGTCTCATCGGTCGCCGGGCAGAGATTCTCGAAATCATACTTTTCGTACAGTTCTTCCCCGAGGAGCTCCTTCGCCATCGCATAGTACGTTTCGGCGCTCATTTCTTCCCCGCCGCCAAGATACATGCCGGCCGTCATCCGGCCTTCGCCGTTATTGACGCCGGAGAGCACATCGACCGCCGAGGCATACTGCCTGTAGCTGACGATCTGCTCGCGGTTCGGAACATAGTCCCCGTCATATACCATGCTCCCGGGCATTCTCGGCGCCAGACGGTCCGCGCGGTCCGCCGGCGGAATCGGCCGATGGAAGACCGCAGGATCGAGCTTCCGAAGCTCTTCAAGCGGCAGATCGGGATCGATGCCGATCGCTTTAAAATAGCGCACCGCGGCTTCCTCCGCGTCCTGTACCGTGTCGTATACCGTATTCCAGTTTAATGAGCTTTCATTGATGACGCGCTTTACGCGGCCCTTCTGATAGGGCGAGCAGGCTAGTGCGCCGGTCTTCGAAGTGCCGCCCGATTGTCCGCCGATCGTGATATTCTCCGGATCGCCGCCGAAGGCCGCAATGTTATCATAGACCCAGTCAAGCGCCTTCACTTCGTCCATCAGGCCGTAATTGCCGGACACGCCGCCCTGCTCTTCGGAGAGCTGCCTGCACGAAAGATAGCCGAAGACATTCAGCCGCTGACCGACCGTGACGACAACGATTCCGCGCTTTGCAAGCTCCGAGCCATCAAATTCAATCTCATAGGAATAGCCGGTCGAGAGTCCGCCGCCGTGGAACCACATATAGACCGGCCGCTTTTCGCCGGGCTCTGATGCCCCCGTCACGATGTTCAGATACAGGCAGTCCTCGGAAGCCTTCGGATGCCCCATATAATAGAAATCCGTCCCCCAGGGCTCGAAGCCGATGCCGGAGCCCATGATCTGATAGGCCATCGGCGCGTAGGTATCGCAGGCCTTCACGCCCTCCCAGGGTTCCGGGTCAACGGGCGGCTTCCAGCGAAGAGGCCCGACAGGCGGCGCCGCATAGGGAATTCCCTTGAAAACCGTGATTCCCTCATACTCGGGGCGTTCTGCAGGAACTCCCGACACCTTCCCGAATGCTGTTTCCACAACTCCGATCGTTTTTTTCATCGCACACCTCCCTGAAGTCTCCTTATGATGTCTGCGTTTACAGCCCCTACACGGGTTCATCCTCTCCGACGGGTCTGTTTTTCCAGATTTCCGTCTTTTCTTTATCGGCAGCCCTGCTGTTGTTATCCCAGACGGATCCGGGCGGCGTTCTCCGTTTCCGAATCTTCGCCGATATAGATCACAAATTCTCCCGGCTCCAGAACCTTTGTCCCTTCCGCTCCATAGAACGACAGCATATCCGGCGTGATATCAAAGCGCACTTCCGCTTCCTCGCCCGGCTGGAGCAGAATCCGCCGGAAGCCCCGAAGCTCCTTCATGGGCCGCACAAGGGAGGAAGTAACATCGCCGATATAGAGCTCCGGGATGACCGTTCCCGGAACAGAACCGGTATTCTTCAGTACACAGGAAGCCGTGAAGAGGACGGTTTCCCGGTCCTCCGGGTCGAGCCTGGCAGCCGGAACGCCCGCGCCTTCTGCCGCGCGGATTTCCGGCTTTCCGTATTCGAATTCCGTATAGGAAAGCCCGTAGCCGAAGGGATACAGCGGCCGGTTCGGAATGTCCGAGTAGCAGGAGGTGAACATTCCCGGATCGTCCAGCCCCTTCGGGCGGCCAACGCGGTACTCATTGTAGGAAATCGGGCACTGAGAGACCGAATACGGCATCGACATCGGCAGGCGGCCAAATTCATTCACGCGCCCCGTGAGCGCGTCCATGATGCCGGGGCCGCCCATCGTGCCCGGAAGCCAGGCATAGACGATGGCTTTCGAAAGGCCGCAGACTTCCCTGAGGTCAAGCGGACGGCCGGCGAAGATCACGCATACGACATTCGGATTCACCTCGTAAACCGCCCGAAGGAGCCGCAGCTGGTTCTCCGGGAGCGTAATTTCCCCGCGGGAATGCGCTTCTCCGCTTAAGGAGTAGTGCTCTCCGAGGAAGAGCACCGCCGTATCGGCGGACGCCGCCGCAAGAACCGCCGTCTTCAGTATTTTCGCGTCGGAAATGACGGCGCTTCCGGCTTCTTCGATGTTCTCCTGGCCGTATCCGGCTTCCGGAACCGCCCGAAGTCCGTTCTTACGGATCGCCTCGATCGAGCGCTCCGAGCGGCTCCGGCTGTAATCCTCACGCGTGAGAAGCCGCGCGCCTTCGGCAAAGACAAAGTCGTAGTCCGCCGCAAATTCCGCGCAGGCCTTCTCCACCGATACGCAGTCGTCCTGATTGCCGGTCGGCGCCCAGTGGCTGTTCAGCTCATGCCCCGAGGTGTAGGGCCCGATCATCGCGATCTTCGTCTTTTTACGAAGCGGCAGGAGACAGGTCTTATCGGACTCCTCGGGCTCGTTCTTCAGAAGCACGAGGCTCTTCGCGACAGCTTTTCTGGCTTCTTTCAGGCTGTCCTTCTGCAGCATCACTTTCGCCTCCCGGAGCGCATCCGCGTCCTTGTAGGGGTTTTCAAAGAGCCCGAGCCGGTTCTTCAGGCGCAGGATCCTAAGCACCGCCTCGTCGATCAGCTTCTCCGGAACTCTTCCCTCCTCCACAAGCCGGATCAGGTTCTCCGGATAGGTGAGCGAGCTCATCTCGATATCGACGCCGGCCTCGACGCCTTTTTTCGCCGCATCCGCGTCCGACGAGGCGAAGCCGTCGATCACCATCTCCTTCACGGCGTTCCAGTCGGAAATGACGGTTCCGTCAAAGCCCCATTCGTCGCGCAGGATTTCCCTGAGGATGTGCTGATTGCCGCTCGAGGGCTTTCCGTCTAGTGTATTGAAGGACGTCATGACCATCTCGATCCCGGCACGCACCGCCTCATGATAGGCCGGAAGATAATACTCCCGCAGGCTGTGCTCCGCAATCTCCGCGGCCGTATAGTCGCGCCCCGCCGTCGAGGCGCCGTAGCCCGCGAAATGCTTGAGGCAGGAGGCCACATGGTCTTTGTAATGAGTCTTCTCTCCCTCGCCCTGGAAGCCCTCGACAATCGCCTTTCCGACGAGACCGTTCAGATATGGGTCCTCGCCCGGCGACTCCATCACGCGGCCCCAGCGGGCGTCGCGCACGAGATCGAGCATCGGGGAAAAGGCGACGTGGATTCCGGCCGCCGAAGCCTCCTTCGCCGCGATTTCAGCGCCTTTTTTCGCCGTTTCCGGGTCGAACATCGCCCCTTCGGCGAGCGGGATCGGGAAAATGGTCCGGTAGCCGTGGATCACATCCATCATGAAAAGCATCGGGATATGATGCGGCTGCAGTTCGAGCGCCTTTTTCTGGATCGCATTGATCTTTTCCGCGCCGAAAATATTCAGCGTACTGCCCATGAGGTACAGCTCCCTCTCCGGCACTTCCCGTTCAAGCGTCGTGCCGCTGTCCTCGGTGCCTTCGATGTAGAAGGCGCCCGGAATCTGCACCATCTGATATACCTTTTCCTCCAGGCTCATGTCCTCAAGGAGCTCCTGAAGCTCTTTCTCTTTCATCGCACTCTTCCTCCAAAATTCACAGCCGGAACATCTCCGGCCCGAGATGGCAGTAGCCGCCGGGGTTCTTCACCAGATATTTCTGATGGTACTCCTCCGCGCCGCAGAAGTTCTCCAGCGCCTTCACTTCAACCGCAAGCTCGGCCTGCAGCTCCTTGGAAACCGCCCGGCACTTTGCCTCGATCACGGGCAGGTCCTCCGACTCCGTATAGTAGATTCCCGTCCGGTACTGAATCCCCTCATCGTGTCCCTGCTTATTCACGGACAGCGGATCGATTGCCATAAAATAATAGTCGAGAAGCTTCGAAAGCGATATGACGCTTTCATCGTACACAACCTTTACCGTTTCCGCGTGTCCGCTGTCATTGCAGACCTCCTGATAAGACGGATTTTCCGTCGGTCCGTTCGCGTAGCCGGTCTCCGTCTCCTTCACACCCGGAAACTGGTCGAAAAAGCGCTGGACACCCCAGAAGCATCCTCCCGCAAGATATATTTCCTTCATTCTTCCTCCTTCTTGACCTGATGGCTCTGTCCCTGCAGGTCAGCTCCCGTTGTATTTCAGGCAGAGCATGGTGAGGTCGTCGAACTGCTCAGCGTCCCCGGCGAAGCGTTCCGCCGCCTGGCTCATCGCTTTCAGGCGCTCCTCGGGGGAGGCCTCCGTGTCCGCGTTCAGCACCTGAAGAATCCGCTGCAGTCCGAACTGCTCATTCTCCGCGTTCGAGGCCTCGGCGAGTCCGTCCGTATAGACGAAAACCTCCGCGCCCGGAGTAAGCTCCAGCGTATACTCCTTGTAGGCCATCCCCGCGAATCCGCCCGCGACAAAGCCGTGCGGGTCCTTGAAGACCTCGAAAGCACCGCCCGCGTTCCGGACAATCGGGTACTCGTGTCCGGCGTTCACGGCGCTCAGCCTTCCCGAGGAAATTTCCAGAATTCCGAGCCAAACCGTCACGAACATATCCTCCGGATTATGGGCGCAGATCGCGTCGTTGGCGCGCTTCATGATCTCGGCCGCCGAAAGCCCCGCTTCCGCCTGATTCTCAAGAATAATCTTAGAGGACATCATGAATAGCGCCGCCGGCACACCTTTCCCGGACACATCCGCGATTGTGAGGCAGAGGTGGTCGTCATCAATCAGGAAGAAATTGTAGAAGTCTCCGCCAACCTCCCGCGCCGCCTTCATGCTGGCATAAATCTCGAACTCCTTTCTCTCCGGAAAAGGCGGAAATACGCCCGGCAGCACGGAGCTCTGGATATTCTTCGCCATATCGAGTTCGGTTTTCACGCGCTCCTGATCCGCGGCGAGCCGGGTCACTTCCTCGGAATACTGCCGCGCTTCCCGCGTCAGGGAAGAAAATTCTCCGGAAAACAGACCGATCTCATTCCTAGTGCTGTCCCGGATGGCATCCAGGTTTTCCGCAAGTTTCCCAGAATCCCGGTCGCCCCGGAAGGAGACGATGGTCTTTCGCAGCCGGCCGATCGGGCGGATAACGACGAAATACAGCGCAAGCTCGATCAGAATTCCGATGAGTCCGAGAAGCATAATAATATCCGCGCGGTAAGTCTCGGTATAATCCAGCGTGGACTGAAGCTCCCTCGCGCTGATCCTGCCGCAGACCCACAGCTCGAGATCCTGCTCCGGGTCAAGGTAATGCAGACTGAGCCCGTACCCTTCCGAGGCATCGTGCTTCTTCCAGACCCAGCCGAAGAAGGTCCTGTCGGAAAGCGCGTACAGATTATTCCAGAGTTTCTCACTCTCCCGGAAATCCGCCTTCTCTCCGAGCCGCACCCGGCCCTCCCCGTCACGGTCATCGCTGAAAACCAGGCGGATTTCTCCTGCCTCGTCCGCCATGATCAGATAGACATCGCTCAGGTGATAAATGATATTCTCTTCATATCCGCTGCCGGCTTCCCGATAGCACTGGGCGGCAAACAGGAGCTTTTCTTCTTCCGGCATCGCCTCCGCTTCGGAAAAGCCGATATCCTTCAGATCGTCCTCGGGGGTCCCGGTCTTTTCCGTAAATCCGGCATAGACCGGCTTTTCCTCTTCCACATAGGGATTGTCATAAAGCGGACTGTCCCCGATCACTTCCCGCACTTCTTCCGCGTGCTCCAGCCAGTAATTCAGGAGCCAGGGATGCGACTGATATTCCGTCAGATTTCCCTCAAGGTTCACAAGCCCCCAGGAGGTGTCGTCCGCTACCGCGAAAAGGTAGGAATGAAAGGCGGACGAAGTGACCGCGTTCCCGACGATATATCCGGTCAGAAGAAACAGCACGAGCATGGCCGCGCCGATCTGCATATAAATCCGGTCGGTAAAGACAATCGATACGCCCTTTTTCTTCCTGATGATCCAGGCCGTCACAAAGAGGACGACAAAAAGAAGGACGGCCGCAATGGCGATCACCGCCACGATGCTGATATTTTTTTCTGAGATCTGTTCCGCTGCATTCATTGATTCAACATTTTCACTCCGGTACATTCCAAAAAGACCGCTCTTACAGGGTCCGCTTCCGCCATTTGGGGACAGGTTCCGATTGACTAGTTTAGTCATACAGGGACAGACCCCGGTGTGTCCCCGGGTGACTATTTTCGTCATTCGGGACCTGTCCCCGGGTGACTGATTTCGTCATTTGGAACCTGTCCCCGGGGGCGCGGGTAGCGGGCTCAGAGGCCGAGGTAGGGCTTCAGATTTTCGAAAACGACCCGGTAGCCTTCAGTGTACATATGCACGCCGTCAATCGCAAACTCCGCCTTCTGCTCGCCGTTTTCATCGTACAGGCCGTCGTTCACGTCGATATAGTGATATCCGTATTTCTTCGCGAGCGCCTCCACGCGCGCATCGCAGGCCGCAATATTCTCCGGCGTGCGGTCCTTCAGCATCGCCGCCTGCCATTCGTTCTGCCCCGGCAGATGACGGTTCGTCGGATAATAGGCCATGCAGTATATTTCAGCCTCCGGAATCTTTTCCTTTGCCGTCTTCAGAATGGCCTCGTAGTTTTCCTCCAGATGATCCATCCATTTGTCCCCGTACACCCGGTCCGTCATATCGTTCGTACCGATATTGATGAAGACCTTCGAAGGCTTGAGATCCAGGAGGACCGTGTCGATTTCCCGCAGGAAGTCGTCGGTCGTCGTGCCGCCGATGCCGCGGTTGTACACGCGCCCTTTGACGCCGGCGGATACCGCCATCTCTGCGATCGGAAACTGCTCCATCAGCGAGGAGCCGGTAAAGAGGATTCCGCCGGGCTCGGCGCAGGCATTGAGCGTCCGGTAGTTTCGGACCTTCATCGCCTGCTCGTCTTTCATTCGCTTCTGCATCTGCTCCATGGTCTCGCGCATCATTTCCGTTCGGATTTCCCGATATAATTCACTGTTTCTTACTTCTTCCGTAATCGCCATTTTTCATACTCCTTTCCGAATCACGGGGCTTCAGGGGCAGTAAACCAAACCCGTGATCTGATTGTACCACAGCCGGCAGCTCCTTTTCAATCGGCAGTTTCAGGAACGGTTGATTTTTCTGTTGAACTACCCCCACCTACGCTGCGCTTAGAGGAGGGGGATTCCGTTCTCGGTCCGGCTCCGTAAGCTGATAATACTCGCAGCATATGCGGGATGTTTCGCGCTTCACCGGACGGGTTCCGCCCTCCACGCGCATGATTTCGGGTCGTCCCGACCCTACTATGGCTTGGTTTATGCTGAGGCGTATATTCTCAGCGCTTCATCACGAATATTGAGACTGGCATTCTCGTCCCGTTGATGGACTTTGCCGCACTTTGGACAGGTCCAGATTTTAAGCCGTTTTTCCTTAACATCCGGATGCTGATATCCGCAGTCATGACAGATCTGGCTCGAAGGATAGTATCTTCCGACTTTGATATGACGGCGGCCGTACCACTCCGCCTTATACGAAAGCATGGAAACAAAACTTCTCCAGCCGGAATCGGCGATCCGTCTTGCGTCATCGCTCCGATTATCCGCAAGCAGCTGTTTGACATTCAGATCTTCCGTCCCGATCAGACTGTACTGTTTCACCAATTCGGTTGACAGCTTCTGATGATGGTCGTTCCGGAAGTCGCGGATCCGTTCGTGAAGCCTTGAAACTTTCCTGCGCTGAATCTCATAGCGATGACTGCCCTTTGTTTTTCGGGACAGAAGACGCTGTTCGTGCTTCAGGCGCTTCAGAAGTCCTGCAAGCGGTTCCGGATTCGGGATGTGCATGAGATGATCAGACAGCACCGCGAAGTCTGACAGTCCAAGATCCATTCCCACGGCTTCTCCGCCTGACAGCTTCTCCGGCGCATTACACTCGCATAGGACCGAGAAATAATACTTCCCTGAAGGTGTATGCTCCACTGAGGCACTGATGATCCTCCCCTCAATGGAGCGTGAGACTTTCGATCTTATAAGTCCGAGCTTCGGGAGCTTAACTGCTTTGTCTGTTACCTCTATTGAATTGTTATTGTTCTTACTGGTATAGGAATCGTGATGATCCTTTTTGGTTTTGTATTTCGGGTATCCGCTGCGCCCCGCAAACATGTTTCTGAAGGCATCGTCCAGGTCCCGGAGCGCGGATTGCAGCGCAGTGGCGTCCGCTTCCTGAAGCCATTGATACTCCGGATCACGTTTCAATGCGGTCAGTTCCTCAGAACAGCGCGAATAGGAGACATTTGCGTAATTCAGCTGATACTCCTGCTTCCGCATGGTGAGGAAGAAGTTATAGACAAACCTGACACAGCCGAAGATCCCGGCAAGGATTTTCTGCTGCATCTGGTTTGGATATATACGGTATCGGAATGCTTTATGGATCATCTGGATTTTTCTCCCTGGGACTCAATATACTGGCGGATGACATCAGCAGTGACTCCGCCGGTTGTCAGGAGGCAGAAGGACTGCGACCAGAACATTTCCTTCCACAGGGAGGATCTGATCTGAGGGAATTCTTTCTTGATCAGGCGGGAACTCGCGGACTTATAGGCATTTATGAACTTTGAAAGTCCGGAATTCGGCTGCCCCCGGAACAGTACATGCACATGGTCGATGTCATGATTCCAGGCATCGAGCGTTATGTTGTAGTCCGAAGCGATGCGTTCAAAAATTACCCGAAGTCGCAGGGAGATTGCATCATCGATGACCTTGCGGCGATATTTAACCACCATAATCAGATGATAGTGCAAAGCGAACACTGAATGATTATTATTTTCGAGTTTAAGCGACATGTGCTGTGATTACCTTTCTACGACTGAATATATTATATCACAGATCACGCCGAAAAGCAAGCACATACGTTCGATTACGAACGCTTTCGGATACCTAAAAAGCGGGATTCATCCCCTCCCTACGCTTTGCTCAGAGGAAGGGGTTTTCTCCCGAGTTTTTGATAAAAATGCCTCCATTTTCACTAACACCCGCGGGAAAACTATAGTATAATAGTCATTGTTCAGCTTCCGAGTGATCAATTCGAACGGAGGGCTGAACCGACACGAATCCGAAACATCACTTCTCACCTGTCCGCACACGGACAGGCGCTTGGAAAGGAGCTTTTATGGAACTTCAGCTGACCCCCTACGAGTATCCTGATCTGATCCCTGCCGGAACAATCCGGACCTTTGAACTTGAGATGGTTCCCTATCCGGACCACAGAAGGCGCAGAATCCTGGTATGGCTCCCGGACGACTATGACGGCCTGAAACAGTTCCCGGTCATTTATCTGCATGACGGCCAGGGCGTCTTCGAATGCCGCGACGGCCGCAACAAGCTGCAGGCGGACCGCGCGGTCACTGCCTTGAAGCCGGAAGGATTTTCAGCCATCATCGTTGCGATTGACACCTCAAGCGACCGGGGTGCGGAGCTGACGCCGCCCTATCCCCGCAATGAAGCCGGCATCCGCGTCAACGGGCATCCGATTCCGCTGATTCCGGAGCCAAGCTCTACCGACACTTATGCAGAATTTGTCGTGAGCACCTTGAAGCCCCTGATTGACGAAAACTTCCGTACGCTCCCGGATCCGGAGCACACCTGTATCGGGGGGATTTCCGCGGGAGGAAGCGCCTCGTTCTTCATGTTCCTTCGAAACCCCGAAGTCTTCGGCCGTGCGATCGTCTGCTCTCCGGGCTTCCCGATGTTCGACTTTGACAAACTTCTGGACATTGTAGACCGGTACGACTTCGAGCGCCTGAAAGACCACCGGATCGTTTTCTTCAACGGCGACCAGAGTATTGACGTCACAAGCGTTGACTATGTGCTTGCCGTCTACCGGAAATTCAAAGAAAAAGGCATGGACCGCCGTCACGCGGCCTTCCTTTTCGACAGCCGGCAGACGCACAATGAAGCTGCCTGGGCCAAATACCTGCCGGAACTGCTGCACTACCTTTTCGCGCCGGACAACAGCGAAAAAGGAAATATCGACTGAGTGAAGACAGAGCGGAGCCTTGAAAAAGCTTCGCTCTTTTCTGTTTTCCCGCTTATTTTCCGGAATTCCTGTAGTATTAGTTTTCTGAATATGCTATACTGGGAGCAGATGACAGCTCGTTCAGCCTAAAACCCTGTATTTCGGGAAGGAACTATTCTGATGAAAAGAAATCGGTTTGACAAAAACCTTATCGGCACTGTGCTCGTCATAGTTCTGCTCGCGTTTTGCCTTGCGGGATGCGGCGTCCGGACCTCCGTCGTGGACGAAGAAGCCCGCGCTTCCCTGATTGCCGCGGAAACGGAAGACCCGGAAGAGGCCATCAAAGCCATCTACGAAAAGAATTCCTCCAGAGAAACCTCACTTTCAGAATCGCCCGCGTCTCCGGATCAAACTCCGGAGACTTCTTCGCATGTCGACGCCTCAGATGAAACCGACGCAAAAACGCCCTCCCGGGAGGAGGAAGACACTTCGAAAAGCAGTCTGAAGGACCGGAAAAAAGCGGAAATCCTCGCCTCCGAGGAAGAACAGGCTTCCGAGCGGGAAGAAGCAAAAGAAATCATCGCCTCGATTGAGGAAAGCGAGAAAGAAGCGGAGGAATCCGCGCGCAGTGCGTCGGAAGAGGAATCCCGCGCGGCCGCTTCATCGGAGGAAGCCGCCCGGCAGTCCGAAGAAGAAGCCTCCCGAAACGAGGCTGAAAGCACCGCAGCAAGCGAGACGCCCGCGCCGGAGGAGTCCGCCGCGCCTTCGGAATCCCCTGTGGAAGAAACTTCCACAACCGTCGCCGAAGCGCCGACGGAAACGACCCCTACTGAAACCGCGGCTCCGGAAACCGAGCCCTCGACAGAAGCCGCTCCGTCCGAGACGCCTCCGCCGGAAACCGCTCCGCCCGCGCCGCAGGCCTACGGCAAGACCGTTCTTGTCGGTGATTCGCGCACGGCGGAGTTTGTGAATACCGGCCTTCTCCCCGCAAGCCAGTGCTTTTTCTATCCCGGCGCGGTGTTTGCCCTCCGGGATCCCAGCTTCGGCCAGCAGGCCGTAAACGCCGCGAATACGCACCCCGCCAAGGCCGTTTTCATGAACGGAATGAACGACCTCGGAGTCTATCACGGAGACGCGGGCATTTTCATCGCGGAGTATCAGGCGACCATCGACACCTTCCTGTCGATTTCGCCGGGAACGCAGATCTACTGCAACGCCATCATCCCCGCCACACCGGACGCGACCGCCCAGTACCCCGGTCGGGAAAATGTCGGCGGCTTCAACGCCGCGATTCAGGGCATGTGCGCTTCCCGCGGCTGGACCTATATCGACGCGAACGGCGGCTTCCAGGACGCCTGGTATCTCGCGGACGGCGTGCACTTTGACTGGGCCTGGTATCCGGTGTGGCTCGGAAATTTCCAGGCCATCGTCGGCGGCTTCTGAGCCAGAGAAGATTTGTGGAGACGGAAATGAAACGGATTCTGATCGAGGCCGGTTCCCTCGCGGTGCTCGGCCTGTTCATATTTTTCATGCTGCGCGAGCCTTCGATGAGCGCAGCCCCCTTTGACGAGCTTCGGACGCGCCTCGTTCAGGCCTCGGTCCTGCCGGAGGACGCCGCGTCCGGCAATTCAAGCCTTTCGCTTCGCCGGAATTACGGCCTCGACGCCGAGACGCTCGGCGACGTCCTTTACTGCCCGCCGAAGGATTTCATGGATGTCGATGAAATCCTGATCGCGCGGACGCCGGATGCTTCGCTCCGTAAAAAACTGCGTGCGGCGGCCGAAGAGCGCCTCGAGTCGCAGAAAAACACCTTTGAAAACTACGGGACCTTTCAGTATCAGCGGCTCTCGGACGCCGTTCTTTACGAAAGGGGCGATTACTTTGTCCTGATCGTGGCCGAGCACCCCGACGCGGTGCTTCGTGACGTCAGAAAGGAGATTGAAAACTAATGGTATTCAGCAGTCTCATCTTTCTGTACGCGTTCCTGCCGCTTTCGATGCTTCTGTACTTTGTCGTCCCCGAAATCCGCGTGAAAAACCTTGTGCTTCTCATGTTCTCCCTCCTGTTCTACGCCTGGGGGGAGCCGGTCTATATTTTCCTGATGCTCTTTTCCATCCTGGTCAATTACCTTCTCGGGCGGCTGATGGAGGACGAGCCCGCGAAAAAGAAACACACCCTGGTCTTCGCAGTCTTTATCAATCTCCTCACGCTCGGCTTCTTCAAGTATTACGGCTTTGCCGTTTCCGGCATCAACGCCCTCTTCCGTCTTCAGCTTCCGGTGCGTGAGCTGCCGCTGCCGATCGGCATTTCCTTCTACACCTTCCAGGCGCTCTCCTACCTCATTGATCTTTATCGCGGAAAATACAGGGCGCAGAAAAACCTCCTCTCCTTCGCGCTCTACATCTCCATGTATTTCCAGCTGATCGCCGGTCCGATCGTGCGCTACAAAGAGGTGGAGCGGCAGCTCACCGAGCGCCGCCTCAGCGCGGAAAACCTCGGGAAGGGACTGGCGCGCTTCGTGCTCGGCCTCGGAAAAAAGGTGCTGATCGCGAATGTTCTCGGGGCGCTTTTTGACCGGGTAAGCGGAATGGGCGGCACGCTCACCACCGCCTCCGCGTGGCTTGGCATCGCGGCCTACACCCTGCAGATCTATTTTGATTTTTCCGCCTATTCCGATATGGCGATCGGCCTCGGAAAGGCCTGCGGCTTTGATTTTCCGGAGAATTTCAATCAGCCTTATCTCTCGAAATCCGTCACGGAATTCTGGCGCCGCTGGCATATTTCGCTCGGCAGCTGGTTCCGCGAATATGTCTATATTCCTCTGGGCGGCAACCGGGTGAAGCCCTGGCGCCACGTCCTTAACATCCTGATCGTGTGGGCGCTCACCGGGCTCTGGCACGGTGCCGATATCAGCTTCGTCCTGTGGGGGCTGTACTACGCGCTCCTTCTGATTTTCGAAAAGTATGTCCTGAAGAAGCCGCTTCCGGGGCCGTTAAAGTATATTTACACCCTGCTTGCCGTCATGCTCGGATGGGCGCTGTTTTCGGCAGGGAATCTCACGGAGGGGCTTCGCATGCTCTCTTCGATGTGCGGCTTCGCGCCGGGCGGTCTTGCCGATACGGAGGCGCTGTACCTCCTCCGATCCTACGGCGCGTGGCTCCTTGCGGGAACCGTCCTCGTCCTGCCGCTCGGAATGAAGCTCCGGGACCGGCTGCTTTCGAAGAGCCGCTTCGCCCTCGCGGCCGCAAGCCTCGTGATCCTCCTTCTCTCCACCGCCTTCCTCGTGACGGAGAACTACAATCCGTTCCTGTATTTCAGGTTTTAAGGAAAAAGAACGATGTCCAGCAAATTAGTCCGAAAAAGCGTCGAATCAAGAAAGCGAAAGAATCTCGCCCGGCCCGGGAAAAAGCCAGGCTTCCATGCCGTCTACGGCGTTCTCTTCCTGCTCGTCCTCTTTGCGGTATTCTTCCTTCATATCGGAAGTCCCGACCGCGATTATTCCGTAACGGAAAAGCGCGCCCTCGAAGCGCTTCCCACCCTCAGCTTTAACAGTCTCCGGGACGGCTCCTTCATGGAGGACGCCGAAGAATACAGCGCCGAGCAGTTTCCGGGGCGGGACCTTCTGATGCGCCTTCGCACCGGCTTTTCCTACGTGCTCGGCATGCGGGAGTCGAACGGCGTCTATCGCGGCCGGTCCGGGCAGCTCGCGGAGCGCTTTGACGAGCCGGATCCCGAGCTCTTCGAAAAGACCGCCGCCGCGGTGAAGAATTTTGCCGCGCGTCATCCGTCTTCCCAAACGAGCTTCCTCCTTGCGCCGACCGTCGGGGCTGTCGCTCCGGAGCTTCTGCCAAAGGACGCCGTGAACGCGGACGAAAACGCCTATATCGATCATTTCTTCGACAGCATCCGCGGCGCTGCAGCGCCCATCGACGTGCGAAGTGCCTTCCTTAAGGCAAAGGCCTCCGGCACCGCGCTTTACTACCGCACGGATCACCACTGGACCACGGACGGCGCCTATGCGGCTTACCTCGAGGCCTCCTCCGTGATGAATTTCCCCGCCCGCAGCTTTTCCCGCGCCGTCGTCTCAGATGATTTCCGGGGCTCGCTTGCGGCAAAGAGCGGCTTCTATGCCGGTGCGGCGGACAGCATCGCCGTCTATACCGATACCGACGAGAGCCTGAAGCTTCTCCTCAAAAACGAAGAGACCGGCGAAACCCGCGCCTCCCTCTACTATGGAAGCGCGCTCGATTCCGCCGATCCCTATGAACTTTTCTTTGGCGGCAATTACCCGATGCTCACGATCGAGTCGACCGCCGATTCGGACCGCACGCTGCTGGTCATCAAGGATTCCTACGCCAATTCCTTCCTGCCCTTCCTCGCGGGAAGCTACCGGAAGATCACCGTCATCGACCCGCGCTACTACAGCCGCACGGTCGATAACCTCTTCGTTCTTGAAAACTACGACGACATCCTCTTCCTGTATAACGCCGGAACGCTGGCAAAAGACAGCAGCCTTTACAAGGTGCTGGAGTGAAGAACAACCTCCACTTCCCGGATTCCGTACCGCCGGAACCACTCGAGCGCGTCTTCCGTAATTCTTTCGCCGCTCACGACAATCGGAACGGCCGGCGGGCAGGAAACGGTCGGCGCGCCTGCAATGCGCCCGGCAGCGTCCTCCACCGGGATGACTTCGTGCGGGGAGAGCACGGCTTCGCGGATCGAAAGCACCCGCTCCGGCCGGTTCATCTTCAAAGTCCGGGCCTTCTCCCGGGGCTTCTCTTCTTCGCCGGGGGCACTCCCGTAAATCTCCGTCAGCGCCTCTGAAAGGATCCTTAGCTCCTCCTCCGTATTCTCCGGCGTCAGCATCAGGACGAGCGCGTCCTCATCGGCAAATTCGCACTCAATTCCGTACATTCTCAGGGCTTCCGCGATCTTCCGCCCGTCCCGGGCCTTTCCTGCCGCAAGGCTGAGCTTCAGGGGGTCCGTCTTCATCACCGGAATTCCCGCCTCAAGAAGTTCCTTCTTCAGTGCGTCCAGCTTCCCCACAAACCGCTCCAGCTTTTCCCGGTATCCGTCCGCAAGGTACGCATTGCAGGCGTCGAGGGACTGCAGGATCAGGTACGAGGGGCTTGTGGAGCCGAAAAGCGCCAGCGCGCCGCGCGCGTTCTCACGGAAGAAACGAAGCATCTCCTGCCGCTTCAGGCCGCTTTCTTCCGTGCCCTTTGCCACCTGAAGATACGCGCCGCCCGTCAGCACGGGGAGCGTTTTATGCGCGGAATCGCAGCAAAGATCCGCCCCGAGATCGAGAGGATGCGCCTCCTCCGGCAGAAAATGCAGATACGCGCCGTGGGCGTTATCGACAAGAAGCGGCAGGCCGTACGCATGGCAGAGACCCGCGAGCGCGCGAATATCGGCCGTTTTCCCGAGATAATCGGGCGAAGTAATAAAGACAGCGTCCGGAAGCCTTCCGCGCGTTTTAAGAGCCTTTTTGAGCGTATTTTCAAGTTCTCTTTCCGTCACTTCGCAGCTGATGAGGCTGCTTCCGTCCCCGTACAGCCACTCCACATCGTAATCGAGAAGCGCCGCCGCGTAGATAAAGGCCTTGTGCACGTTCCGCGCCGCAAGGATCGTGACTCTTTCGCCGTTTCTTTTCGCCCTAAGACCTGCCAGATACAGCATGGCCCGGATCACCTGGCTCGAGCCCTCCGTACTGTACAGGGTCGCCCCGGTGCCGAACAGCGCCGCCGCGTTTTCTTCGCTCTCCCGGATGATTCCGGAAGCCTCATAGAGAGCGTCCGCGCCCAGGATCTCCGTAATGTCCAGGGCTTCCGAAAGACGGCCCGTGCCCCTTCCCTTATGCCCCGGCATGTGCATGCGGATTCTGCCCGGGGCATTATAATCCCGGACAAAATCGCAGATGGGCGTATTCATTTTTCCGGAATGATCCCTGTCCATCAATACGCGATCACCTTTGCCTGCGGCACCCTGATATCTTCCGGCAGCCGGTTTCCGGCCGCGATTTCATAAATCTGCTGCGCGCTTTCCTGAATTTCCCCGATCAGGTCTTCGTAGGGCTGCAGACAGATGTCGAAAAGTCCGATATTGTAATTCTCGCCGTCGAAGCGGCCGAGCGCGAACTGATCCGAATACTGGAAGTAGTGGCAGCCCACGCCGTAAGGATGCTCGGCAGCCTTTTCGATATAGGCGCGGATTGCCTTTCCGCGGTCCTTCTGCGTCGGAACGGCCTTGAGGCCCGTCGCGAGCGGTCCCGCGTCCTGCGCGCCGAAGTGATATTCTCCGATCACGATCGGCAGATCCACGCCGAGGCTGACGATATTGTCGAGCGCGGCCGTCGGATCGAAGGCGTAGCAGTTGATCGAGAAGACGTCGAAGTTCTCCCAGCCCGACACCAGCGCGGGATCCGAAATCCAGGCCCAGCGCATGCCGAGAATCATGTGATTCGGGTCGGCCGCCCGGCAGGCCTTCGCCGGGATCTCCACATAGGCGCGGATCAGGCGGCAGGAAAATTCGTGCAGGAAGGCGGCGGCTTCCGCGCTCCCGCGCGACACGTGCTCCCGGCTCTCGTACAGCTCGTCGAAGGAGGAAAGCTGCAGGTTCCAGGCCGCGTTCAGCCGCTCGACCGTCTCATATTCCTCACGGATTTCGTCGATCAGGACCTCCTTCGTGACGGTCTTTTCGCTGCTGTACAGCACCTCATCCGCCACGACCAGTCCGTCGACGAAGGCCCAGGCGGGCTCGTTCCGGAGGAAATAGCCGATCATCCACGGATCGTCCTTCCGCGGAAGGAGCGCCTTCGCGCATTCCTCCGCGTCCTTTGCGTATTCGTCCGACAGGACGTCCGGGAAATCCCGGAAGATGGTCTTTTTCGTCCCGGGGAAGCGCTGAAGCGAGGTGACATAGGGAATTCCGACGGTTCCGAAGAGGCCCGGATCCGACCAGTTGCCGATCGTATTGATGCCGCACTTTTTCAGCTGCACGCCGATCATCTTCTTCCAGGAGTCGTACCACGCATCGCCGAAGGCCCGCATCAGATTCGCCCGCTCAAAGGAGAACAGCGTGCAGTCGCGCTTCCGGATTCCGCCGGACGACCTCCGGTCCTCATGCAGGAAGAGCTCCTGATACTTCGGGTCGTCCTCCTCCGGGAGCCATGTGAGCCAGTCCTTCAGGCCGTCCACCCGGCAGTCCGAACGAATTACCGTGCAGTCCAGGCCGTTGCTGAAGAAAGCATAGCCCTCGGGATCGACGAGCGTCCAGCGGCCGTTTTTCTTCTTCTTCGAGAAAAATCCGCTGCCCTCCGAGAGCTTCATCCGGCGGTATCCGCCGTACTTTGTCCAGTCCGGATTCGGATAGGCGCCTTCTTCCTCTGCCTCTTTGCGGAGCTTTTCCGCCATCTCCTCCGTATTGGAAAGCTTTCCCTTCCAGGTGTTCTTCGTATACTGGCCCATTTCGTCGATCAGCTTTTCCGAAAAATCCAGCTTGATTTCCGGGAATTCGTCGGAAAGCATGAGGTCCGAGACGGTGATTTCGGTCTCCTCGTCTCGCTCCATCATTACGATCTGCATGCAGCTGATTTCTTCCCGCGTGACGCGGCGTCCGTGGCAGGTGATTTTCTGCTGCCCCGGCATGTGCTCCGGGAACAGCGTCTCTCCGGAAAGCCAGTGAAGATCGATCACGATCGTCGCCGTGATCTCCGGCAGCACGCCCGTCTGCATGTCGAAAACGCGCTCTCCCGGCTCGTCCTTACTGAAAACGTCCAGTCGAAGCGACAGTCCGCGCTTCGTATGCGCCGTGAGTTTAAAATAAGCGTAACGGGTCTTCACATCCCGAAGCTCCGTCACATCAAAGGCCAGTCCTTCCGGCGGAAAACGGTAGTCACCCGCCTTCATCCCCTGAATCATCATTTTTTCTGCCATGGCGATATTCTCCTCTTTCGTGTTACCGATCCCTTAAAACCGCGATCACCGTCGCCGCCTTCCGGAATCCTTCTTCCACGGCGGCCGCCTTTACGGCGCCGGCGATTTCCTGTATCCGATCCGTCTCCTGCACAATTTGGAGAAGCCTGTCTTCGGGAAGCGCTTCCTGAAGGCCCCGGTTCACGAGAAGGTACAGATCGCCCGGAAGCGTGTCCCCTTCCGCCGTTCTTTCGCAGTCCAGGCTGTCGATCCTGCCCGAGCGGATCCGGTAAATCCGGCCTCCGCGGGAGGCATACGCGAGAAGGCTGTTTTTCCAGAGCGCAAGCACCGCAAGCGCCGCGTCTTCGGGAAGCGCCGCGGAAAACTCCGCATTCTCCCGGAACAGCGACGGCGCGTCGATTTTCGCGAGCGCTTCTCTCGCGCCTTCGCCCTCCGTCACGGCGTACAGCTGCATTTCCCGGATGGAGATCGAAGAATACGAGAGATTCTCTTCTTCCTCCGGGCGGAACGCGCCGTTGATATAGTAATTTTCCGGATTCTTCGCGTCATCCGCGCCTTTTTCGTTTACAAGCGAATAGTATGTTTTCACTTTGAGCCTCTTCTTTCGTACATTCCTGAGTGGCCTTCTGGCCCTGTATATCATTATACACACGCGCATCAAAAAATCAATTGAAACACCGCGCTTTCTGTGCTACTCTGACTGCAGAATAAACCTGTAACCTTTTTCATCAAAACGGCGATACATAGAATGAAGGGCATAGAAACGGAAGGAGGAACCACTGATGGATGACAGCAAAATCATCGGCCTGTACCTGGAGCGCAATGAGCAGGCGCTTCAGGAGACTTCTGACAAATACGGCGCCTATATCCGTAAAATCGCCGCGAATATTCTCGGAAATCACGAAGACACCGAAGAATGCGTCAATGACAGTCTGCTGAAGGCCTGGAACAGTATACCGCCGAATCACCCGAAATCCCTTTCCGTGTATCTCGCGATGCTGACAAGAGAAGTCTCGATCGACGCCTATCGTAAAATCCGCCGGAAGAAGCGCTCGGGCTCGGAGTATCCGCTGTCCTATGAAGAGCTTTCCGAGGTCCTGCCGGATGAAAGCGACAATCCGGAGCGCGTCATCGACCGGCTCACCTTCGCCGGACTTCTGAACCGCTTCCTGTCAGAGCGCACGAAAGACGCGCGGACCATACTGGTCATGCGGTATTTCTATATGGATTCCATCCGGGATATCGCAGAAAGGATCGCTTCTTCCGAGGCCCGCGTGAAGACATTGCTTCACCGCGAGCGGAAGGCGCTGAAAAAATTCCTTGAAGAGGAGGGTTACAGACCATGAAAAACGATGAACTGATGGATGCCTGGAATGATATCAATACGGAGTTTATCGAGGAGGCGGATCACCTCCGCCGGAACGGAAAAAGGAGCGCCGGAAGGAAGCGCCTTGTCACGCTCCTCGCGGCCGCTGCGGTACTGACTCTGGCGATCGGAACCGCGGCAGTCATGATTATCCGGAGTTCCACAAGAAGCGGAAATCCCGCCGCCGATTCCGGAAGTGCCGTAAGTTCCGGCGAAACCAGAGAGACAGTGACAGCAATCTCTGAAGAACCTTCTGAAGACCTGTCTACCGACACGGCAGCCGCCGTTTCCGACACGACAGAAGCGGAAGAGGGCTGGTGGGAGGCTGAAGGCGTCTATATAAAGTGTTACAGAAATGAGCTGGTTGAGATTGATAATCAGGGTCCCACCGTTATGCTTTCGCTGTCGGATGAAAGCCTCGGCGTTCTGTCCGGACTCACGACAGGCGACCGCATCCTTGTCAGGATCAGCGGCGAAATTCTGGAATCCTGGCCCGGCTCCTGCGGCCCCTGTGAAGTCGAAGCGCTCTCACAGGGCAGCTATAATGACATTCTGCCCACCATCGAACAGCTGAATGAAGCAGGCTGGAAAGTCATTTATGACGGAGATCTGAATGAAGCCGTGACTGTACAGGAACGCGTGGAGCAGCTTCTCGACGAGCTGAACGCCAAATATGCGGATGAAGGCTTCAGCATTAATCTCGATGACCGTCCTGTCGGCGATGACTGGTGGGAAGAACTCAGCATGATGTCTGTTGACGCTCTGAGAGAGTATCTTGAGAAGTTCTACACGGATGAGCAGTACAGGGTGCAGCAGCTGTCTCAGATTGCAGAGGAGTCCGGCGATACGACGGAGCTTCCCCTCTACCGCTATACCGGAGATGATCCGCTCCTTGGCGCGGTCACTGAATATTTTATCGACGAGTACAGAACAGAGCTCGAGACTCAGGCTGCAGAAGACCTGAAGGGCATAAATTATGTTGCGCTTCCCGCCTATATGATATTCAAGACAAAGGATCTTGACGACGGCCGCATCGCTGTCTACGGAAGCTTCTGGAATTTTGTCTACCGTCTCGAAATGACAACTCTGGTTCCCTGCAATCTGGCGCCCTGCGGAGAATTTCCCGGCGCCTGTGTCGTCACGCTGCGATCGGACCACGCAGAAGGAGGCGGCTGGGTCGTTGACGAAGTGGACCGCAACGACGGTATGGGCAGCGATTACGCCACGGATATCTACAGATTCGCCGAGGGAGACGACGAGCTTCTGAACATGTACTTCTCAATCCTGAGTGCGGATGAGAACGGTCTTTCTCAGGTGCAGCTTGCGCTCGAGCAGGCGATTCGGGAATATGTCATCGTAAACAACCTGCCCATCGATTCCTACCAGTGGCGTGCCGGCATGAATGAGCCCCCAATCATGCTCTACGGCGCAGGAACCGACGAGCTTGAGGAAGCCGCGAAGGCCGCGGAAGAAGCCCGGGCTGCGGCAGAGCTTGAAGCCTCACAAAACGAAGCGGAGCAGGAAGCGAGCAGGAATGAAGAAGAGTCCGACTCCGTTCCTCCCATCACGGAGATCGCAAGCCATACGATGAGTTCTCTCGCTGCCCGGCTGAAAGGCTGTACGCGCGAAGAGCTCCGCGCGGCCTGGGGCGAACCGCTCGAGTCCCTGGAATGGAATCCGGATTATCCGGTGGATATCTGGCGGATCGGCGAAGGCGCGGATCAGCTCTCCGTCGACGTCCAGTACGACAAAGACGGCAACGTGATTAACGGATATACTTACCTCGCTGCCGACCAGCCGACGATCTGGTAAGAGGACGACAGCCCTTCACTTCAGCGGTCTTCGAACCAATACATACTTCTCCGCACCGATCGTCAGGTCCTTCACATAGTTCTGAGTGACCTTGTGCTCATGAATCAGCGCACCGATCGAGAGCGCCCGGTTTTTCCGAAGCTCCTCCACGACCGCGTCCGCAAGCGCCGAGCCAAGACCCGGGTACTTCGCGTCCGCGCCGAGATAAAGAAGCACGTAGCGCTTTGCGTGCTTCTTTGTCCACAGGAGGCTGTGGATAAGCCGGAAAGAAAGCCCGCTGTAGAGCGCATTTCCGTAATCCGGCACGCAGATGAAGAAGCCGGCCATTTGGTTTTCCACATAGGCAAGCTTTACCATCTCAGGATTGACGATCAGCCGGTACGAAGCGAAAAGCTCCATGAACTTTTCTTCCGAAATCATCCGGAAGGCAGGAAAATCCGAATATAATTCGATCAGGAGACGATACACCCCGCGCATCGTCTCCTCATATTTTTTCAGGTCGAGATTCCGGATGACAAAGCCTTTTTCCGCAAACTGCCGGCGGCGCTTCTCCAGCTTTTTATTGTAGTAATCGGAGGGCACCGGGCTGAAATGATTGGAGACATAGCGCTCCGAAACGCTGAAGCCGCAGCCCTCAAGAAGCAGGGCGTAATAGTTTAAATTGTACGGCTCCCCGGTGTAGGGCGGGACAATGACCGCTCTCTTCCGAATGTCTGTCCGGTATATTTTCAGCCGGTAGCCGATCCAGAAAGAGGCATTCACGGGGCCGGTGAGCCCAGTAAGTCCCAGCGCCTCCGCCTTCTTTTCCACGGAAGAGAACAGCGCCTTTACGGCCTCAGGATCGTATTCGGACTCAAAGAACCCGAAATACCCTTCCTTGTCCTCCGTGTAAACCGTCAGGATGCACCGGGAAACCGGAACCCCGTCCCGCAGGACGACAAAGGGATATACGGTAAAATCACTGCTTAAAAGATGGCTTCCTTCGAGGATCTGCTCTTCGCACTTTCGGTCCTGCGGGCAGCTTTTTCGCGTATAAAGACGCTTCGGAAGCGCGAGAAAAGCCTTCCGAAGCGCCGGATTGTTTTCTGAAATCGTCCGATAATCTGACATATCCGCTCTGCCTGTTTTTCTGTGTCTCATTCCTTGGCGCCGGAAGACTCCAGCACCTCGATCCGTCCGCTCTTCGTATCCAGCCGCACAAGATCGCCGTCGTGCAGCCGCTCGGTCGCCCCGCTCACATTGACGATCGAGGGCTTCTGAAGCTCGCGCGCGATGATCGCCGTGTGGCTCAGGATCGAGCCGCGTTCCGCGATGATGCCGGCTGCGTCCCGTAAAAGATGCACCCAGCCGGGGTCCGTGGAGACCGTCACCAGGATTTTTCCCTTCGTGTCGTACGCCTCCTTCGGATCACGGATGACGAGGACTTCCCCCTCCGCGCTTCCGTAGGATACCGGAATCCCCGAAAGCTCGCCGCTCTCCTGCGGCTTCCTGCTGCCAAGCCCGGGCTCCCTGTGCTCACAGATCCGTTCGGCAAAGACCAGCCGCTCGAAGGCCGGAAGATTCTTCTGGAACTCCGCCTCCTGCTTTCTTTCCGCGACAAGCGCCTTCAGCGCTTTCCCGTCCGGAAGGGCTTCCGCGAAGATCTCGTCAAGCCGCAGGAACATCACGTCCCGGGCCTCCTCAAGCCGCCCTTCTTCCGCGAGAATCCTTCCGCTCTTCAGGATGATTTCCCGCATCACGCCGAAGAGCCTCGAGCGGTTCATTCGTGACATTTCCCGGTTCGCGATTCCGGTCTTCGCGCGCCTTAGCGCGAAGCCGTTCCCTTTTTTCTGTGGCTTCTTTTCTTCCGGCGCGGGCGGCTCTGTCTTGTCCTTTCTCGACTCATCCGGCCTTTCTGCGTTTGGATCATGCATCTCGATTTCGGTCAGGATCCAGCGCAGGTTCTCCGGATTCGTCCGCCAGGTCCGGGTCTCCAGCTTGAGATCCTCGACACAGCGGTCGCCCCAGCGCTCGATGTAGTCCGTAAAGGCCCGCTCGAAGGCCTCGCCCTCTCCTTTTTCCTTCCACAGCGCCTGAAGCGCCGAAAGCTCCTTTGAAGGCTTCATGCTCTCGAGATTCCCGACGTCCGCCAGGCTTTCCCGGTTCTTTTTCCCCGCGATCGCCGTCCACAGGAAGGTGTAGACGTCGTTCACGAGCGTAATGTCCCACTTTTCCGTGATTTCCAGAAGAAGCTTTTCATACAGCGCACGGAGCGCCTCCCGGCTGTCCGCGGCCGCAAGCTCCGCCCTCAGCGGCCTGATGCGCTCATCGAAATACCGGTTCAGCGCCGCCATGTCCTTCGGGCAGGAGAAGAGATAGTGGAAAAAGGACCTCGTGATCCGAAGCTTGGTCCGCGCCCCGGCCTTCACCCGGTCGGAAGTCACGAGCCGGTTCTTCACCCCGAGCGAATTCTGCCAGATTTCGATGATTTTTTTCGAGAAGGGCAGGAGCTCCAGAATGTCATACCAGCTGCTGATCCGGTAATAAATCCGCCCGTTTGCCGTGTCCACCATATGCCGCAGATTGTCGTCCATTTCCGACACGAGCGCTATGTCCTTCGAGAGCCGCAGGAGGCAGTTCCGGAAGACGTGATAGTAAATATCCTTCGCGAAGTCCTGCGTCACGGGGAGCGATACGCCGGGATAGCTCTCAACGATATTGCTGGAGTCCAGCACGATCCGCTTTCCTTCGAAGGGAAGCGTCGTGATCGGGCGCGCCTGCAGGATGTAGAGACGATCGTCCGAGACCGCGAATTCAATATCCGCCGGGCAGCCGAGCAGGCCTTCGATCTTCTCTCCCGCGGCCATGAGCGCCTGAAATCCGCTCTCATGGATCTCCGGCGAATCCCCGCTCTTCACGAACATCGACCGGTGGTCGTCGCGGTTGTAATAATAGGTCGTGACCGGCACCTCGTCCCGCACGACGCCCTCTCCGAGGCCTCTTCCGACGACAATCACGCTTTCATTCAGGATGCCGGCCGGGTTGGCCGTAAAAAGCACGCCGGAGAGCCGGGGCTTCAGCATTTCCTGAATGACGACGCGCATACGCTTCGGCGCGTTTCCGCCTTCCGCCTCCTGGGCTCCCTTTTCCGCCGCTTCCCGGTACAGTCCGACATTTTCGGCTTCCGCACTTTTTAGGACCTTCCGGACCGCCTCTTTAACTTCCTCCCGGGGAACGTTCAGCACCGTATCGAACTGTCCGGCGTAGGACTCATGCGCCCCGTCTTCGGAGGCCGCGGAGGAGCGCACGGCAAAAAGCGCGGAGTCTGAGAAGGAGAGATCGATCTCCTCCTCAGACTCCACGACGATAAACGGCGGCACCGGAATGCCGTTCTCCTGCAATAATGTCAGATTCTTCGCTTTCATATTACCCGATCTTCCCGAAAATCAGAAAGGCTATAATCGTCAGTACCATCGTTGATTCCTGCAGATAGGTATAAAGCTCCACCTTTTTTACCAGCTTGAAGCGCTCCGGATTCTGCATGAACTGAATGAATTTCCAGGTCATCCAGGACACGAGAAGAAGCAGCACGCCGACCGAAATCTTATTCAGGTTCCAGACCAGGATGAAATTGGTGATAATGTCCACGATCGTGACGATCGTGACGAAAAGCGTGCTCTTCTTATAGCCGAACAGCTTCGAATAGGTCACATACTCCGTCTCGTCCTTCGGCGCGCGGATCTTCCGGGAAACCTCCCAGATCAGCGCCGGGAAATAGAGCGTGAAGCAGGCCAGCACATTGATCAGATCGAAGGGCCGGATATTGTACTTGATCACCGTGAAGGAGATCACATAGATATTGATCAGAAGCTGCACCGGATTGTGCGTGACGAGCGCGAGCGGCAGGGACTTCGCGATCTTGTGCTTCTGGAAGAACCAGACCGCCATGAGAGACCCGTAGGTGTACAGGATGATGCAGAAGATAAAATTATTCATGAAGATCCCGTTCAGCACCAGCGTCACGGCGATCAGAATGCTCACGAAGATCGCCAGATCCTTCTTGTGCACGCGGCCCGAGGGAAGCGGGCGCTCCGCAAAGAGCCGGCAGTCCAGCTCGTAATCCTTGAAATCATCCGCGATCCGGAGCCAGAAAAGGAAGCTGAAGACCGTAAAGCCGCAGATCACTTCCTGAATGCCGAGATGAAAATCCGTCACCCCGTGATTCAGCAGGACGATAAAATGAATCTCCGCAAAGACAAGAAAGCCGACAAAAAGCCTCGGAATGATCGGAAACATTTCCTTCTGGTAAATGTACAGTCGTTTCAGTGCCGCACCCATTGTTTTTCCTCCTATAAGCTTTTCCTTGCGTGCAGTGCCACGAGAAGCAGATTGACCGCAATGTGCACCGCCGCCCCGAGAATCACATACTGAACGAGCGCCGGGAACCGGGCATCCGAAAAGATACCGATGACAATCGCGCACCCGATCAGCGAATCGATCTGGTCCAGAATAAAAAAGAACGCCCCCCTGAGGCCGCCAGCATGAGCGCTCGGCGGAATATGCATCCGGCGTTTGAGAAAGGAATTCGGCAGTTCAAAGAGCGCGTAGGAAAGACCGAAAAGAGCGCCGATCATCAGATTGTAGGGGATGGTGTTCTGATGCAGGGAATACATCTGGTTGTAGGCTTCCAGCCCAAGCGCCCGCGAAAACAGTCCCACAAGGAGCTGCGCCGCCGTGCAGAAAACAAGATAGGCCAGCATCCCGATCCAGGTTTTATGGTCTCCGAAAATCCGCTCGCCGCCGAGCATTTTCCCGCCGTCCACGGGGCTTCTGTGCGCCCTGAAAAAAGCGGTTTTCGTAAACAGCACCACGGACGCCGCGCCAAGGACCACGGGGAGCATCGTGAACAGCATGATGAGGATCCGCATCATCCGGCGCCTCCCGACGCCAGCTTTATGATCTGGAGTACAATAAAAATGATTTCGCTGATAAAGAACGACAGAGAACTCATGAGAACCGCCCCGGCCGCGAGATCCTTGATCACCCGGATATCCGGGCGGAGCTCGGTGGAAAAGCTGTCGCAGATATGCTCGATCGCGGTGTTCACGACTTCAAAGGCAAAGGTGACTGAGATCGTGATGATCGCCGTGATATGCACATACAGCGGCACCCGAAGCACCAGATTGATCACGAGAAAAATCATCGCGATCACAAAATATCTTCTGAAATTTTTCTCTGTCCGGAGGGCGTAGCCCGCACCGCGGAAGGCGCAGCGCACCGCTTCCAGAAAATTTTTGTTCTTCAATCCTCTTACCTCTGTTCCAGACACCCCGTGCAGAAAAAGTGCCGGCCCTCTTCGGCCGCGTCCCTGAACACCGCGAGAAAGCCCGCTTCAAAGGGCTTGCCGCTCCGAACGGCCGTCACGCAGCTGTCCTCGGAAAGCTCTGTCAGAACCTCATAGAGCGCGTCCAGATTCTTTCCGTAATAATCCGGAAAATCCAGATGATCCGCCAGATATTCATGAACCTCGCTTGCGCTTTCAAAATCGTGGAAATCCACCATGACTGCTTTCATTATAGCCCTTTCCTCTTTCTCTGTCAAATACGGCTCTTATCGCCGGCCGGCCGGTCTTTTTTGGGGTCAGTACAGCTGCTCAAAGCTTTCGTAATGATCGTCGGTGTAGAAAATCAGCCCGTCATTCGAGTAGACAATCCGCTTGGCGTTCCGCTTCTTTCCGCCGTAGTCGATGTCGCATTCAAAGTACTTCCGGCCCTTGGCGGTCGGAAGCAGGTTTTCGTAATTGCCGAAGCGGCTGCCGCCGATGGACATTCCCGGCGCAACCTCCCAGAGATTGCCCCAGCTCGACACCCAGCCGAGGTCTTCCGCGTCGTTCTTCGTGATGTAGTTCGACGGAAGATGCCCGTAGGCGTGAATATACAGGGCTACGTGATCCTTATCGGTATACTCGCCGTCCTCCGTGACGGTAATCCCGTTCTCGGTGACGGAGCCGTCGTCTTCCGGAGGCGCCTGTGTGGAATCCTCCGCAAGTTCCGTCTCGGCGTCTTCCTCATCCCCGGCGTCTTCGGTTTCCTGTTCCTCCAACGTGCTGCTTTCTTCCGAAGCCGTCTCTTCCTCCCGCGCAGAAGTTTCCGCCGCATCCGTCACGGCCTCGGTCTCCGTACCGGAAGAATTCCGGGTCTCCGCCGCCGCCGTCGTGAAGGCCAGCGTCCCGCTGTCCGCTCCCGCGTTCTCTCCTCTCCCGCGCACAAGGAACCAGATCCCCGCGATCGCAAGAACCGCCGCAATTAAAATCAGTAATACCCGCTGCTGCTTCTTGTTTTTCATCCTTCTCCTCTGAATCGCTTATCCGAAATAGTCCTTGATTTCCTGCATCCGCGCGCTCTGTTCGACGCCGAAGGGGCATCTGAAGTCGCAGTGTCCGCAGCCGATGCAGTCCGACGCGTTCACCGAAAGCGTCCGGTAATGCTCCGCCGCCAGCCGGTCGCCGGCCTTCGCAAGATCATAATACTTGTTCACGAGTCCGATGTCAATTCCCATCGGGCAGGGAGCGCAGTGGTTGCAGTACACGCAGCGCCCCGAAGCTTCCGGCGGTGCGAAGGTGCCGATCACGGAATAATCAAGCGCTTCGTCCGTCTGGTCATAATACTTCAGGAGCTCCGAGACTTCCTCGGCGTTTTTCACGCCCGGAAGCAGCGTCAGGACGCCTGGCTTATCGAGCGCGTATTTCATGCACTGGTAGAGCGTCAGCGCGTGACGGAAAGGAGACTGCGCGTCCGAAAGGAGCTGACCGCCCGCGAAGGGCTTCATCACGGAGATCCCGACGCCGTCCTTTTCGCAGCGCCGGTACAGCTCTTCCCGCTCCGAAACGCCGCCGTGCGCGTATTCGCCGGTTCCGTAGTCATACCCCGGATTGATGGAGAACATCAGCATGTCCACGGGAACTTCATCGAGAATCGCGTGGATCACCGAAGGCGTGTGCGAGGAAAGCCCGATATGCTTTACGACGCCCTCCTCCTGAAGCTTCCGGATGTACTCGTAGATTCCGCCCTTTTTATAGGTTTCCCAGTCGCTCATTTCATCCTGGCAGTGGATAAACCCGTAGTCGATATAGTCGGTGTCCAGGGTTTTCAGCTGCCAGTCGACCGACCGTTTGATTTTCTCCGGGTCGAGCGACCAGGCGTAGGTTCCGTTGTTGGTATAATCAGCGCCGAAGTGGATCTGATACAGGACCTTGTCCCGGACGTCCGAAAGCCCCTCCTTCCAGATCGGGAAGCTCTTCCCGTCTCCGGCCGCAAGATCATAATAATTGATGCCGCCCTCGTAGGCCCGGCGGAGCGCCTTCACGCCCTCTTCCATGCCGGACTCGAAAAGATACGCGGAACCGAAGCCGATTTCGCTGATTTTGTCATGGGTTTTTCTGTTTTCTCTGTACTTCATCGATACCGTTCCTTTCTTTTTGCTTAAGCTTCTCGTTTTTCTTTTCGCGCCCTTCGGATCCCGGCAAAAAACTCGCTCATCATCCGGCTGCACGGTTCCCTGAGGACCCCCTCCGTAATCTCCGCCTGATGGTTGAAGCGCGGCTCCTGAAGGAGGTTCAGGATGCTTCCCGCCGATCCCGCCTTCGCGTTCATCGCGCCGATGACGACCCGGTCCATCCGCGCCTGCACGATCGCGCCGGCGCACATCGGGCAGGGTTCGAGCGTCACATAGAGCGTGCAGCCCTCGAGCCGCCAGTCCCCGAGCACTTTCGCGGCCTTTCGGATCGCCGTGATTTCCGCGTGTGCGAGCGGATTTTTCTCGGTATTCCGGCGGTTATAGCCCCGCGCAATGATCCTCGGTTCAATTTCTTCCCCGTCGTAGGTTCTCGTCTGCACAATCACGCAGCCGATCGGCGTTTCCCCGAGCGCCAGGGCTTTCTTCGCCTGCCGGATCGCTTCCAGCATGAAGCGCTCGTCCGGGGTGCGGGGCTTCGCGGCGATTTTCGGCTGTTTCTTTCCTGAAATCATGCTTCTTCCCGTTCTCTTCCAAGTGCGTCCGAAAGCGCGGCAAACTGCTGCAGGGTCAGGGCTTCTCCTCTCACGGCGGCCGGGAAGCCGCAGCGCTGAAGGGCCGACTCGATCTCTTCCTTCGTAAAGTCCAGCTCCGACGAATTCCTAAGCCCGTTCGCGAGCGTCTTCCTTCTCTGAGAAAAGCCCGCGCGGATCAGTTTGAAAAGAAGCTCGGGGTCCCGCACCCGGACGGCCGGCTCGGGACGGACCTTCAGCCGGATCACCGCCGAATCCACATTCGGCCGCGGCATGAAGCAGTTCATCGGAACATTGGCCGCGAGGTACGGCTCGGCGTAATACTGCACCGCGAGAGACAGCGCGCCGTAGTCCTTCGTGCCGGGGCCGGCCTGCATGCGGTACGCGACCTCCTTCTGCACCATGACCGTGATCGACTCCACCGGCAGATGCTCCTCGAGAAGCCGCATGATGATCGGCGTCGTCACATAATACGGGAGATTCGCCACGACTTTAAGCTTCTTCCCGGGGCAGGCCTTCTCCGCAAGCGCGGCGATATCCAGCTTCAGCACGTCCTGATGGATCACCGTCACATTATCGCAGCCCGAGAGCGTATCCTGAAGGATCGGGATCAGCTTTTCGTCAATCTCGACGGCAAACACTTCCCCTGCGGCCTCGGACAGCGCCTGCGTCATCGTACCGATGCCGGGTCCGATTTCAAGCACGGTATCGTCCTTCGTGAGCTCCGCCGCTTTCAGGATCTTCTGCAGCACATGGTCGTCGATCAGGAAATTCTGGCCGTAATGCTTGCTGAAGACAAAGTCATATTTTTTCAGAACCGCAATGGTTTCTTTCGGATCAATTAATGGCATAAATCCTCCGCGCGTTTTCTTCCGTCACCGCGATGAGCTCCTCTTCGGAAATGCCCTTGATCGCGGCGATCTCCCGGACGACCAGCGGCAGGAATCCGGAGAAATTCCGCTCGCCGCGGTGCGGATGCGGCGCCATGTAGGGGCAGTCGGTTTCAAGTACGAGCCGGTCCAGCGGCACGAAGGAAGCGACCTCCTTCGCCACCCGGCCGTTTTTGAAGGTCACGACGCCGCCGAGCCCGATCATGTAGCCGAGGTCGAGGAACTGCCGGGCCATCTCCTTACTGTAGCCGAAGCAGTGCATGATGCCCGCATTCTCGCCGGTCCTGTACTCCTTCAGGATGTCATAGCTGTCCTTCGCCGCGTCCCGCGAATGAATCACTACCGGAAGCGCGAGCTCCTCTGAAAGCTCCAGCTGGCGGATGAACCACTTCTTCTGCAGCTCGTGCGGCACCTCCTGCCAGTAATAATCGAGGCCGATCTCTCCGATCGCCACGATCTTTTTCTCCGGGATCTTAAGGACCTCGACGCCGGCCGCGATATTCTCTTTCGCCTTTCCGATCTCCAGCCGCTCCCGAAGGACCATCTGCCGAAGCTCCTCCAGGTCCTCCTCTGTCATATCCGCGACGGACTCCGGATGCACGCCGACTGCGGCATACATAAAGCGGTGCTTCCCCGCAAGCTCGACGGAATTCCGGGAGCTTTCCATATCCGACCCGATATTGCAGACCGCGCCGACCCCGTACTGCGAAAGCGAGGCCAGCACCTCCTCCCGGTCCTCGTCGAAGCGCCCGTCGTCGTAATGTGCGTGTGTATCAAAAATCATAATTGTCCTCTGCGCTGCGTAAAAGCGGGACAGAACCGGATTTGACATTCAAATCCTGTCCTGTCCCGGTCAAGTATCGGAAAATCCCTTCAGGAATCTCCTTTAAATCCTTGCGAGCAGCTCGGCGCGGAGCTCTTCGTAGCCCGGCTTTCCGAGAAGCGCGAACATGTTCTTCTTGTAGCTTTCCACGCCCGGCTGGTTGAAGGGGTTGACCCCGAGGATGTAGCCCGATACGCCGCAGGCGAACTCATAGAAATAGAAGAGCTGTCCCAGGGTGTAGGCGGTCTGATCCTTCACGTGGATGAGAAGGTTCGGAACCTCGCCGTCGGTATGCGCGAGAAGCGTTCCCTTCATCGCCGCCTGGTTGACGAAGTCCATATCCTTTCCGGCCAGATAATTCAGGCCGTCCAGATCGGCTTCCTCCTTCCCGAGCGTGATCGTCTCCTTGCTTCCTTCGATATCGACCACCGTCTCGAACATCAGGCGCACGCCGTCCTGGACGTACTGGCCCATGGAATGCAGATCGGTCGTGAAGTCCACGGATGCCGGGAACAGACCCTTTCTGTCCTTTCCTTCGGATTCGCCGAAGAGCTGTTTCCACCACTCCGCTACATAGTGGAAGCAGGGCTCGTAGTTCGAGGTCAGCTCGACCGTCTTGCCGCTTTCTCTTAAGACGTTCCGGATGACCGCGTACATGACGGCGTCATTCTCGTCCGTCGGCGCGTTCAGCGCGTATTCGCGCATGTCGGCAGCGCCCTGCATGAGCGCCCTGATGTCCACGCCGGATGCGGCGATCGGCAGGAGGCCGACAGCCGTCAGCACCGAGAAGCGTCCGCCGACGTTATCCGGGACGACAAAGCTTTCATAGCCTTCCGCGTCCGCGAGATTCTTCAACGCGCCCTTCGCGCGGTCGGTCGTGGCGTAAATGCGCTTCGCGGCCTCTTCCTTGCCGTACTTCTTCTCAGCAAGCTCCTTGAATACACGGAACGCGATCGCGGGCTCCGTGGTCGTGCCGGACTTCGAGATCACGTTGACCGAGAAATCACGGTCGCCGACGATATCCAGAAGGTGCGCGAGATAGGTTCCGCTGATGGAATTGCCGGCGTAGTAGATTTCCGGCGCCTTTCTTTCCTCCTTCGGGAGGTTGTTGTAGAAGCTGTGGTTCAGGAATTCATTTGCCGCGCGGGCGCCGAGGTACGAGCCCCCGATGCCGATCACGATCAGCACCTCGGAATCCTCACGGATCTTCGCGGCCGCCTTTTCGATGCGCTCAAACTCTTCCTTGTCGTAGTCGACCGGAAGATTGATCCAGCCGAGGAAATCATTTCCCGCGCCGGTGCCCTGAAGGAGAACTTCCTTCGCTTCCTCCGCGCGCTTTTTCATATCGGCAACCGCTGCCTCCGGGAGGAAAGCCGCTGCCTTGGAGCAGTCAAAACAGATATTTTTTGCCATTTGTTTTTCCCTTCTCTAATCGGATGATCACTGCGTTGTTAAAAACCTTTTTACAGTTCATCCCACAGTATACACTGATTTTACGGTCTCTGCAAGAACAATCCGCATTTTTTACAGCTGAAGATCGAAGCGGCGGCCTTTCAGCATGCACTTCTCTTCATCGATGCACAGAAGATGCACATTGATATCGCCGTGCCCCGTGCGGCGCACATAAACGACCATGTTGCCGTCCTGCGTCTTCCGGTAATTCTCGGAGAAAGGCGTCAGATCCGACACGCATCCCGAGTCGATCGCGAGAAGCTCGCCGGTGCCCTCCACCTGTACGCGGAAGGTGCGGTCGTCCGTCGTCCGGTTGCCCTCCTGGTCCTTCAGCTCCACCAGAATCTGGAAAATGTAGCCGATATCGTCGGAGGCGTCCTCGAAGCGGCGGTTCGAGAGCCGGTCCGCTTCTTTCCACAGCGTCACCTCCGCGCCGACCGCCTCGGTATCGGAGAACGGCGGCTTCACCGCGTCTCCGCCCCAGAGCTTCGCGCGTTCATAATACACGTCCTTCGGGAAGGCGTCCGTCGTCAGAAGTCCGGCCTGCGAGCAGTAAACCGGCCAGCCATGCGCTTCGCCGAGGAAATCGATGCCGACCCAGAGGAACTGTCCCATACAAAAGTCGTTGTCCGTCACGACCTTCCAGGCTTCTTCCGACTTCCCGTTTTCCGAGCCGAGGATCGGCTTATCCGGGAAGCGCTTGTGGTCCTCCTCGTAATACTGTTCCTTGTAGTTGTAGCCGATGACGTCCAGAGCGTCCAGGAATCCGAGATGCGAGGAAAGCTCCGGGAAGGCGGAAGCGAGCGTCACGGGGCGCGTCGTATCCTCTTCCTTCACGATGGAAACGAGCTCCTTCGCAAGTCCCGCGAGCCGCTCCATATTCGGCTTGTCGGGGTTGTAGATCCGCTCCGCCGCAGGCTTGTTCGCGTCGTTATTGCCGGTCATCGTCTCAAAGCTCGGATGGCAGTAGGGGTCGTTCGGATAGTCGATTTCATTGCCGATCGACCACATGACGACCGAAGGATGGTTCCGGTCGCGGCGCACCATCGCCTTTAAGTCTCTTTCGTGCCACTCCGGGAAATCCTCGTAGTAGCCCTGATGCTTCGGCGGATAAACATTGTGGCCCTGCCACCATTTATTCTTCGGCGCCTCCCACTCGTCAAAGGCTTCATCCATCATCAGGAAGCCCATCGAGTCGCAGAGATCATAAAGCTCGGGCATGTGCGGATTGTGACTGCAGCGGATCGCGTTGCAGCCCATGTGCTTCAGGACCTCCAGCCGCCGCTGCCAGACCTCCTGCTTCACCGCGGCGCCCAAGGGACCGGCGTCGTGATGCAGGCAGACGCCCTTGAATTTCATCGATACATCATTCAGGAAGAAGCCCTTGTCCGGATCGAACACGATCTTACGGATGCCGACCTTCTCCGCGCCGACTTCCGACCACTCGCCGTCCGCCTCGTACCAGGAGCGCAGCGTATACAGCGTGGGCTCCTCCACGGACCATAGATTCGGCTTTTCCACCGCGCCGGAAAGGACCGCCTTTTCGCAGGAGCCGGCCCTGACCTGCACCTCGCCCTCCAGGACGGATGCCGCTTTCTTCGTCACGCGGTCGATGAGCTCGGTGTGGATCCGCACCTTTTTATCTTCCGGACTGTCGTTTACCACTTCATGGCAGACCCGAAGGTCCGCATGCTCCTGACTGATATTCTCCGCAGAAAACACGATGCCGTGAAGCGCGGGATGCACGGGATTCTCCACCAGAATCCGCACCTTCCTGTAAATGCCCGAGCCCGTAAACCAGCGGGAATCCGCAAGATCCGGATGACTCACCTTCACCGCGATCAGGTTCTCCTTCTGGCCGAAACGGACCGCGTGGGTAATGTCATAGGAAAACTCGGTATAGCCGTTCGGGCGCCGTCCGAGATAATAGCTGTTGCACCAGACCTGGCTGTTCTTATACACGCCGTCAAAGACAACTTTTACACGCTGTCCCATGCATTCGTAGGGCAGTTTGAAGCGCACGCGGTACCAGGAAATTCCGCCGTCGAGATACCCGGTTCCGGAGGAATTATTGCGCGAGAACGGCGCCTCCACCGACCAGTCATGCGGCACCAGCACCTTCCGCCAGCCGCTGTCGTCAAAGCCCTTATACCAGGCATCGTCGCAGTCCCCTTTATGAAAACGCCAACCCTCTGTCAGCACGAGTTCCAGTTTGTCCATCCGTACGTCTCCTTTGTCTTGTAACCCTTTCGAAACCGCCTTGAAATCGATTTCACGGTTATCTTACCATGTAAAAGACACGCCGTCAAGAACAAGCTTCGTTTTCCTGCTTGCTTTTTTTTAAGATATCAAATATAATGAAGATGACAATAGACTGCGGAGGTCCTTAAGATCCCGCGGGTAAGGAGGACAGTGCCATGATTCAATTAGTTGTTGGAGCCAAGGGCAAAGGAAAAACAAAATATCTTCTCGACAAGGCCAATGCCGCCATCAAGGAAGCGGACGGTCGCATCGTTTACATCGACAAAAGTCTCAATCACATGTATGAGCTGAATAATAAAATCCGTCTCGTGGATGCTTCCCGTTATCCTTTACGGAGCGGCGATGAGTTTATGGGTTTCATTCTCGGAATCGTTTCTTCCAATTATGACATTCAGCAGGTATATCTGGACAGCTTCTTAAAGCTTGCGAAGCTGGAGGAAGTCGAGGACGACAAGGCCATTATCAAGGACTACGTCACGCAGCTGAACTATGTCAGCGGCATGCATAATGTGGACTTCATCGTCAGCATGAGCAAGGAAATCGATGAGCTTGACGAGGACATTCGTGAATTCGCGGTTACGGAATTCTGAGCCTGTACGAGACAGCATGAGAGAAGGGAAGGATCTTCCTTCGGAATTAATCAATTGGCCCCGGTGACAGTTGTCACCGGGGCCTGCTGTTACAGTACTTTCTTCAGAACCGCGGCGATTTCGGCCGCTGCGAGGGCGTGGGATGCTCTCCCGGGATGGGAGCGCGAACCGAGCCATTCGTCCGGGCAGGGCGTAAGCGAAAGGTAGGAAACGCGCGTGTCGCCGCTCTCCTTTTGGTACGCTTCAAGACCGGAAAGGATATACGCCTCCATCGGGGTTCCGCACATGCCGTAGGCCCAGAGAAGGTACGCGTCCGGGTTGCAGCGCCGGAGCACGGAGAGGAAGTTTTTCACCGTCTCTGTGAAGGCTGCCTTCCCTTCCGCGGTGATTTCGGGCGCGTGAAGTCCCGAACCGTCATTGGTGCCGAGGTTGATGACGACGGCGTCCGTCTTCCAGGAGGAGAAATCGTAATCTTCCTTTGCACCGAGCGCTTCATTGTCCGCGCCGGAAAGAGGCCCCGCGACTTTCCCGTAAACCGGCGGGATCGCACAGTCCGTCTTTCCATCCCAGCTGATATAGGCGCCCCAGCCGCCCTGCGAAATGTGCCGCACCTCAGCGTTCAGCGCTTTTCCAAGCGCCTCGACGTAATGTCCCTCCGTGGAGTGGACGAGCGAGCCCCAGTCCATGAGGTGCTTCGCGCCCTGGAGCCCTTCGCCGGAGGTCAGGCTGTCACCGATCACCTCGATGTGATACGGGTAAGGCTGAACAGGAGAAATCTCCCCGTCGCTCTCCAGTCCGTGAACCAGGAGCTTTGCCTTGTCATCCTGCGAGAGCGCCTGCATTTCCTTTAAAATCTTCACATGGCGCTTCTCCTGCGGGTTCAGCCCGCGGTACAGTGTCACTTTCTTCCTGCCCTTTTCAAGCGGCATCCGAAGGACCGAGGCGCCGTCGATTTCCACACGGATCCACTGCTCGAAGACTTCGTAGTCCGTCTCGAATTCCACGGAAAGCTCCGCGCCGCTCGTGATAAACTCGAGCCCGCTGCCGGTCCAGAAAAGCGGCAGGGGGTTCTGTTTTTTCGTGCGTCCGAGGATCAGGATGCTCTCATCTGTCGGGTCGTAATGCTTCATGGCCTTACTCCTTTTACATATTCCTGTTATTATAATTAATCAGGCAGCCCTTCGCGATGATCTCGCGCTCCTCGGGCGTCAGCGCCGCCCAGTGAAGGGTGAAGGGTTTTACGGCGCCGCCGTCCGCCGGGATCACATAGGCCTTCGCTTCCAGCTCGCCCCCTGTCACCTTTCCGAGGATGCCCGGCACATAGATGCAGTCGAGGTTCTTAAAGGGAAGCTCGCCCTCGACGGTGAAGGGAATCATGCCCCAGTTGATGAGGTTCGAGCGGTAGCGCTTCGTCGCGTACTCGCGCGCAATGTTCGCCGCACCGCCGAGAACGCGCTGGCAGGACGCCGCCTGCTCGCGCGCCGAGCCGTCGCCGGGCTTTGTAGCGTAAATCGTGCTGCCGACGGATGTGTTTTCAGCGGAAAGCGCGCTTTTTACGGCTTCTCCTTCGAGAACGCCCTGCAGTGCCTCTTTTGCCGTAAGAAGCATTTCTGCCTGCTTTTCGGGGCTCTGAACGGCCTTTGCGCGCCCAACATACTCCGGATCCTTGCGGGAAAGCGTGAATTCCGCGAGTCCCAAGGGGTTCGAGCGGTAGGAAGAGGTCTCGCCGGAAGGAATCAGCTCGTCCGTCGTCGTCACGGGATCATGGATCTCCGAGACCACCTGCAGCAGGAGATTCTCCTTTAAAGCCTCCATCTTCGGCCAGTCGACGATGTTCGGGCCGCGCTTGATTTCGGTCTGCGGCTCGGCTTTCTTGTAACCGTTGTAGACGCGCTTCTCATAAATGCTGCCGTCGAAGAAATACTTCGGCTTCGTATAGTTCACGTCGAGCTCCGTCGCCGGGGTCAGCACGCCCTGGCGAAGCGCCGTCGCCGCGATCGAGCGCGCGTCCATTAAGGCCACGGAGGCAATCTGCCCGTTTCCGGGCTTCGAGCCCTCGCGGTTCGGGAAGTTCCGCGTGGAGTGCCGGATCGAAAGGCCCTTATTCGCCGGCACGTCGCCCGCGCCGAAGCAGGGGCCGCAGAAGGCGGTGCGGATCGTGGCGCCGGCCTCGGCGAGATCCGTGATGCTGCCGTTCTTCAGAAGCTCCAGATAGACGGGCTGCGAGGCCGGATAGATGCTGAGTCCGAATTCGCCGTTTCCGATGTCTCCGCCCCGGAGGATATCCGCGGCGTCCGTCAGGTTCTCGAATCCGCCGCCCGCGCAGCCGGCGATGACGCCCTGCTCCACATACAGTTTTCCGTCGTGAACCTTGTCCCGGAGCGTAAACTGCACCTTGTCGCCGAAGGAAACTTTCGCCTTCTCCTCGGTTTCATGAAGGATATCGTCGAGATTTTCATAAAGCTCACGGATCGTGTAGGCGTTCGAGGGATGGAAGGGAAGCGCGATCATCGGCTCGATTTCGGAGAGATCGATCACGACGGCGCTGTCATAGTAAGCGCCCTCCGCCGGATGCAGCTCCTTAAAGGCCTCCGGGCGGCGATGGATTTCATAGAACTCCCGCACCTTTTCATCGGTCTCCCAGATCGAGGAAAGGCAGGTCGTTTCCGTCGTCATGACGTCGATGCCGATGCGCATGTCGACAGACAGCGCTTCGATGCCGGGGCCGACAAACTCCAGCACTTTATTCTTCACAAAACCGTCCGGGAATGTCGCGCCGACAAGCGCGATCGCCACGTCCTGCGGACCGACGCCGGGCTGCAGCTTTCCCGTGAGATACACGGCGACCACCTCCGGCCGGTCGATATCATAGGTCTGAAGGAGGAGCTGCTTCACGAGCTCCGGACCGCCCTCGCCGACGGCCATGGTACCGAGAGCCCCGTAGCGCGTATGCGAGTCGGAGCCGAGCACCATCCGTCCGCCGCCCGAGAGCATTTCACGCGCATACTGATGAATGACCGCGAGATGCGGCGGAACATAAATGCCGCCGTACTTTTTCGCGCAGGAAAGCCCGAAGACGTGGTCGTCCTCATTGATCGTGCCGCCGACCGCGCAGAGCGAATTGTGGCAGTTCGTCAGCACATAGGGCATCGGGAATTCCGTCAGCCCCGAGGCGCGCGCCGTCTGGATAATACCGACATAGGTAATGTCGTGGGAGGCCATCGCGTCGAAGCGGATCTGGAGCTTGTCCATATTTCCCGACCGGTTGTGCGCCTTCAGGATATTGTAGGCCATGGTTTTTTCCGCCGCGGCTTTTGCATCCGCCGTTTTTTCTGCGGCCGGCACCAGCGCTCCGTTTTCATAATACACTCCCGAAGGGATTTTCTTCAACATGCTGTCTTTCATTGTGTTTTTCGTGCTCCTCTTTATTTATTCAAAAGTTTAATCCATTTCTTTGACAGGAATCTCCACAGGAAGGCCACGCCCCGCACGAGCCAGTCCACATACATGGCGATCCACACGCCCATCAGTCCCCAGCCGAAGACCTTGACGAAAAGGTACGAGCAGGCGATCCGGAAGAGCCACATCGAAGCCATCGAAACGATCATGATAAAGGTCGCGTCGCCGCCCGCGCGAAGCGCGTTCGGAAGCGCGAAAGATTCCGGCCAGTCGATAGCCGCCACCACGCAGTAGGTAATGATGATGAGCTGCGCCAGACGGAAGGTCTCATCGCTCAGGCTGTAAAAGCGGAGGAAGAGCGGCGAGCCGAGGCCGACCAGGGCGCTCATCGCGAAGGCGGCGAGGTGGATCCACTTCATGACCTTCTTCGTATAGGCAATCGCTTCGTCCGTCTTTCCGGCGCCGATGCACTGCCCGACAATCGTGATGAGCGAGAGGCCCATCGCCGAGCCCGGGATCACCACGATGCCCGCAAGCGTATTGGAGACCGCGTTCGCGGCGATCGATACCGTGCCGAGGGTGGAGATCAGGCTGCCGACGAGCAGCTTTCCGACCTGGAAAACCGAGCCGTCGAGCCCCGTCGGGATCCCGATTTTAAGGATCTTTTTAATCAGCGGCCAGTTGAAGCGGTAGTGCAGCTTCTCGTGGAAGTGAATCGGGTGGTCCTGCTTCTTCAGGATCACCAGCATCGCAGCCGCGCCGAACGCGCGGGATACGAGCGTCGGAATCGCCACGCCAGCCGTCCCCATGTGGAACACCAGGATCAGCAGCGCATTGCCCATGACGTTGATAATATTGACAATCACGGAAACCTTCATCGTGATCTTTGAATTCCCCTCCGCCCGGCAGAGCGCCGCGCCGGCCGAGTAGATCGCGAGGAAGGGGTAGGAAATGCAGGTGATCAGGAAATAAGTCATCGCGCTTTCCCGCACATCCGCGTCGATCGAGCCGTAAATCCAGTCGATCATGAAGCCCCGGCCGAACAGGCAGAGAACCGTCAGGAAGGCGCCGATCACGCCGGTCGAGACAATCAGCTGTCCCGCCGCGTCCGACGCCTCTTCCGTCCGTCTTTTTCCGATATAATTCGCCGCGATCACCGAGCCTCCCGTTGCAAGCGCGGAAAAAGCCTGCACGAGGAGGTTCGTGATCGTATCGACGAGCGACACGCCGGAGGTAGCAAACTCTCCGACCTGCGAAACCATGATGACGTCCATCGTACCGACGAGGACGCCGAGGAACTGTTCAATAATCAGGGGAAATATCAGCGCTTTCAGCTGTTTGTTTGTGAACACGTAAACTGCCTTTCTGTTCCGCCCACGAAGTCAGAATAGCTGTTCAGCTCTTTTTTTCGAGCTGAACAATTACATTATACCGGGTCATCCGGAACTTGGCAAGAAAAATCTCCCGCAATCACACGGGAGTTTAAGACTGGAATAACTTGAAAGACAATTGAATGCCTCTCCTGAATGCCTCTCTGTAAAAAACACTTGCAAAATCCGCTGATCTGTTGTACAATACCCTTTGCTGACACAGCAAGGCGTCTTAGCCAAGTGGTAAGGCGTGGGTCTGCAACACCCTGATCGCCGGTTCAAATCCGGCAGACGCCTGTGAGAGAAATCCCCCCGTACCGAACGGTACGGGGGGATTTTTTTCGGAAGCATCCAATGCTTGATAGCCGTTATTTCACGGTGAAAACGATCCGGTTCGATGTCCAGAAGCTGTCATTATACTCCGCTTCAATCACGGCAGCATCGTTCGGCACTTCAAAGGTCACCGTTCCCTGCAACTTCCGTCCGGCAGAAATGGTTCCGGAGAGGTCATTTTCAAGGAAATAGTTCTGGCTGCAGGCAATTCCGTCCGCATAGCAGTCGAAATACATGGAGCTGGCGGTATGATCCGAAGATCCGGTATTCTCAAACTCCAGTGTCAGCGTCACAAAATGATACCCGGCTCTCGGCTGGATAAACATGTTGTCGCTCGTTGTCTCTTCGCAGGACAGATAAGTGATATTGACATGGTTCCCTTCAATCACTTCTCCGACCGCATGCGCACCCTCACTCCGTTCCGTGGACTTTTCCAGAACATATCCGCTGTCCTGATTTCCTTCAAATTTGAATTTCACCTTTCTGTCCGTCCAGACATCCGCATTGTATTCAATCTCAATGTCTGAAGCATTCTGCGGCACTTCAAAGTAAATATAACCTTCGGTCGCTCTTCCGGAAGTCAGATTCGCTGACAGTCCTTCCTCTCCGAAATAGCTGGCGTCGCACAGATATCCGTCCGCATAACAGTCGAAATCGAAATACGAAATGTTTTTCTCGCTCGAAGACTCATTGATAAACGCAAATTTCAGGAAAATGAATTTATTTCCTTCTTCGGGCTGAATAAATTCATTATCCGACTGGTAGTCTCCGCTCGCCATATAGACGATTCTGAACCCGCCGTCGGAAATCTCATCCCCGACCTGATATGCTTCTTTCGTCTCTGCACCGGCTGTCTCAGGATCCGCTTTCGCCCCTTCCTCATCCGACGCTGCATCCTCAGATTCCGACGATTCGTCGAAAACATCAAAAATCTCCCCGATCTCATTTTTCAGATCTTCCGCGGCCGAGCTCAGTTCATCCTTTGCGCTTTCATGATCGGCTTTTGCTTCGGAAAGGTCATTCTGATTGTCCTCGGGTGCGTCCGTTTCAGCTTTTACGGCTGCCGTAGCGGCTGTTTCTGTTTCCGGCTCCATGCTTCCGCCTTTCGTGCTTTTGCCGCAGGAAGAGGCCCCGACAGAGATCAGCGCAATTGACAGAACCGCCCCGATAATGACGGCCGCAATTCCCAGTCCGTGACTGTGGTCGGGGTCTTTTTTGGACCGCACGAGATCCAGAATACCCAGTGCCAGACCTATGGGAGATAAATACATTGTGAGCGAAAGAATAAACCCGATAATACCGAAAACCGACTGCTTCTTTTTAGCGTTCAGCGGTACCGCCTTTCCGCCTGCAGTACCGTAATTCGGCTGATCAATGCCGATATTCGCACGCCCCGAGAAACTCGCGCTGATCCGAACCGGCTGATTGTCTTCCGGGATGACAATGGTTCTGCTGTAGTTTTTCTTGCCGATCTTCAGAATAATTTCGTGTCGTCCGGCAGGCAGATGGAACGACATACTCTGACCGTTCACATAAGTATTCTTCTGCCCGGTGGAAACAATTCTGGTCACCATCTGGACTGAAGGATTGCTCGTGTTAAAACTGATATAAAGATTCGGATCGTTGCTGCGGTCGATTTTATGCGTCACTTCAACTTTTTCAGACAGATTCGCCTGTTGATACCCGCAGTATTTACAGGTCATGATTTCCTGCCGGTCATCGATTTCCAGACTGGCGCCGCATCGCGGACAAATCATTTTAATAAGCATTCGTCTTCCCTCCTCAAAAAAATAAGACACGGAATCCTGCTGTTTTCCGTGTCTGTATTATAATCATAAA
>CAMPAR010000006.1 GCA_946632055.1 uncultured Lachnospiraceae bacterium
GATTATCTTTTTTTCAGTAAGCATTCTTTTCGTTGAGTTGAATACACCATTGTTTTTCCCCTGGATAAGTATTGCATTCTCTAATCCGAATGCGAGTCTCAATCATTTTGGGCCGACTTCGGAAAGTCAGGAGCTGTGGAAGAGAACACTGGACTGTGCAAGGGACTCAAAAGTCATGACATCTTTCGAAGCAAAACGAAAAGGGTATCAACTGGAGAATTTCGGTACAGCGAGTTTTATCGCCAATCTGAAAATGATCCGTTTGAACGGAGATACTATGCAGATCGGTTTTCTCGTTTATGTACCGGAACACCCGGAAAAGCTGGAGGAAGTTCATCGATGCTACGGAAGAATAAGGTGAAGGGGTTTGTGTAAACTTGATCAGACGAGGCGATAAATGATCAGAATAATGATTTGTGATTCGAATGAAGAAAAAATAACAGCTATTCGAACCATACTGAAAGATCAATCACAGAATTATCCCGGCGAATGGACGATTGACATTCGCCGGGATCTTCTGCAGCTCCTGTATGACATGGACGAAGGACTCTCCTTTGATATTATTCTCATGGATACAGTTTACCGCTCGAAATCGAATTTATTCCCTGAGCAGTCTATGGATGGGCTTCAGGCAGCTGAAAAAATCCGCCTGTTCCTTCCGGATTCTCTTATCGTGTTTGTATCGGCACATACAGAGAAGGTTTTCGATGCCTTTCGCGTCCCGGCTTTTCGATTTATTCCGGAACAGGAGATGTCGGACAGACTTCCGGAGATGCTTCATCAGGCATATCAGCTATTTGAGAAGAATGCTTCGAACAGCATTTTTCTTGAGACGACAAAAGGACTTCAGCGGATTTGTATTAATGATATTGCCAGTTGTGAGCGTATGGGAAACTATGTACTGCTTGAAATGATCAGCGGAGTAAAGCACAAGGTACGAGGTTCCCTCAGCTCATTCCGGAGGCGGCTTCCCTATGACAATTTTATAGAGGTTAACCGGATTCTTGTAAATCCTGCCTTTATTCAGTGTGCTGAAGGCCAGGACATATTGCTGCAGGACGGGCGGCTTCTTCATGCGGCAAAGGGTCAGAAAAAACGGCTGATGAGTGCCGTGCTGCCTGTTCTTCTGTCGATTATTTTGTCGCTAACCGATCTGACATTACTGGTATTACGAAAAGAACAGAACTTCACCGCTGTATCAGGCGGGCAGTTTCTCTCGGAAATGCTTCCCTGCTTTATAGGAGTACTTATCTACCTGATGTCCGGTATCATTTTTGCAATCATCTGTAAACGAGACTACCGGAAGGCGGGCTTGTTTCTGGCGGTACTGCTATCAGAGTTCGCTCTTTTCCAGCTGATACAGCATCTTTTATAACCGTATACTGAACCTTCTTTCCATCAAAAGTGCTTGCGGGCAGTGGGCAGTGGATTTATAATGAGTGCAGAGCATTTTCTGGAACGCCGGGAAGAGACGATCCGGAAGTATAGAGAGAGGGGATTTTGAGATGAATTACAGAACCTTGGGAAAGACGGGGCTTCAGGTCAGTGAAGTCGGCTTCGGCGGAGAGTGGCTCGAACGCCATCCGGAGGAAGAATCCATAGAACTTATCCGCTATGCGGGGACACAGGGCATCAATATCATCGACTGCTGGATGCCGGACCCGAAGTCGAGAGATATTATCGGCAAAGCGATCGCCGGGAACCGCGAGAAATGGATTGTGCAGGGGCATATCGGCTCGACGTATCAGGACGGGCAGTACGTCCGCTCGCGGGAAATGAAGGATGTGAAACCGGCCTTTGAAGATCTCTTGCGGCGGATCGGCGGCGGATATATTGACCTCGGGATGATTCACTATATTGACTCCGAGGAGGACTGGGAGAAGTCCATGAACGGCGAGTTCATCGAATACGTGCATGAGCTTCATGAGAGCGGCATCATCCGGCATATCGGCCTCAGCACGCACAATCCCGTGATGGCGCAGCGGGCGATCCGCACGGGCTTCGTCGAGATGATTCTCTTCAGCATCAATCCGGCCTTTGACATGCGGCCGGCGAGCGAGAACCTCGACGACATGTTCTCGGGGTACGAAGGCGATTTCTCCGGCATCGACCCGGAGCGCGCGGCCCTGTACCGCCTCGCGGAGGAGAAAAACGTTGGAATCACCGTGATGAAGGGATTCTTCGGCGGCGCGTTGTTTGATCCGAAGCGCTCGCCCTTCGGCAGCACCTTCACGCCCGTGCAGTGCATCCACTATGCGCTGACGCGCCCCGGCGTTTCCTCGATTCTCTGCGGATATGACACGAAGGAGCAGGTGGACGCGGCCGTCGCCTATGAAAGCGCGTCGGATGATGAGAAGGACTACGCCTCGGTCATCGCCGCAGCGCCGCTTCATTCCTATAAGGGACAGTGCACCTACTGCGGGCACTGCCGGCCCTGCGTGATGAATATCGATATCGCCATGGTGAATAAATTCTACGATCTCGCGGTGCAGCAGGACAGGGTCCCCGAGTCCGTACAGGGGCATTATGAGGCGCTTGGCGTGACGGCGTCCTCCTGTATCGGCTGTCAGGACTGCGAGGGACGCTGTCCCTTCGAGGTGCCGATCGCCGAGAGGATGGAGAAGGCGGCGGCGCTTTTCGGCTGCTGAAAAGAGACTGGAAAAGGATCAGGAACATGGGAGCTTTCATGGAATACCGCACAGAAGAATTTACCTGCATACGGGAGGGACTGACGATCCGCGGAACGCGCTATCTGCCGGATGCGCCGGGGCCGTATCCGTACGTCGTGCTCTCGCACGGACTCATGGAGAGCCGGAACGCGATGCGAAAGTACGCGGCCTTTTTCGCCGGACTCGGCTTTGCGGCCTACGTCTTTGACTTTAACGGCGGCTCGGTCCGCGGGGAGAGCGACGGAAAACAGACGGAAATGTCGGTGCTGACGGAAGTGCGGGACCTAAAGGCCGTGATCGCGCACGCGAAGGGCGACGCGGACATTGAACCGGAGAAGCTGATCCTGATGGGCGCTTCGCAGGGCGGAATCGTATCGGCGCTTGCGGCGGCGGAGCTCCGGGAAAAGGTGCGGGGACTCATTCTGTTCTATCCGGCCTTCTGCATTCCGGATTATGTGCGCGAGGGGGATATCCGCTTCGCGGCCTTCGATCCGGAGAAGCTCCCGAAGACCTTCCAGGCCGGGAAAATGACGCTCGGGAGGGTGTACGTCTCCGACCTCATGGACATGAACGTGATGGAGGAAATCGCGCCCTATAGGGGGCCGGTGCTTCTCGTGCACGGAGACGCCGATGAGCTGGTGGACCCGTCCTATTCGAAGCGCGCCTATACAACTTACACGAAGGACTTCGATGCGCCGAGGAAGGATGCGGACCTCGTGATTCTGCCCGGCGCGGGGCACGGATTCTCCGGGAAAGCGGAAGAGGCGGCGAAAAGAGCGCTGAGAAGGTTCCTTTCCCGCCGCGTGCAGGTCCTTCGCGCGGACGCGGTCTATATGGATATGGACTCGAAGCGGGACGGTTTTGTTTCCCGGGAAGAGTGGCTGGACTATGCGGGAAGCAGTGAAAGCGCCTGGTTTTCCGGCGAAGTCGACGAAGCCGAAAGCTACGCCGAACAGCAGGTACGGATGCGCCGGATTCTGACGAGACAGGATGCCCTCAGCCTGAAAGGCCGGGATTATACCGGGAAGGAATGCAGCGTCCGGATCCTGCTGTCCTATGACGGGAAGAAGGCGCAGGTGACTTCGGTGGAGACGGATTCGGAGGCGCTGAAGTTCCTGAACACCGCCGCCTGGGACGCGGAAATCTTCTGGCGGGAGGAAGGGCCGCTGCTGTATCTGTATGTGAAGAGGAAGGATATGAACTGAAATTCAGAAAAAAGACCGCCGGGGCTGCCGGCGGTCTTTCGCATCAGAGGTCCTGGCGGACTGAAGAACTTTCTTCTCAGTCCGTCGAATAATTGTCAAAATATCCCTGGATATACACGACCGGCGTGCCCTTGTCGCCGGAGCCGGAGGTGAGGTCGGAGAGCGAGCCGATAAGGTCGGTCAGCTGGCGGGGCGTGGTGCCCTCGGAGGCCATCTTTCCGACGAGGTTCGCGTCCTTCTTTTCAATCTCCGAGCGGATCGCTTCCTTCAGGGCGTCGCCCTCGAGAGCGCCGAAATCATTGTCGGCGAGATATTTGATCTTCAGCTCGTTCGGCGTGCCGCGAAGCCCCTCGGTAAAGAAGGGGGCAACGACCGGATCGGCGAATTCCCAGATGCCGCCCATCGGATCCTTGAAGCCGCCGTCGCCGTAAACCATGACTTCGATGTGCTTTCCGGTCTTCTCGAAGACGACTTTCTGAATGGCTTCCACTGTCTCCTGTGCGTCGCGAGGGAAGAGCTTCACGGTTTCCTCGGTCGCCTTGTTGCTGCCGAGAAGGCCGTAGGAAGCGTTGTAGCCGCTGCCGTCCACCGGAGCGTTCAGGATTTCGTCGAGACCCAGGAGACACTCGGCGCCGGCTTCCGTAAGAAGCTTTTTCGTATGCGGAAGCGTGTGAATATCGCAGGCCAGCACGGTTTTCGTGTGCTTCAGGATTTCACGCGGATCATTTGCGAAGACGAGCTCGCACTCGGCGCCTTCTTCTTCGACGAGCTTCTTGTAGTAATCGACATAGTCGACACCGGTGAAACGGTGAACGTGGTAGCCGAAAAGCTCCCGGTATTTCGCAAGGTCCAGCACATCCCGGTAGGGATCGATCTCCACGGAATCAATGACGTCGTCTTCCACAAGATGATTGCCGACCTCATCCGCCGGATAGGAGAGCTGCAGGACGACCTTTTTCACGCCGCGGGCAATGCCCCGAAGGCAGATCGCGAAGCGGTTTCTCGACAGAATCGGGAAAACGACGCCGACGGTTTCTCCGCCGGTCTTTTTCTTCACATCGGCGGCGATATTGTCGACGGAAGCATAGTTTCCCTGCGCGCGGGCGACGATCGCCTCGGTCATGCAGAGAATGTCCCGGTCGCGGAGCTTGAAGCCCCAGTCGCTGTCCTCGGAAGCCGCAAGAACGGATTCCGTCACGATTTTAACAATATCGTCCCCCTCACGGATGATCGGGGTGCGAATGCCGCGGGATACGGTACCTACAAGACGTGCCATTTGATATTCCTCCTGAATATAAAAGCTGATAGCGTTCTGTTCTTTTGCCGCGCCTGGATTTTTCCGGGCACAACAGTGCTATTATAGCTTAAAAACCCGCTGTATGCAAGCGTTTATCGCAATCAGGCCCCTTTTTATCGGTGCCGGAAGCCGGTCTTACACCATCACAATCCTGCCGAAGTTCTGCAGCTCAAAGCTTCCCTTTGACAGCAGGAATTCTTCGATCTTCGGCCGGTCGCTTTCCGAAAGCTTCACGATCGGCAGTTCCTCCTCCGATATGCCGAGGAAGGCCTGCAGGTTTTTCCGGACGTAGGAAGTGATGCCGACGGTATAGTTTCTCCGCGGATCCGGTTCCTTCCCGTAAATCCGCACCGTCTTTACGAAGCGCCCGGTTTCGTCGAATTCAATCTGCATGGCGCCGGAGAAGAGAATGAAGATGTTTACGCCCTCCCAGGATTCTTTCCGGAGCATGTAGGAAATCATTTCCGAGAGCCGCTCCCCGTCCATCGTAATCTGGAAAACCTCGTTGTCGTAGGGAAGCGCCATCAGAAGATCCTTCCGCGTGACCTCGGGGCCGAAGGACCGGACCCGCACGCCGTTGGAACTCAGCAGGAAAATATCCGTCCCGAAGGTCTCCCGGTACAGGTCCGTGAAGAGGTCGAGCATCTCGGTCTCCCGGTGGAAGCCGTTGTGGACGTAGGCCCTCGGGAGATCGGCGAGCTTCTTTTCATACTTCAGATCCATTTCCCGCCGGTAGCGCTCCTGATAGAATTCAAGAAGATCGTCCGGCTCGCTGTTTGTCTCGTCGATCGGGAGGCACTGCCAGGAAAAGGCACTGATCCGCCCGGTGGCTTCATCAAAATCAATATCCGCGCGGCCGATCCGGGAGGAACCGGAGCCCGCCTGCACGATCGGGACGCCGTTTACGATTTCGGGCTGTTCCATCAGGGTGTGCGAGTGACCGCCCACAATCAGGTCGATCCCCCACTCGGGGAGGAGCTTTCCTGCGAGGATCCGGTCCTCCGCGATGCCGATGTGCGTGAGAAGCACCGTAAGGTCGGCCGGTTTTTCATGCCGCAGGGACTTCATCACGCGGCTCAGCTCTTTATAAACGTCGCGGACGCTGACTTCCCGGTCGATCAGGCTTTCCTGCTGGATTTTTCCGGTGATGCTCTCCGTGAGAAGGCCGATAAAACGCACCCGGAGCCCGCCCCTTTCAATATCGATCCAGGGGCGGAAGAGCGTCCGGTTCAGCTCCCGGACCGCCATATTGGCGCAGATAATCGGGAAATCCGCGCATTTTTCCAGAAAGAGGAGGTGGGAAAGACCGTAGTCCACCTCGTGATTGCCGACGCAGAAAACGTCCGGGGAGAGGGCGTTCGCAAATCGGATCGTTGAAAGCCCCCGGTATTCGGTATCGATGATCGAGCCCATGAACAGGTCGCCCGCGAGCGCGTAGATGACGTTCTCTTCCTCACGCTTGGTTTTCTGGACAAAGCCGGAGAGGAGCGAGATGCCGCCCTTCTTCTGTCCGTTTTCGATTTTCGCTTCAAATGCTCCGTGAATATCGTTGGAATGGAGCAGGGTCAGGTGAGTCATGAAAGGATTCTCCTCCTTTATCTGCTGCCCTTTGCCTGTAAGGCCGAAGGATATCAGAAGTGCGGTCCGACCCCTTGTGCCGGCTGATGCTGTCTCTCATAATTTGTGAGCGCGGTCTCCAGCTGGGCTCCGCCGTTCGCCTGATAGGCCTGGATTTTGATCGGCTTGTAGTCCGGGTCGCTCATAAAGCTTCGCACCAGATTCTGGAAGCCGATGCCCTGGCGGATCTCGGCCGCGCGGGCCTTGATGGCCGCCTCATCCTGACGCTTCTGCGAAGACGTGATGACGATGGCCTTCGTCGGCTCTTCTTCCCGGCGGGTCTTCGCGATCTCGCGCGCCGCAAGGATATTTGAGAAGCGTTTCTTCACTTCCGAGGCGCCGAGGCCTTCGATGCCCTTCAGCTGCTCGTTCACGTATCTGTTCAGGTTCATCGGCGCGTAGGTTTCCGGCGTCACGAACTTCTCATTCGTCGGCTCCTTGGTGACCTCCCTTGCCCGGTTGATCTGGTTGCAGAGAACCCGGAACTGGTCGGCCGGCATGATCTGCTTCAATACGCGCATCGTGTTGTCAAAGCGGATCTGTCCGTCGGCGGTGCTTCGTACCTGCTTCTTATTTTCAATATAAGTCAGGCATTTCTGCATGAGGTTGTAGGTTGTGGGACCGTCCGGCGTCTCTCCTGCGGCGAGCGCGTTCTTGTAGCTTCGAAGATCATCCATCATTTCCGTGTATTCGTCTTTATTGCGGGATCTCCGGATGCCAAGATAGTTGCGCCCGGTCCCGGTCGCTTCCATCGCGGCAAAAGCGTCGTCGATCACGGATTTCCTCTCCACAATGTCCTGATTCGCGGCATTTTTGCAGCTTTCCGTAAAATCCTCGACCTTCAGGATGAACTCGGTCGGATCCTCCCTGACCGCGAGAAGCGGCAGCTCCACTTTCCCGTTAGTCTTTTCAAGCATTCCCCGGAAGGAGGGCGTCATTTTGACCGCCAGCTCATCGATGGCCGCGAGGTCCTCTTCGCTGATCGGCTGTGAGAGGCGGTCCGGCGGCAGGCCTTCCTTCTGGTTCAGAACCGTGTTCGCGGCATAAATCCGCGCGAGATGATAGACGGTATCCGGATGCTGGTTGTAAAGCTCTGTCTGCATGTCGTAGATGAAGCTTCCGAAGGTATGATCCTCAGGCCGGGCTTTTCTCTTATCCTGAAGGACGCGGGCGTTCAGCTTTTGCTCCATCTCAAAACGCGCCTTCATATCCTCTTCCATATAATTTTTGTTTAGTTCGGGATCGCCCTTGAAATAAACCTTCTTCGGATAGTAGGTCTGCGCGGAACCGAGCCAGAGTTTGTTCTGGCCGTAGATCTCGCCGTCCCCCGCATTGGCGTAAATGTGTCCGCCGTTCAGCTTTTCCGCGAGCGAGGCCTGATCAACGACAATGGGTTCCGATACTTCCTGTCCCCTGAGATGGCCGATGGCCGGGTCAGCTGTGGTCCGGTTGCCGATCAGGGTGCCTTGCGGCTCTGCGAGTGTGACTTCGCCGCTTGCGGGATCGATGAAGCACGCCCCTTTATAGGCGTCATTTTCAGGCGCGTTTGCGGCCGGCGCTGGATTTGCGGGATTCTCCTGCTGTATCACAGGATCCTGCAGCAGGGGATTCTCATGCACCTTGATCGGATCCTGGCCCTTGTTCTCGGCGGACGGAACCGGCAGATCGCGAAGCCAGGTCAGCGTGATCCCCGGGGCGGTCTTCGCCGGGCGGGAAATCAGGTGCTGCTCGATCAGGTCGTCCAGCGTTTTGATCTGCGTGGTTTTGTCGAGAGACCGGGAGGAATCCTCGATGCGAAGCCGGTTTCCGTGCTTGCTGATGCCGGTGATCGTCACGAAATGATTGCCGCCGACGTTCATGATGAGAGGAGACTTGTCCTTCTCAAGCGCGTTCCGGATGATCGTTCCGAGCTGCTTTTTCAGTTCCTGCTTATAGACCTTCCGCGCGTTTTCAATCTGTCTTCCGGCCGTACGGTTGTACTCCTGCATCGCGGGATGTGCCTTGATTTCGTCTTCCGTCATGAAGTCGATATTCTCGATGTAAGGCCTTTCGGGTGCGTTGGTCAGCTGGAAATTCTCGGGCAGCGGGTTGATCGTCATCGTGCTCACGGCGGTATTCGGCAGGACCTCCTGCACGAGGTCCGCGTTCTCGTAGACCTTTCCGAGGCCGTCATAATCCATGCCGCGGCGGGATTCCGTGCTCATCCCCTGTTCCTGCCCCGGCTCATAATTCGGCCTCCAGGCGCGGATTTCCTCCGGCGAGAGGTCGACGCCGCGGGTTTTCAGAAGAAGGCTGATGCCGGAAGACCAGCAGCCGTTGCTGGAGGTCTGCGCACCGTCATACTTCACGTCGATGCCGCTGAAGCCCTTCTTCGTCGTGATGAGCGGCGTGACGGGCTCTTCGTTTCTCGCAAGCCTGCGGATATTTGCGGCTCTTTCCCGCTCAATCTTATTGGCAGTATGAATACGGGCGTTCAGGTATTTGCGGTCGGCAGCGGTCAGCGAAGAAGCGTGCTGCTGATAGAAAGCCTGCAGAACGGCAGGATTTCCGGTCGAAAGAATATAATCCGGAACCTGCGGCGAAACGAGACGCTTATAGGAATAGTTTCCGGTCTTCGGATCACGAACCTTCTGATAGGCAAAAGGAAACGGATCCGCCTGTTTCTTGGGCTTTGGCATAGAAAAAATACTCCTTTTTTCTTGGATATACCGGATTATACCGCACTTCGTCCAACAAATGTCCAACAAATTTCCGGAAATTATGAAGAAGATGGCTGCCATTTTGGCGGCCTCCGGTGCTTTTCAAGGCTCTTGAATGAGAAGCAGGTTTTGTGCTATACTAATGAGTATGGCTTATGCTACTCAGGATAAAAAGTGTGAGGATGAAAAATGCTTCGTAAAATTTTCAGGCAGATGCTGATCACGCAGATCGTATCCGCGACGACTGTGACGATCTGCATGCTGGTGGACAGCATCATGATCGGACGATTTCTCGGCATGGATTCCATGACGGCCTATGGACTCGCAACGCCGGTTCTTCTCGTATTCGCGGCCTTCGGCAGCATGCTTTCCGCGGGCATCCAGGTGATGTGCGGAAAGACGATGGGCGCCGGCGACCGGGAAGGCACGAACGCCTGCTATTCGGCGTCTCTTGTCATGGCGGGCATCGTGGCGGCCGTCGGACTGGCGCTCGTGCTGGCCCTCTCCGGCCCGCTGACGACGGTTCTCGGCGGCGGAAAGCCCTCGCCCGACAATCCCGTCTATTACCTGACACAGGATTATCTCCGGGGCTTTATCATCGGCGCGCCGGCCTTTATTTTCGCGCAGATCATGGTGCCGTACATGCAGATCGCCGGGAAACGGACGATCCTCGTGGCGGCGGTCCTCGCGATGACCATCGGAGACGTGGTCTTTGACATTCTGAACGTCTTCGTCTTCCACGGCGGCACCTTCGGCATGGGCCTCGCATCCAGCTTTTCCTACTATGTGGCCTTCGCGATCGGCATCACCTATTTTATCGGGAAAAAGTGCATGTTCCGCTTCCGCCGGAGCGGCGTGACCGGGAAAACCGCCTTTGAAATCATCAAGTACGGAATTCCGACGGTCATTAACCAGATCAGTCTCGTGGCGCTCGTCTTCCTCCTGAACAAGGTCCTGCTGCATGTCGGCGGAAACGCGGGCGTGGCGGCGTACTCCGTGATTTCCTCGCTCGGAAATATCTGCTACTGCGTGGGCTCGGGCGTCGCTTCGGTGTCGCTCACCCTGTCGTCGCTTTTCTATGAGGACGAGGACCGGACCCAGCTTTATCAGCTCCTTCGGATCATGCTGATTTACGCGGTGGTGCTGGATGTGGTGCTGATCGCTCTGATCTGGCTCGTCGCGCCGCTTGCGGTACGGCTGTTCGTGACGGAAGACCCGGTGGTCTTTGAACTTGCGAAGAAGGGCCTCAGGCTCTTCTCCCTGTCGCTCCTGTCCTCGGCGCTGAATACCTCGCTGAAGAACTATTATCAGGGCGTGAACCGCACACCGCTGACAGAAGCGATCTCGGTACTGCAGAATTTTCTTCTGACCGCGCTGTACGCGCTGATTCTAAGCGGCATCATCGGGACGGACGGCGTGTGGCTGTCCTTTGTGCTCGGCGAGACGACGACGCTTGTACTCGTGGTCATTTTCGTCCTGGCAAAATTCCGGAAGAAGGGCTTCGCGGAGACCTTCTCGCTTCTTCCCGACGACTTCGGCGTGGCGGCGGAGGATCTCTTCGAGCGGACGATCCGGGACAGCAGCGAAATCACGGCGGTTTCCGAGGCCGCCGGCGAATTCTGCGCGGCGCACGGCGATTCTCAACGGGACAGCATGCTGCTCTCGCTCTGCATCGAGGAGATGACGGCAAACACCGTGGAATACGGCTTTTCCGGGGATTCGCTGCAGCACCTGATCGAGCTTCGTCTCTTCTACAAGGACGGCGAGCGCGTGGTGCGTCTTAGGGACAACTGCATCAATTTCGACCCGGTGCGCTACCTTGAGCTGCACCAGTCGGACGACCCGGCCGCCCACATCGGCATCCGCATGGTCATGAAGATGGTGAAGGAAGCAAACTACATGAACTCGCTCGGCCTGAATAACCTGACGCTCGTGATGTAAGGCTTGAAGGGGCGCTGAAGAGCCTGCGATCGTTTCTGAGGGGAAACGATCGCAGGCTCTTTTTGTTGGGGGGGAGGAGGGGGATGTGAGAACAGGCGCGGTGGGCGTGGAGCCACCGGAAGCTTTGGAAGGGGAGAAGTGGTAGTAGGGTTAGAGGGGAGTTGAGGGGGAGAGACCACCGGGAGAGGGAAAGTTGGAGGGATGGTGGTAGGTGCGGGAGTGATGAGCGGGGGAAGAGCCACCGGAAGCTTCAGAAGGGGCGAGATGGTGGTCAGATTAGCGGAGAGTTTCGTGGGAGCGACCACCAGGAAAGGGAAAGTAGGCGGAATGGTGGTAAGTGCAGGAGTGATGAGCGGTGACTGAAACCACCGTGTAGGCTTAAATGCTTGAAAAGGTGGTAAGTGGCGAGAAGTCAGAAGGAAACGGAGCCACCGGAAGCTTCAGAGGGGGGGCGAGATGGTGGTAAGATGAGAGGAAGGCAACGGGGGAGCGACCACCAGGAGAGGGAGAGCTGGCGGAATGATGGAGAAGCTTGCATTTTGGAATCGGCCGAAGAGAAAAATAAATAGAAACTGGTGGTAATGCGCTTTTGAAGCTTACCACCAGTTTCGATTATCATCAACATTTGTGATGCATGTATTTGCGGGGAAAAGAAACTACAATCATCCCGCAGTCATCAGATGGACTGTGAGCCCTCATGCAGACAGAAAATACCGGCGAATCAGTTCTTTCAGAAGCTTTGAGTCGAGCGGGCGTTCCGATGTTTCGTAGGTCATGAGCAGATGATCTCCCGGGAAAAGGCCGTTCTTCTCATAGAGAAGGATGCGGTCGATAGCGGATGCGCTGTATTCCGGCGTGTCCATCATTCCCAGATGCTCAAGATAGTATATCCTGCGGCTCTTTGCGTTCAGGACGGTAAAATCGGGATAAATGACCGTCCCGTCCCGCAGCTGAAGCCGCGCCTCGTAGAAAAACGGAACATCCATCTGCAGCAGAAGGTCTGCAATGATCTTTTCGGATTTGGACCTGACACGGATATCGTTATTCGTATAGATTTCGGGAATGTCTTCACGGATGTCTTTGAACAGACGGCTTTCCGCCAGCCATTGCTCCAGAAATTCCTGCTCTGACAGCCCGCGCGAGTCGATCAGAACCTGATGAGCTTTCGGAAGGGAAGAATACACGGCAGTCAGATCCTCGCTTTGGTAGTGCCCGATGAGTTTATCAAGTGCAGACAGCCGCTTTTGGATGATACGAAGGAGTTTCCGGTCATAGGATTTCTGGGCGAGCTGGGAGATCAGCCGCATATTCTCTTTACGGATATAGTCCCCCATATCCCTGTTTCCGGCATTTGGATGACGGTGGTAATATTGAACGGACGGTTTGTTATGCACGATGTGCAGACTGCCTTCCGGGGCATGCCGGAGCGTGCGTTCTATGGTATCGGATAACTTGCGAAGGGATTTTTCCTCCTGCTGAAGCACAGAGCAGAGATTCATAAAGATTCCTCCTTTGAGAAAGAGATGTGGACCCGGGCGGGTCAGGTGTGAGAGGCAGAATTGCTTAAACCTGGTTGTAACATATTGTAACATAATGGTTAGGGTTTGTAAAGAGAAAAATTGTATCGGGAGAGGGAGAAATGAAGGGGGAGTTTGTTCCGCGCATTTTCTTACGGAGGGAGAGCTCGACTTTCCTCCCCCGAGCGGCGGAATGCCACCAAAGAAGGCAATTTCCCTGATTTGGTGGTGGGATCAAACTGGTTTGTGCGCAGGAAAACCACCGGAAGTTTAATAATCGTGAGAATGGTGGTAATCTCTGAGGAGGGAAATGCTGGAAGGAGCCACCGGAAGCCAGAAATAAGTGGAATCGGTGGTGATTTCCTGGAGAGCAGAGCAGAGGAAGTGCCACCAGAAGCCTAATAGACATGAGAATGGTGGTGATTTTCGGGAAAGCACGTACTACAGCAGCCACCAGACCTCGCAAATCCTTGAAAGCGGTGGCTTTCCCGGAAAAGCCCCTCCTACAGCAACCACCGGAAACCCTTAACCACATAAAGCCGGTGGCTCTCTGCAGCTGACATACCTTTTGACTGACCATCAAAATATGGAATCTAAGTGTACTTATTAAGTGTACTTATTAAAAAGCTATGGTAAACGGAAGCGATTTGTGATATGATAACATCAAATTTCTATGGGATCATGAGGAGGTTTCCGATGAAACAGTGGAAAAAAGTGATTGCGCTTGCGATTGCGGCTGTGATGCTGACGCTGGCTGTGGTGCCGGCGATGGCGGATAAGGATGACGAGGAAGACCCGAAGACGACGACGGAAGCCGCCGACGAAACCAAGGCAGAGGACGAGTCGGAAGCCGCCGACGAAACCGAAGCAGAGGATGAAACCAAAGCCGAGGACGAATCCAAAGCCGAGGAAGAGTCTGAAGCAACCGACGAAACCGAAGCCGAAGATGAAACCGAAGCTGCCGAAGACTCAGAAGACAGCACCGACGCCTCCGAAGACGCCGAAGAGGAGCTCCTGATTTCGGAAGGCCCTGTGACGCTGGACCTCTGGGAGGAGGATTCCGAAGCCCGGAAGATGCTGGAGGATTATGTGGCGGCGGTGACCGATGAGGACGGCGAGGAGTTCATCCCGGAAGAAGACCGGATCGCGGTGTTCGACCTGGACGGCACGCTGTTCTGCGAAACCGACCCCCTCTATCTGGAGTGGCTGATGTATATGAAGCGCGCCATGTTCGACGAAGACTCCGAGCCGAGCGAGGAAGACCTCGAGCTTTGCAGGGACATCGCAAAGGGAATCATTACCGGCAAGCTTTCCGATGAACTCGAGATGCGCCAGATTGAGGCGGAAACCCGCATCTTTGCCGGCATGAATTATGATGAATATGTACAGTATGTGAAGGATCTCGCGGCTCTGCCCTGCTACGGCTATGAGAACATGACGGTCGGGGAAGCCTTCTACCGGCCGATGGTTCAGGTGGTGGATTACCTGAATGACAACGGCTTCAAGTGCTACATCGTGTCCGGTTCCGGCCGGAACTTCATCCGCACGATTTCCGAGGATGTGCTGAACATCCCGAAGAGCCAGTACATCGGCACGGACACCTGGGTGATCGCCTCCGGCATGGAGGAAAACGACGGCGGCGAATATGTCTTCCAGAAGGAAGACGAGCTGGTCTTAAGCGATGAGCTCGTGCTGAAAAATATCAAGATGAACAAGATCCTCCAGATGATGGAGCATATCGGCCAGAAGCCGGTACTTTCCTTCGGAAACAGCTCGGGCGACCTGTCGATGGCGGAATTCGTCTGCTGGGACAATGAATACGACGCGATGGCCTTCATGCTCTGCTGCGATGACACGGAGCGCGAGAACGGCAATCCGGACAAAGCGGCCAAGATGGAAGCGACCTGCATCGAATACGGCTTCGTACCGGTGTCAATGAAGAATGACTGGACGACCATTTACGGCGAAGACGTCGTAAGAAAAGAGATGGAGGAGATCGATCCCGAGCTTGACGAGGACGAACAGGCGGAGGAAATGCTGGATCGGCTCGACGCCTTCTTCAATGCGGAAATCCCTGTGAAGCCGCAGGACTATGCGGATAAGATCGTCGAAGCCTATGAGAACGGCGAGCTTGACGAGGACGATGTGAAGGCGGCGATCCTGACCCTTTATCAGGCACTCGGCATGAATACGGAGGAAGTCACGGAGGAAGAATAAATGAACCGTGAAACCCAGCTGGTCCTTCTTTGCATCCTGCCGCTGTTCCTGCAGATCTTCGGTCTCGTGTTCGCGGTGCTGATGGACCCTTATATCAACCAGCGGCGGCGCAATATTCTGCTTCTGATTATCGCGATGGTCTTCACGCTGACCGTGCAGAACTATCTCGACTATGAACTCGGCACCTACGGGGGCCCCAGGATGTTCCGGATTCTGGTGTCCATCTACGGCTATTCCGTGCGTCCGGTGATCATCATCCTCTTCATCAGGATGGCGAAGCCGGAGCGGATGCAGTGGCCCTTCTGGGTTATTGCGGGCGTCAATACGGCGATCCACTCTACGGCGCTGTTCTCGAATATCTGCTTCGGGTATACGGATCAGAACAGCTTCGTCCGCGGACCGCTCGGCTACACGAGCTTCGTCGTCAGCGGAATTCTGCTGGTGCTTCTCGTGTTCCTGGCCTTCTGGGACTTCCGGCACATGAAAAAGTCAGAGGGCGAGGTTCCGTTCATCAACTCGGTCTTCCTGATCGGGGCGGTAGCGCTGGACATTTACTTCGCGGATGACTTCGTGGTCTCCTTCCTGACGGAGGCGGTGGTTTCGAGCTGTGTCTTCTATTATATCTGGATGCATCTGCAGTTCGCGAGAGAGCACGAGGAGGCGCTCAGGGCCGAGCAGCGGATCCAGATCATGATTTCGCAGATTCAGCCGCATTTTATGTACAATACGCTCGCGACGATCCAGGCGCTCTGCCGGATCGATCCCGAGAAAGCCTCGGAGACGACCGGAAAATTCGCGCTCTATCTCCGGCAGAATATTGATTCGCTCTCGCAGGAGAGCCTGATTCCGCTGGAAAAGGAACTGGAGCACACGCGGGTCTACTCGGATATCGAAATGATCCGTTTCCCGACGCTCCGGGTCGAATATGACATCGAGGACAGTGATTTCCGCGTGCCGGCGCTGACCGTGCAGCCGCTGGTGGAAAACGCGATCCGGCACGGCGTGCGCGGCAATAAAGAGGGCTGCGTGCGGGTCAGGACAAGGAGGCGTGAGGGCTATCACGAGCTCACGATCGAAGACAACGGCAAAGGCTTTGACGTCGAAGCCGCCATGAACGCGGATTCGACCCATATCGGACTTCGGAACGTCAAGGAGCGGGCCGAGACGATGCTGAAGGCGGCGTTTGAAATCACAAGCCGCGAAGGGGAAGGTACAAGCATTACAATCCGGATTCCGGAGAGCGAAGCAGGAGCTTAAGACGGGGAAGAGAGAGGAGAACCTGTGAGATGAAGATTATCTGTGCTGACGATGAACCGCTGATCCTCGAAATGACCGGACAGATGTGCAGGGAAATCCCCGGCGTCGATGAAGTGGAAACCTTTCCCGGCGCTTCGGAGCTTCTTGCGTACCTGGAAAACGAAAGCGCGGACATCGCGATCCTCGACATTGACATGCCGGAAATGAACGGACTTACGCTCGCGGCAAAGATCAAGGAGCGGCGCCCCGATACGGCGATCATTTTCCTGACCGGATACGCCCAGTACGCGGTCGACGCCTTCAAGCTGCACGCCTCGGGCTACCTCATGAAGCCGACGACGAAGGAGCAGCTTGAGGAGGAAATCCGTTTCGCGCTTTCCGATAAGAAGCCGCCCGAGACGGCGCACATCGTCGTGCATACCTTCGGTGCTTTTGACGTCTTTGTAGACGGAAATGCCGTGTCCTTCGGGCGCTCGAAGGCGAAGGAGCTGATGGCCTGCCTCGTGGACCGTCAGGGCGCGTCCGTAACGCGCGCGGAGGCCTTCGCGACGCTCTGGGAAGATGAATTCTACGACCGGGCGATGCAGAAGCAGATGGACGTCGTGGTCCGGGCGCTGAAGCAGAGTCTAAAAGACGCCGGCATCAGCGATTTCCTCGAGATCCAGAGCGGTGCGATGCGGATCCGTCCGGAAATGTGCAGCTGCGACCTCTACCGCTTCTTTGACGGCGACATGAACGCGGTCAATTCCTACCGCGGAGAGTACATGAGCGCCTATTCCTGGGCGAGCCTCACCGAGGCCTATATTGACCGGATCCAGCGGAAACGGCTCGAAGGCTGATTTTTGAAAGTTTTTTAAAAAGTTGTTTTTTTGTTGGACATCTGTTGGACAGGGGCTGATATACTGAGCCCGTCAGCAGAAAAACAGGGAATGAGTTCCGAAAAACGGTTCTCAAAAAACTTTTAAAAAGTTTTCGGATCTGTTGGACATCTGTTGGACAGGGTACGATATAATGCGCATCAGCGGCAGAGAAAAACAGGAGACGGTTTTCGCCGTATGCATTATACAAAACAAAAAAGAAATTATTTAAAGGAGGAAAAGGGTTATGTTTGTTGATGTAGCCAATCCAGTAATTGAACTTATTAATGAGCTGCTTCCTGCAGTGCTCGGTATCGTCGGTGCTGCCGGCATGGTGTTCTGTGTGATTCTCGGCGTGAAGTTCGCGAAGGCAGAAGAGCCCCAGGACCGTGAGAAAGCAAAACAGCATCTGAAGAACGCCATCATCGGCTTCGTCCTGATCTTCGTCATGATTCTGGCACTGAACATCCTGATGCCGAAACTCATCGACTGGACCAACGAGAAGGCCAACGAAACCGTTATCGAGGAGCTTCCCTGATCCTGCAGTCTGCAAAACAAAAGAACCCTGCATCTAAAGTTCTGTCCGCTTCTGCTGCGAATTCTAAAGCGGGGGCGGACAGTGCAATGCAAAAGGGGAGGAGCACATATGCCGTGCTCCGGACAACGGCTTTCAAGCCTGATATCATGTAAATATCCGCCGGAACACCCTCTGCTGTCTCCCATGGAAACCGGCAAACCGAAACGAACAGAAATCTCTACACAATCGGTGAAACTATGAAGAAGAAAACAATGAAGCGCCGCCCGCTTCGCCGGATTCTGGCAGCCGCGGTGCTATTAATCATAATAATCGGAGCTTTCCCTGTCACGAACCTTCCCGCGCTCGCGGCCGACTACTCGATCGACGGTACGGGCTTTGCGGATATTAAGGATAACGTGGAAGAGATGACCGTCTACATCTGGCACAAGGGCAAACCCCCGGCGACCGTAGACGGCACCCTCTATCCGACGCTGATCACCTGGGACGGCCAGTACTACATCAAGGGCGGCCAGAGCGGAAAGACCAACTTTGATAAGTATTACGACACCTGGTACCGGGCGGAAGAAAAAGGTGACGGCGAGAAGTATTATGTAGATGACTTTCTTGCACTGGAATATCAGCAGTGGCGGAATTACGGCAAATCGAGCGTAAGCGAGCTTCCGCTGAATTTCAGATCTCTGTGGTTATATGATACGGCCATCAGCTTTACGCTTCCGGAGGTTCCCTATCTTGTGGCGACGAAGAATACAACCACCCCCAGTTACTCCAATGAGAGGGATTCCCGCTACGCGATCATCCTTTCGGATGAAGGCATGGCGTCGAAAACAGCCGATGACGGCAGTATGAAGGATCAGAAGGTTTACTCCTTTCTGAGAGCCTATCTGCAGTATTATGCCTGGATCAAGGAAGCCTGGTTTATGGGCTATTATGACGATTGGGTGTACCAGGACGCGGATTTCCTGCTGGAAGCCAAGTCGGGATTTTCCCTGGAGGAGTGGACGGCGGATAAGCAGCTGACCTACCGCTATCGCTTTGCGTCCCATGAGAAGCCGGGGGACAGTGACCGAAACTGGTATAACAGGACTTCCAGCTGCAGTCTCGCAGAGAGGACCTGGCGGATCCGCCTCGAGGATGTCGGAAAATATTCGATCTCCACGGTCGGGCAGACGGTCGACTATGTAACGCGGCGTTCGAGCGCCTGGCAATTGGCAAATAACGAGTACTTTGAAGACGCGATCAAGTCCTGGAAGGGCAATATGAGTCTTTATCACGGAAAAGATACCAATCTCTTTTCCTACGGCTGGACCGGGAAAGGCACCGGGGATGTAAAGAATATGTATATCGGCTCTCCCCGCGTATGGGATGATACGGTGACAAAGAAGTATATGGTTACCGATACCAGCTATGATACTTTTGACCTGTACTACGCGACGCCGATGCCGATGAGCATCCTGAAGGGGGACTTTACCGTCAAAAACGGTCAGACCACGAACCTGAACGGTCCGATCGTCATTGATACAAACGTCACGATCACGGTCGAAGACGGCGGCGTGCTGTCCTGTACCGGCTGGGTAGTGAATAACGGCCGCATCAAGGTCAAGCCGGGCGGAACGCTGATCATCAATGAGGACGAGGCCGGAACGGACGGCGTCATCTGTACCAATAACAGTACGCCGAATATGTACGCCGGCGTGGTGGCCTGCGACGGCACGATCATTGTGATGCCGAACTGCGAGCTCTGCTGCGGCGGCAAATTGGGACTCGCGCTGGGGTGCAAGGCGCAGGTTGTCAACTACGGCTCCGTCATTGCGGATAATTTCGTGGCTAATGGGGATTACCTCATTGAGAACCGCAGCGCCGCAAGCGGCGTGTATATCGGATACGACGTCATTGACGGCGGATTCACGCTGACGGCGACGAATCCGAAGGTATCCGGCAAAACCGTGGAATATCCCGGAAAGGGAACGATTCAGCCGAGTTCGACATCCATCCGGATGCCGAATACCGTTTACGGAAAATACGCCGGAAACCTTTACCAGGCAGAAGGAGACGCGTCTCACAACATTACGACGCTGGTGGATCCGGGCCCCCGCTCAACAGCAGATGTTACCGGCGGGAATATTCCGCTGGACCGACAGTAGTTGACGCGATAAAAGACGCGATAAAAAATATAAAATTCTGGTAAGACCGGCGGTGAACTCTTAAAGAAGACGGAGGAAGCATTCGGAGCATGCGAAAGAAACAATACGGACGAAAGATAAAGACAGCGGCGCTGATCACGGTTTCAGTGCTTCTCGCTGCTGTGCTCTCAGGTCCTGTCTTTGCCGCGGAGGACGGCGGGACCGATGATTTCGACTACAGCGGTCCGCTGGACCCCGTGACGAATGAAATCATCAGTGATACCGAAACCTCCGAAAACGAACGCTCGAAGCTCTCCGACAATATGTACTACGATCCGAAGACGAAAGACTTTGTGTACATCCTCAGCGGAACCGAAAAGGAAGTGCACAGCTCGGCGGCGGACGGCATGGTGCTTTCGGAAGCGGTCAGCGTTTCCGTGCCATCGGCTTCAGACGTCGTGATCTACCGCGACGGCAGCCCCTACACCGGGAAGACGAACTCGATCCGAAGCGCCGGAGAGTATGTCGTATCCTCGCAGTCCGGCTCAGACCTCTCGAGACTCTTTTCCTTTACAATCCTCGGTGAGAGGACGAACGGCCTTACGACCTTCACGGTGCCGGACGGCTTCTACATTACGGCGGCGGAAAGAGACGGAAACACCGTGAGCTTCGACCGCTACAGCATGAGGCTGGACGCGGAGGGGGCGTATCAGATCGAGTACGCGTGCATGTACGCGGAAAAGACCTATACGCTGGAAACCGTGATCGACCGGACCCCGCCGACGCTGGAGTTCTCCGGAAAGATCAACAGCCAGAATCAGGTCCGCTCGGCGCTGGAATTCAAGGGCGTCGAAGCGGGAGGAGCGGTCGCCGTCTACCGGAACGGCTCCGCCATCAGCGTCAGTTCCAATTCGGAGGGCGTGTACACGCTCGATGATTCCGGCACCTACAGAATCCTTGCCTATGACGCGGCAGGGAATTCCACCGAATACAACTATCAGATCCTGATGTATTTTAACATCAGCAGCATTTTGTTTGTACTGTTTGCAGGGCTCCTTCTGATCGGCGTAGCAGTCTACGTTCTGATCAAGCGCAAGAGCCTGAAGATCGGCTAAAGAGATACACACACCTTAGAAAAGGCAGGTGACGGCTTTGTTTGAAACTTTATTTGACGGCGCGGGGGAGCTTTTCGGAGACGGGATACAATCCATCCTCGAAATGGTTCTGAATGCGACCATCTTCAAGATTTTCTACTATCTGGAGCGGGCGCTCTGCTATATCATCAATATTCTGTCTCAGCTCTTCGACGTCTTTTCCGGCGTCGAGAAGGTGACGTACGCCGGCGAAAACGACTATCTGATCAATATTTTCTTTACCAACAGCACGATCCGGAATATTTATCTGGCGATGGCCGCGATCGGCATGGTCATGACGGTCGGCTTCACTATCTGGGCACTGATCAAGAAAATATTCGATATATCCGATAAGGAACAGCGCTCGATCGGGCAGATTCTGACCGCCTCCTTCCGGAGCATCGTTCTGATCGTCGGCCTGACGCTCATTATGTCCGCCGTCATCTACGGAACGAATATTCTGATGAAGCAGGTGAATTTCATCTTCAACAACGCGAAGGATCTGGATGAACCACCGAAGCATGAGTTCACTGAAGAGGAATATTCCGCCATGGGCCGGGTGCTTCTGACCATCGGAAACTACTCGCTCGTCAATACGTCGAATAACCGCTACAATCTGAACATGTGCTTCAATGACATCCGTTCCGATATGTACTTCCTCCAGCAGAAGGGCGTCTTCAACTATTATTATTACGATACGGACAAGGACGGCAACGAAATTGAATCATGGCAGTCCGTGCTTTCGAGGATCGCGAAATCCACGAATCTCTCGAAGGATGTGACGGTGGATCAGTATCACGAAGAGCTCGTGGAATCGCTGACCTACGCAATGAACTACCTGAAGAACAATAAGATCGTGACGCCCGTGACGGAAGCCACCAAGCGTTTCGAGCTGGACGAGGATTTCCATCTGGACCGCATGGTTTTCCTGATGGGCACCCTGAACGCGGCGTATAACGAAGAATACAACAAGACGCCGGCTTTCGACGATGCACTCCGGGGTCCTTATTATTACGAGAAGGGAAAGAGCATCTACAACGCCGATCAGGTGACGAGTGACTTCGATATCGGCTTCAGGACCGACTATATTCTGGTCTGGATCGCCTCGGTCGCCTGCATCTTCGACCTGGTGGTCATTATCATGAACTGTGTGGCCAGGATCTTCAACATGATCTTCCTGTACATCATTGCTCCGCCCTTCATTGCGGCGGCGCCGCTTGACCAGGGCGGAAAGTTCAAGCAGTGGTCGATCGCCTTCCTGATTCAGGCGCTCAGCGTCTTCGGAACGATCATCGCGATGCGGCTTCTCATGATCTATCTGCCGATCGTTATGGATCCCGAGCTGATCCTCTTTGAGAAAAACAAGTACCTGAACATCTTCGGAAAATTCGTACTGGTGCTCGGCGGCTTTGAAGTGGCGAAAAAGGCAACCGGTCTTCTCACCGGTATCCTCGCGGACAGCGCCGGCTGGCAGTCGATTTCGGCCGGTGATATGAGCTCCGCGGCGTCGAAGGCCATCGGAACCGCGGTCGGCGCCGGGAGAACCCTTGCGGGTACCGCAGTCGGCGCCGGCAAATTCGTCGGCGGCAAGGCGCTCGGCGTGGCGGGCTTCATCGCCCGTCCTCTGACAAACCGGATCACCCATCCCTTCAAGCAGGCGGCGGAAGCCTGGTCGAAGCTGGGAACCAAGGGATCTCAGGACCGGAACTACAAGAATATTCAGGAGAAGATCAACCAGGCGAAGTACCAGGAGCAGTATCTGAAGAACAATCCGGAAGACGCCAAGTGGCTCACGCAGGGGAATAACGCCAACAACAATAATAACAACAACGATAATAACAACAACAATAACAACAATCCGGCGCCGCAGAACAATCAGAATCCGGTGAACAACCAGAATAACAACAACCAGCCCGACCGCAACAACAACGTCTTCGCTCCGCCGCCGCTTCCGAACAGAAGAGCAGTGGACGACGGCAACAGACAGGGACAGCCGGGACAGGGCAGCCGGAATCTCCGTCACCGCTTCGGCTTCGACGAGCCGCTTAACGGGCCCGGAAACGGTCCCGCGCCGGGCAATAACGCACCCGGTCAGGGTCCTGCCGGTCAGGGCGGCCTGAATCAGCAGAACCAGCATGGCGGTCAGGGTGGAAACGGTCCGCAGGGACCGCAGAGACCGGCGAACAACGCAAACCGGATCCGGCGCTCGGGTTCCTTCAGCGGGCAGGCTCCGTACAGGCGGAACTAACGAAAAGACTGAATGAATCCGGGTCTTTACGAAACAGCAATCAGAGAGAATAGGTCAAGATCATGCAGAGAATGATTCCTGAAAAAACAAAAGTCCATGTGGAGCTCTTCCGCGGTGTTACCATCGGGGATATCATCGTGGGCGCCATTGCCATGGGCCTTCTGATACTGATACTGGTCTCGAACCTGCCCTACAAAATTGCCTTCGTCATCGCTGTCGCGGCAGTTGCCGTCTTCCTGATCGTCCGGATGGACGAACAGCCGAACTACGTTTACATCGGTCATATCCTGAGCTTCATGGGCTATAAGCACCGCTTCTACAAGGCCTGCAAGGATCAGGACCTGTACGGCCTGATGGAGGGCGAGGAAGTAAAGACCGCGAAGGTCGGCGAGCCGATGGACCATATCATTCCCTTTACCGGGATTGAGGAGGATCAGATCGTCTATCTGAACGGCGAATACTACGGCGCTGTCATCGAAATCGATCCGGTGGAGTTCCGCTTCTTCAGCGAGCACCGCCGGACGAACGCGATCGAGAACTGCTTCGGACGGATTCTTCGCAATATTCACACGGACTACAGCGCGAACATCGTGAAGCTGGAGCGCCCGATCATGTACGACCGGTATCTCGCGAAGGAATACGATACGCTGGACCAGCTTTCCGATGCCTACGAGAACGGCGTGTACAGCGAAGAGGAGCTGAAGGCGCGTGTCGAGATCAAATACGACCGCATCAACGAGCTTCTGAACTACGCGGAGGAAAACCACATTGTGACGCCCTTCTACTACCTGGTGCTTTTCGAAAGCGACCGGAGAAGGCTGGAGGTGGAGATCCGCGAGGCGCTGCAGCTGCTCTCGACGGGAGAGCTCTCCGTGCGCCGGCTGGACAACAAGGGCCTGGCGGTTTTCCTCAAATACACCAATCAGATTGACTTTGACGAGCACGACGTCGATAAGGTCCGCCCGGAAGACTACGTCCGCTGGGCGCAGCCCGACTCGGTGGACATCCGTGTCCGAAAGGTTGAGGTCAATCAGATCGTAACGCACAATTTCCGCGTCGTGAATTATCCGACGATGGTGGACGACGCCTGGCTTGCGAGCGTGCTCAGCATCCCCGCGACCAAGGTCGTCGTGAAGTTCCGTCCGATGGACCGCACAAAGGCCGTCCGGAATATTGACCGCTCCCTTCAGGAGCTGCGCGGACAGTGGTCCTCGACCGGCGTGGATTCGAAGAGACTGGAGATCGAGTCTCACATCGAGACGCTGCAGAATCTTCTGTTTACGCTGCAGAACGACAACGAGACGCTGCTGGAAACCAATATCTACATCACGGCCTATGATATCATGACGACGCGCAGCATTCATCAGGCCATGGCGGAGAAAAAGTCCGACGTGACGGTCATGACGGAGATGAAGAAGAACATCCGCCGGACCTGGTCGGAGAGCGGCTTCCGTCTGAACAATATGGAATTTGACCAGGTGCAGGCCTTCATCGGCTCTCAGGTCAGCGCACTCGATCCGCTCGCGAAAGAGGGACGGGGAATTCCGTCGAACACGGTCGCTGCCTGCTATCCCTGGATTTTCGCGCATGTATCGGACGAGGGCGGCGTGAAGCTCGGCGAATCGGACGGCATTCCGGTCTTCGTCGATTTCTTCCGCAGAGACTCGGAGCGCGTCAACAGCAACATGGTGATCGTCGGTAAGTCCGGTTCCGGTAAATCCTACGCCACGAAGTCGCTGCTCGCGAACCTCGCTTCGGAGGACGCCAAGATTTTCATCCTCGACCCGGAAAATGAATATACGGAGCTGGCGAAGAACCTGCACGGGCAGATGATCAACGTCGGAAACGCCCAGTACGGACGCCTGAATCCGTTCCACATCATCACCTCGCTCGATGACGACGAGGCCGGCGAGACCGGAACGGTATCGGGAAGCTACGCGACCCACCTGCAGTTTTTGGAGGAATTCTTCCGCCAGATCATTCCGGACTGTGAAAAGGATGCGATGGAATACCTGAATACGCTGGTGGACCATATGTATCTGACGCACAATATCACGCCGGAAACGGATCTGTCGCGCCTCGCGCCGGAAGACTACCCGATCTTCGACGACCTGTATGACGAGGTGCTGGAGGAGTTCCAGTCTTCGGACAACCCCTTCACGCGGGACATGCTCGGCACGCTGATGAACTACATCGCGAAGTTCTCCACCGGCGGCCGCAACGCGAATATCTGGAACGGCCCCTCCACTATTACAACGGACGAGAACTTTACGGTCTTCAACTTCCAGTCCATGCTTGCGAACCGCAACCAGACGATTGCGAACGCGCAGATGCTGCTGGTGCTGAAATACATTGACAACGAAATCATCAAGAACCGTGATTACAACCTGCGCTACCACGCGAACCGCAAGATCGTGGTCGTCATCGATGAGGCGCACGTCTTCATCGACGCGAAGTTCCCGATCGCGCTGGACTTCATGTTCCAGCTCGCCAAGCGAATCCGTAAATACAACGGTATGCAGATCGTCATCACGCAGAACATCAAGGACTTCGTCGGTACCGACGACCTGATGAGAAAGTCCGCCGCGATCATCAATGCCTGCCAGTACAGTTTCATCTTCTCGCTGGCGCCGAATGACATGCAGGATCTGGTGAACCTGTACGCGAACGCCGGCGGCATCAATGAAACCGAGCAGGAAGAGATCGTTCAGGCTCCGAGAGGACAGGCTTTCACGATCCTGAGCCCGACGAGCCGCTCAAGCTTCCAGATCAATACCGCGCCCGGCATTATCGAAATGTTCGAGTCGCCGGAATATCAGAGCCATTATTTCTCCGGCGAAGAAGGCGACCGGAACTGGGAGGACTTTGTCGGACCGAGCCGCGCGGCGCATGACGAGGCGGCTGCCGAGAAGGAATTCCGGCAGGCGAACCTCGGCCGCACGGACGAGCCGCGGGGAAATTCCGGCGGCGTCACGCTGAATATCTTCTCGCAGGAAGAATACGAGGAGATGCGGGCGGAAGAGAACGCCTTCTCGATGGCGGCGGAAGAGACCGCACCTTCCGGGGAAAGTTCGGTCAGCTTCTCCGTTTCCGAGGAACCTGCGGAAGAAGCGGTTCCGCTTCAGCCGATCGAAAACGATCCGAAGCCGCAGCAGCAGTCGGTGGATCCGGCCTCGATGACCGTCTTCAGCATGATCGCAAATGCGCTTGACCGGATGGCAACCGCCGCGGAGCGCACCGGCGAGAATCCGCTGACGGGCCAGGGCGCGGGAAGAGCCGCTCAGCCGGCGAATATCGTCTACGCCGAGCCGCGGGATGCCGAAGAGAAGGAGCTCCAGGAGAAGGAGAAGGAAATCGAACGCATGAAGCGGGAGATGGACGAACGGATCCGGAGCCTGCAGGAGGAGAACGAGCGTCTCCGCCGCGGCGGGACGACCCGCGCGGAAGAGGAAGACTTCGACGAAGAGCTTTCCGGCTACGAAGAGAATTCTGTCGAGGAGGGCGGCGGCCTCTATGAGGACGAGCTGGCACCTTTCGATGACGAAGAGCTTTCCGGCTACGATGAGGATACCGAAGAAGGCATGGAGGATCCCTTCGCTGCGGATGACGACGAGTATCCGGAGGAAGATGAGGACGATATTGCCGGACTCTTCGGAACGGAAGAGGAAGAAAGCGGCGAAGACGATGACTTTGAGGACGACTTCGACGATGAAGACGACTTTGAAGACGAGGATGAAGAGGACGACGAAGACGAGGACGAAGACTTCGACGACGAGGATGAAGAAGACGAGGATGAGGATACGGAGGATGAAGACGACTTTATGTCTTCCTTCTGCAGCTTCGCCGCTACTCTGATGAATATGTCGCCGTTTGAGAAGATGCGTGCAAACGGCAGAGAAATTGAAGAAATGACACTGGACGACCTGATCGCGGAAGCCGCGGCGCAGATGGAAAAACGCCGCCGCGAACGCGCAAGCTGAAAACAGGGAGTTCCGGTTTGAAGGAGCAGATAGATGACCACAACAGCAGTACGCAAACCGCATAAGAGACCGGGAGGAAAGCATGGAAAGGGAATGCTGCGCATTCTCGCCTTGCTGCTCCTTTCCGTGATGCTTCTTTCGCAGATTCCCGTGGAGGCCTTTGCGTCGGAAGACGACGGCAAGGGCGACACTTCGCTCAGCTGGAAGGCACTTGGCGGGTCTGAGACGAAAGTCGGAAAGGGCGTAACCGGTAAAAATTATTACATTCTTGAAGCCAGTACCGGTACGATCCGCGACGGCGGCGCTGCGGATAATGTGGTGTATTTCAATCTGCATTATACCCTGTCCGACGGTACGAAGCACAATACGGTGCTGATGCCGAAGATCGACGCGATGGCGAACGGCTATGAAATCGCTTCCGCCGCGGGCAGCCGCGAGGCCCGGAGAAAGACCGTAGAGGATACCTTCCTCGTGAATAACGGTGTTCTTTCCGCCAAGCAGACGCTGCGCTCCGTCAGCACGGACCAGTTCCTTTTCGAAGCGCCCGGCGCGATCAGTTCCATCGACAAGCTGCAGATTTTCGGCGCTCATACAACCTCGGAAACCACCTGGTCCTGCCAGGGCCTTCGGATTTACCGTGTCGATACCCTGTACGGCCTCGATATGTACGGTTGGTACTCGGACTCGGCCTATATCGATTTTGACGGCGAAGTCATCTGCGATATGGACATGGGAACTTCGGGCGGGAATTTCAAGTGGAGAACCGCCGGCGGCTCCTTCAACATTGTTAAATACGGAGATCAGGGCGGTCTCGCGGACTGCAAACTGATCAATGCATCCCAGAAAAGCTCTTATAAAGGCAATACCAAAGTCGGAACCAAATATACCTCACAGGTCTCGAACAAGGTCGTATTCGGCATGGATATAGCCGATCAGGGCGGCGCGGGACTGGAGACCCTGGCACTGAAGTATGCCAACGGAAGCAACCCGGCGCTGAAGAGCCTCTCTCTTCCGGAGGCGGCGGCTTTAACCGTGCGTTATATTGATATCTGGGGCGAGGTCCGGGAAGTGACGCTGCCCTTCGCGGTCAATGCGCTCGGATCGCTTCTCGACCTGTATTCCGACGTGCACATCGCGGGCTACGCGCAGCAGGGCGACACCGTGGCGGTACCGCTGATGCTTCCCGCCTACCAGCAGATTGTCAATGTATCCATTGTAATCGGCAATGCGGAAGCCGAGAGCAAGGCCGGCCTTCACAGGGTCGACGCCGCCGGCAGCAACCAGGTCTATACGGAGCGGGTGAATGGTTCCGAGTCGGATGATCTCCGTTATCTGAATTTCAGGGTTTACGAGGACGCTTCGAAGGTCAGCGCGGAGATGGACGGCGCGACGGTGCGATATCAGTTCGAGGGAGACCCGATATCCGCGGCGGTTTCGACTTCAGTCGAAGGCCTCCGGATTGCGGCCAAGGCGGAAACCTACTTCTACCTGCAGAAATATACCGAGAGCACGGTCCTTCGGCCGACAGACCGTATGGAACGCTATCTCATTACGCTTTATACCGATAATGTCGAAAATGCCGGTACGGTCGACGATTTGCTGATCCATTTTGATTATGTGGATCTTTCCGGCAGTGTCAAGTCCAGCCAGGACTTCAATATCCGGGACTATATCAGCCAGTTCTACGGCGAATGGCCCGGTAATACCGAAAATTTTGCCTATAATTATTCCATGAGCCAGGCCGGAAAAGCGAAGTTCATGATTCCGCTTCCGAATGTCAAGAACTTCGTTTCCGTATCCTATAAGCTGAACGGCAACGATGAGTGGCAGGTCAAGGGCTGTCAGGTGCAGTATGTCGACTCCTACAGCACCCGGGAAGGCAGATTCGAGGAAGTTGTCAGTAAGGACATGGATCCGGACGCTCCTACGAATGCGCGTTTCATCTCTCACGTCCGTTACACGAGAGAAGTGCAGGCGCGTGATATCTGCTTCACGGCCGGTCAGATTACCGGCGACATGGGCACGAATCCGGACTATGATATCGAAAAGGATCCGGAAGCCAACCCGAACAGCGATACCTGGGTACCGGGCGATCTCGTGCAGGATGACGGCGAGTGGAAGGGTTCCACCGGCGAAGGAAAGGATGTCGTCACGAAGGACGACGTCGACTGGGCGAGCCTGATCAACGGCATGACCTATGACGACACGCTCCGGGATCTCGGATTCACAAAGCAGCGCCGCCTGTATACGGTCCATGTGAAGGTGGGCAGCGATAAGGTCAACACGATCAACGATGACTGCGGCTCCGCGAACCTCTTCTACTTCCAGCTGATTTTCGAAAACGGGTCCTCCGGCGTCGTGCTTGCGAACCAGCAGATCGACGGCGATGCCTTCCGGACCGGCGCGGACGTTTATTTCGACATTCCGACGGTTGTGGATTACGGCGAGCTGAGCTCGATTCAGATCATTCCGGATGATCAGGACTCGAACAGTAATATTTATGATAAGCTGAAGATCAGCTATATTGAAGTCATGCAGCAGACCGACGCCGCGCTCGTTCCGACCTGGAGGTTTGAGAGCGAGAGTGAAGACGGCCTCGGCTGGGTCGGCATTGACTACCGTGATACGGCGGAGCAGGGCACAAAGCGCGGCGCTGAGGGACATTCCGCGGCTGAAATCGCCACGAGCTATGACGTCACCTCCGCCACCTACAGCGCGAAGCTGCAGATCAACATCCAGACAGGTGCTTATCAGCGGAACGTCGGACTCGACGCGGAAGGCAATCCGAAGTACGAGGAATGCCGCCAGCTCATCGGCGGACTGAGCCTTGACTATCATTATGAAAATGCGAAGGGCAATGTAGACCAGGTGATGGGTCTGGATGCAATCTACCTCATGGATCAGTACGCGGGACGCCGAAGCTCCTACAACCGTACCTATGACACGGGGCTGACTTCGACGGAAGTGAGTTACGCGGTCAGCAATCCGCTGTATCATTTCCGGGCCGGCCGTACGGACAGCTTCTTTGTCACAGTCAGCGATATTACGAAGATTGTCGATATGACACTGTATGTCAGGTCCGATATCTCTACGAACTGGACGATCAACAACGTCAGTGTGCACCTTGTCAACGGTACCGGCAGACGTTACCTGAACGCGAGCGGCGAATATGCCTACTCGTATCCGAGCGGCCAGAAGCTCTCCTTTGTCACGCAGTGGACGGCGGATACGATTGAAACCTACTGTCCTGTTTACGGCGGAACCTCAACGGACGGCTCGACTGGCGACTACAATAATGTTCAGGCGATCAATATTTCCTTCCAGGATGCGCCGATCAAGACAGACAAGCAGACCAATACCTGGACGCCGGTCATCAACAGAGAGCCGAAGTCCAAGAACGATACACTGAACCTCTTCATTTATCCGGCCACGAAGGAGGGCGCGGCGGATCCGTCGAGCTATTACCTGTCCGCGGGCGTCATCTACAAAGACGCCATGACGCTGGAAAACACTCAGGCCGGTGCGGGAACCCTCGACTTTGGTTACGATTCGAACGGTCAGCCGGTATTCTCGAAGATCGGTATTTCGGCAGCAAATCTGGACGATATTCTGGGCGTTACCGTGCAGACAAAGTCCAGCGGAACGCTGTCGGCGCCGATCAGCTACGGTATTCTGCAGCGCATCCGTTCGGGCGTCCTGATCGATACCTATTATCTGTCAGGCGTTAACAATGCGGACCGGAAGAGTACGATGTCCGTGTCGTCAAATGCAAGACCGGAAGGCGGCGTACAGCGGATCCTGATGCAGGTTCAGGCCAATAACCCGACCCAGAACCTGATCGCTCTCGAGCGCGACGTAGCGCTGGCGATTTACTTCCGGCCGGCAGGCGCGGAGAGCCAGGAGCTTCGCAGCAAGTATATCTATCTGACAGACGCCGGGATCAATTCGATCCGGCCCGGTCAGATTGTGGAACTTGATTTCGATGTCGGAGAAGTGGCGGAAATCGTCGGCTTCAATGTCGTAAAGACCGGAACGCTCGATATCGGCTTCGAAAATGTGATGATGGTGACCCAGGCCACCGACGGGACGATTCTGGATAAGCACAGCGTGGAAGACGGCTTCGTGCCGACGACCACACCGTCGAGAATCAACGTCCGGGGCAGCGTGGAGCTCCTGACGCTGGATATTAAGACCGGAGGCGCGACAGCATCTTCTTCCGGCGGAACGAATGATCCTGTGCGGATGACGGTCGGATACTACGATGTATACGATTCGGAGCAGACCCTGGTGGTCAACGACATCCGTCCGTATATTCAGAGCGTCAAACCGCTTCAGGCTGGCGCAACCGACACCCTGAAGATCCTGATCCCGAACTTTGAGGAGCTTCGCTACGTGCAGCTTGAGCCGTACAACGCGGATTCCGGTTCGATCGCGTCCTGGACGCTCGAGTCCCTCGGCGCTGCCGTCGGACTGGACGGCGGAATCGTCTCAAGAACCGTTTCCAAGAATATTGTGGAAGGCACACCTGAAACCATATTCCTTGGCGAAATGGTGATGGTAGGAACGAACCGCGTCACCGCAGCAGGCGGCGGACCGACAGCTGAAACGCCTGAGCTGATGATTAAGGCAGAGGGCTCCGACACGGCGAAGAAGGCGGAAGGTACTTCCATCAAAAACGGTGAAACCGGTACGCTGACCGTAGAGTCCGGCGCGAATATCTTCACGGATATCCGGATCTCCGGTTCCAGCAAGGCCTTCACCTACCGCTTCGTCGAGGTGGATGCGGCAAGCGGTCTTGAGAGCAGCCCGGATTTCAGCGAAGGCACCTACAGCTATACAGAGGAGGAACTCACAGAAACCTATAATTTCGCGGTTCAGTCCGCAGCACCCGAGGTGACAAACGAAGAAGAAGTCAAAGCCGCGAAGGCCGTCATCGACCTCATCAACACGATGAGAGCCGCGAAGGGCAGGTTCACGGAGAAGATCAGCGGTTCCACGAATGAACTGACCGGCTTCGAGTTTGCGACACCGAGAAACTACAGTAAAGAGAAGCTTCACTATCGTCTTGAAGTGACAGCCATCGAGAATACGGAGATCAGCTTCACGCTCGACATTCTGGTCGGAACGGAAGAGGATCAGCTCGAGAAGGCCATCGCCGACTGGGAGAAGGTCAGAAGCGTCGGAGACATCAGCATCATGAATGTGGACGGTTCCGTTGAGGAAAGCCGGAGTCTCCTGAAGTCCGATACGAGCGGAATCCTGCTGGAGTCCGGCGAAAGCCTGCAGCTGACGCCGAGAGTCAGCGCATCTGACGGCTTCACGGCGACGCTTTCGAGCTACGATCCGGCAACGCAGGCCAAGGGCAAGGCTTCGACAGAGGCTCAGCACAGCTATTCGGAAGATACGCTGGTATCCTACGAATCCAAGGCGAACACGATGCTGAATTCCGACAGCTCGACCGATGAGGAGCGTTCTGCGGCGCAGAATGTACTGAATATCATCGCGGCGATGAGAAGCGGAAGCGGATTCTTTACCTCCGGAACCACCGACGCGATCCTGAATGCGCCGAGGAACTACACGGGTTCGAACATCAGCTACCTGATTACCGTGGAATCTGCAGGTGAAGAAATGTTCAGCCTGGTAGTGACGGTGAAGTCCGAAAACGATACGCTGAAAAGCGCTTACGATGAAATGATCGCTGCGGAAGAAGCGGGTAATCAGGCAAGGGACGAAGCTTCGAAGGCGGCTACCGAGCCTGCCAGCGAATCGGAAAGCTCTTCGGAAAGTACCTCTGAGAGCAGTACGGAAAGCTCCACCGAAAGTGAAAGCAGTACAGACAGCAGCGAAAACACAGCGGCTCCGTAACAATCCAACCGACACCCTGATGCCGTCCTTCCCAGGTTCCCGGGGAGGGCGGCCAAAGGGCATAAAGAGCTTATATTATTGAACCAAGGAGATCATCCTGCATGGACGACAAAGAGTTTACTTTCGAGAGCGAGGAAATCTTAAAGAAGAGGAGCCTCCGAAAATACATCCTGATCGGGGCGGGCGCGCTGATACTCATCGCGATCGCCGTGCTCGTGATCCTGCTCGCAGTGCGGGACAGGAAGAATACGCACAGCTCCGAGGAGGGCGCAGTCTACCCCTACACCTGGAAGGTGAAGGGCGAGAGCATTGAGCTTGCGATTGACAGGGGAAACCAGACGGATTACGGCTGGGTTCTTACGACCGAACCGCAGTTCACGACGATTGAGGCGTCGGCTTCCGGTACTTCCGCCAGCAGCAAATTTACGCTGACGCCGTGGGTGCCCTGTATCGAGGACCTCGTTTTCCGGCTGCAGCGCGGGGACGACGCGCTGGATGTGCTTTACGAGTATTCCGTCCGGCTGGAGGCTTCCCTGGAAGAAGAGGGAAAACCGCTGGTACCGACGATTTCATCGATCGTAAGCCGTGTGGTCCAGCAGAATATTATCGTGGATGACGAAAAAGCCAGCTATGCAATTGCCCAGACAGAGGACGGTGTGCTCGACGTACATATTTCGGACCGGGTGACGGAAGTCCGGGAGCGGGAGGACGCGACGGTGTTCCGGAATCCCGAAACCGGCGAGACGCTGTCGGATGCGGAAATCGAGTCGGTCATCGCCTCGGCGGAAGCGGATCCCGAGGGACCGGAGCTTCGGCGGGAAAACAGCACCGATACGACTTACAGGGTGCATTCGGACTGGACGATCGAGGTCTCCGATGCTGACATCCTGAGCTTTGAGGGACCTTCGGCTGACGATGACGAAACCATCGAAACCGACGAAAAGGCCGGCATCAGTGTGCGGCTTTTCCGGGGCGAAAAGGCCGGAACCGCGGCGGTGAAGATCCGCTCGGAGGCTGCCGGGAAGGAACTCGTCCTGACCGTGAATCTCACGGAAACCGGAGAATTTACGGTAGCGGCGCATTCGGTCAGCCTGCTGGATACCACGGGCGATGAGGACCCGGGGCATGAAGTGGAATGGGACAGCGATGAAGCAGTAGAATACATGGAATCACTGGCGGCGGAAACCGAAGAAGTGGAGGAAGCCGTCGATTCCGAGGAAAGTGAAGCCGCTTCCGGAGAAGGAAGCGATGAGACGGAAGAGCAGGCGGAAACGGAAGACAGTACAGGTACCGCAGAATAAAGGAGGTACGGTTCATGTTTGGAAAAATCAAGGACTTTATCAGTGACAAGTTCAAAAAGGCCGATAAGAAAACGATCATACTGGTGGCAGTCCTGCTGGTCGCGATCGTCATCTTCTTCGGCGTGGTGCTGCGCTTTATCGTGGAGAATATCGGCAACAGCATTACAGGCGATCCGTGGAAGTTCCGCTGGCAGCTCTTTATTGAAGGCCCCACCTATCTCGTAGGCCTCGCGGCTGTTCTCGTCGGCGGCGCGATCTACGCGATCAACGGCGGACTCCGCTCGAGCCGGACAAGCACCCGAATCCTGAAGGGCAACGCCGAGGACAATATGGTGCAGGGATCGCTCGAAAACAGCCGTTTCCTGACGGATAAGGAACGCGACAAGTATTTCCCGCCCTTCACATACGAGACCCTGCCGCAGTGCAAAAATGACGGCGTACCGGCCCGTGCGGTGCTCGATAAGAACGGAAAGCTCGTCGGAAACTTCAAGCCCGGCGTGCACGCGCTCGTCATTGGTGCGACCGGCTCCGGTAAAACGACCACCTTCATCAACCCGATGATTCAGCTGATCGGCGCCACCAACTGCGGTTCGTCGATGATCATGACCGACCCGAAGGGCGAGCTTTTCGACCTGCACTCCAATTTCCTGAAGAGCCGCGGCTACAACGTCATGGTGCTCGACCTGCGTGATACCTACTCGTCGAGCCGCTGGAATCCGCTGGAGCCGATCTGGGACGCTTATCAGGAATACTTAAGCGCCGGGAAGGGCATTCTCGCGCACATCGACCCGATGTCGAATTATCCGGACCTGCGCCGCATGAACGGCGAGGCGAAGGAAGGCGAAATCTGGGTGGAATGGAATGGACGCGCCTATACCGACGTTTCGCACTGCCGCGACGATATCCAGGTCGAGCAGCAGAAGATTTACGATGAAATGTACGAGGACCTTTCGGACCTGATCGGCGGACTGATCCCGGTTCAGAACGAAAAGGATCCTTTGTGGGAAAAGGGCGCGCGCTCGATCGTTATGGCGGTGTGCCTTGCGATGCTTGAGGACAGCGCGAATCCCGAGCTTGGCATGACAAAGGAGAAGTTCAACCTCTTCAACGTCAACAAGGCGCTCGGAAACTCCGAGAACAACTACCAGATCCTGAAGGATTATTTCGAGGGCCGCTCGAAGCTCTCGCAGGCCTACCAGCTGTCCCGGCAGGTGATGACCGCGCCGGATACGACGCTCGGTTCCTATATGTCCATCACCTTCGATAAGATGAACCTCTTCAACGACCGCGGTCTCTGCGGACTGACGAGCGCCACCGATATCCAGGTGAAGAAATTTACCGAAGAGCCGACCGCGCTCTTCCTGAAGATTCCGGATGAAAAAGACACGCGTCACGCGCTGGCCTCGCTTTTCATCCTCAGTACCTACAAGGGTCTCATCAAGATCGCGACGAACCTGCCCGGTCAGACGCTTCCGCACAACGTCTACTTCATCATGGATGAGTTCGGCAACATGCCGAAGATCGACAAATTCGGACAGATGATCACGGTCGGCCGTTCACGTAAGATCTGGTTCTCGATGGTCGTTCAGTCCTTCATCCAGCTGCAGAATGTCTACGGCAAGGAAGTCGCGGATATCGTTATCGGTAACTGCGGTGTCAAGATGTTCATCGGTTCGAACGATACCGAGACCTGTAAGATGTTCTCCGAGATGTGCGGCAATATGACGGTCCGGACGAACAGTACCTCAAGCTCCATCGGCTCTAAGCAGGGCGATATCAACGTGTCGACGAATACGCAGGTCCGCCCGCTGATCTATCCTTCGGAGCTGCAGCGGCTGAACAACCAGGAGTCCACCGGAAACAGCATCATCGTTTCCTTCAACTCCTTCCCCTTAAAGACCAAGTATACGCCTTCCTATAAATGCCCGTACTACAAGTTCGGGCCGATGGATCTGACGGAGATCCGCAGCAACATGTTCCGCGCGGACGAGGTCTATTATGATCTTCGCGACCGGAACGAGAAGATTCTGGGAACCCAGAGCGCGTAAGGAGCACGAACTATGACAGAAACGGAACTCGAGATCCGTGAAGCCCTGATGGGCAACACGATCCCGATGGAAAAGGGACACTTAAGAACGATGGGGCCGGACGATTACCGGCTTCCGATCGGCGTGGCGGACGGCGCGAACGCGGTGCGCTTTCTCGGGGTCCGGCAGAATTCAAAGGTACTTTTAACGGAGCTGAAGCCGGCGGAACTCGACCGGGCGGTAAGAAAGTCCATGCATAAAGTGGGAAGAAGTCTCCTGCTTCTCGGACAGCCGGACATCCCGGCCTGCCTGATCCGCTACGTGCTGACGCGACCGGCGATCATTACCGTGCGCTACATCGACGACGTGCCCGTGGTGACATCCTGGGCAGCGCGCGGCGCGACCGGCTGGATTTCCAATCTGCGGGCGCTCGCTTCTTTTAAGAAGCAGCTGCCGGACAGCATCAGCTTTGCCGACGACGCGGAGGCGCCGAAGGAGGAGAAAATCACGCGCCGCCAGTTCAGGAAACAGGTACGGGAAGCGAAGAAGAGCATGCGTGAGGAGAGAAGGGCCGTACAGCAGGCCGAAAAGGAATACAGGAAATCCCTGAAGGAAAACGAAGAGGGCGGCGACGCGTAAATCACATCCGTATTGATTTTTCGGAGTTACAGGAGGAAAAGCATTTATGAGCATGAATATGAATCTGATCAAGCGCGGAAATGAAGGCGAGCTTCAGCTGATCGGTTATATCGACGCCTCGAACGCGGCGGAAGTCGAGAAGATCATCATCGACGTCGTGGCGCAGTTCGATACGCTGATTCTGGATATGGAAAAGCTGGAGTACGTCTCCAGCGCGGGCCTTCGCGCCTTCAAGCACGCCTACATGGATATGCGTCAGAAGCACGGGACCCTGATCGCGAAAAATGTCGGCAAGATGGTCATGGAAGTTCTGGAAGTGACAGGCTTTACGAGACTGTTCAAGTTTGTCTGAAAACAGTCACAGGAAGGAGACGCGGCATGAAGACACTTTCTGTTCCCGCGAAAATAGATTACCTTGACGAAGTGACGGACTTTGTGGACGACGTGCTCGGCGACTGCGAGATGAAGACGGGACTTCAGGTCCGTCTGGCTGTCGAGGAAGTTTTTGTGAATATCGCGAGCTACGCCTATAAGCCCGGCGAGGGCGAGGCCAAGATCGAGTGCGGCCTTCTGGACGCGCCGAAGCGGATCATCGTGCGCTTTTCGGATTCCGGAAAGCCCTTCGATCCGACGGCCAGGGAAGACGCCGACACCTCGGAGGACGCGCTCCTCGGACGTGTCGGGGGCCTGGGCATCCTGCTCGTGAAGAAGAACATGGACAGCGTGGTCTATGCCTATAAGGACGGGAAAAATACGCTGACGATTGAAAAAACCTTATAACAATCTTATAGACGGAGAAAACTTATGCCTGAGAAATCAGTTCGCGAAATGAATGAAGCCGAACGGCGGTTTTATTCTATCAGTGCTCATGTATTTCATGCCACAATCATAGGATCCGTGATCCTTGGACTTGTGGCTTTTTTGGTAGGATTCGGCCTCTATGCCTACGCCCTCGCGGGCCAGTACATCGGCGAATCCTTCGGCCTGTCGAAGAGCTGCGCTGCCATTATGGACAAGGCGGCCGATGTGACGCCGCTCGCTGAAGAGGTGATGCGCGTCTATCGTTCGCTCCCCGAGGAGGAACGGAAAAATCCGGAGGACCCGGCCTATCTCGAGCGCTTCCAAAGCGTCATCAACGCGGAGGATCAGGCTTATGTGACCGCGATCCTGAATGAGTTCCGTACCGCCGGTGATGTCTATGATGTGTATCTTGCCATGTACGATATTGATACCGAGGCCATTGTCTATATCGCCGATCCGGATCCGGAAGGGCCGTGCCCCCCGGGTTACTGGGAGGAGACGGACCGAAAGGGAATCGAGAAGTTCCTGAATTGGGACGGAGAAGGAAAGCTGTATGATATCGACAGGACCGATCATTACGGGTGGCTCTGCACCGCCGGAGTGCCGCTTAAGGGCGCCGACGGAACGATCAAAGCCTTTGTCCTCACGGATATCCGGCTGAAGGATTTCGCTTCGGGCCTGAAGTCCTTCCTGTGGCAGTTCTTTATCGCGGTAAGCCTTGCGAATGCGGCCTTCGCGGTCCTGTTCTCCCTGCACATGAAGAAGCATCTCGTGAAGCCGATTACGGACATCACGAATGCGGCTCAGCAGTATATCGATGACCGGAAAAACCACGTAGAATCCCGCGCGCATTTCTCGAATCTGGACATTCATACCGGCGACGAGATCGAGAATCTGAGCCTTGTGATGGCGGACATGGAAAAGGATGCGGTGGCGTATTTTGAGGAGCTGATGGCTGTGACCGCGGAGAAGGAGCGGATCGGCACCGAGCTGAATCTCGCGACCCGGATCCAGGCGGCGGTTCTTCCGAGCACCTTCCCCGCCTTCCCCGACCGCGAGGAATTCGACATCTACGCGACCATGGACCCCGCGAAGGAAGTGGGCGGCGATTTCTACGATTTCTTCATGATCGACGACACGCATCTTGCGATGGTCATCGCCGACGTGTCCGGAAAAGGAATTCCGGCGGCGCTCTTTATGATGACCTCGAGAACCATGCTGAAGGATGCCGCGCTGATGGGACTGGACCCGGCCGGCATCATGGATCGCGTGAACGCGCAGCTCTCGGAGAGCAATTCCTACTTCATGTTTGTCACCGTATGGCTGGGCATTCTGGACATCACGACCGGAAGGCTGGAGTATTCCGACGCCGGTCATGAGCAGACGCTCCTGTACCAGAACGGCAGCTGGTCCTTCCTTCCGAGAAAGGGCGGCGTGGCGCTTGCGGCCTTTGAGCCGGAGCTTCTCGCGCTGGAGAAGGAACCGGTCTTCGTGAATAAGGAAATCATCCTTCAGCCCGGCGATCTGATCTACCAGTACACCGACGGCGTGACGGAAGCGATGACAGCCGAGCGGGAGCAATTCGGCATGAACCGGCTCCTTGCGGCGGCGAACGAAGCCCCGTCGACAAAGCCCGAGGAATTCCTGCCTTATATCCGGGGAAAAATCGATGAATTTGTCCAGGAAGCACCCCAGTTTGACGATATTACGATGCTTGCGCTGCAGTACAGAGGAAAAAAATAAAAGATCTCTTCATTTTCAGGTGAATTCGTTGGACATCTGTTGGACAGAGGCAGCTATAATAGGGGCATCCGGAGGCTGAAAGTCCGGAATGAAAGAGTACAACAGGTACAGATATGGTGAAACAGTATACCTCGAGAGAGATTGCGGCACATTTTTCGCAGTCCTACAGGGATCATGGAAAAGATCCCGAAGTGATTCAGGATTTTATAAAAATACTGGAGAAGCGGGTTCCGGCCCTGCGCACAGGCAGCGACCGGCAGCGGTATCAGGACGTCTCCAGTCTGTTATATTGCATGAAGGACCTGAACGGTTCCTGCCGGGACGCCGGAATGCACGCGGAGCTCGGGAAACTGAAGGAAACGGACCGCAGCCTGACGCGCGCGGCTAACCGCCTGCAGGAGATCGGGGAGATTATGACGGAGATCCGACATAACTATCCGGATGAATACGAAAACAGCTGCAGGGGATTTATCGCGAAGTGGCGCGGCATGGAATTCAATCAGGGCGGGAAGCTTCTCGGAAATTCGGAACCGGAAGCGGCTGCAGGGCCGGCACCGGCTCCCAAGGCGCCTTCAGGGCCCAGCCTCTAATATACCGTATGATGGAACAGATCAGACAGAAGGAGTAACAGCATGGGTGGTGGATATATCAGAAACGGCAATCAGCCGCAGCAGCAGGCGCCGCGCGTATTTGACGCAGGGCTTCAGACGCGTAACCTGCCGGAGCTTCCATTCGGAACATCGTACAGCCGCGTATCACAGTATCTCGAACGGTTCAGAAGCATTCCGAACCGTGTCAATATGCATACAAACGAAAACCAGATGACGGACATGTTTGCCGCCATCATGGCCCTGTCCAACTGTCCGGTTTTCCGGTTCACAGTGCGGGGGCAGACATTCAGGGTGGTTGAAAATGCCACCTTTGATGCCCTGTATGCGCAGTACCAGCAGGATCCGGCGGTTCAGCTGATGGCGGCTGATTTTGCCAATGATCCCCAGTACCGCGCGAACATGATGGGCGGCCAGCAGCAAAGCGGCGACCGGATGATCCGGAACGTCATGCAGACCTACCAGCAGCTGAATAATCCCCAGGTGAATCAGCAGGTCAACAATCCGCAGGTAAACCAGCAGATGAACAACCCGCAGATCAATCCGCAGGGACAGCAGCAGAATCCGAATGCCCCGGGACAGCAGAATCCGAATCCGCAGGGACAGGAGCTTGACGACGACGATGATGACGAGCCCTTCCACTTTCAGGAGAACTTCAATGACCGGCAGTTTCAGCAGAATCAGCAGAATCAGAACATACAGAATCCGCCGCCTGGCAATATCCAGAACGACTGGGTGATCGGCGACGACGTCAATGAAATCAACGCCAACCTGAATGATGCGAATCTCGGACAGCGGGTCCAGCAGCAGGATGCCGACAGGCAGAACCGCCTGAATCCGCAGAATCAAAACGTCCAGCCGCCTCAGAATCAGGTTGACGCTCAGGACGAGTTCGAGTTCCAGGAGAATTTCGACGGCAACCAGAACGAAGAGGATGAGGAGGAACTGGAGATCCGCCCCTATGATCCCCGCGCGCGGCATGATCAGCCGAGAATTCTGGACAGTAATCTGAACGCGGCGAATCTTCCGTTTCATCCGATCCCGGCCCGGACCCGGAACGCAACAGCGGATCTTCTCAGGATCCAGCAGCTTGCCGCGGATCCGAATCCGCAGCTGACGCAGGAGAACCGGGATACCTTCGCGCGCATGCTCGCGATGGCGGATCTTCAGGCCTACAGAAGAAGGAACGGCGACCCGGCCTATGACGGCGCGGAATTTGACCGCCGCTATAATCAACTGAGAAATGATCCGGTTGTCGGCCTGGTTGCGACGGAATTCCTGACGAATCCGGAAAGACGCCGGGCGATCCTCGGCGGCGATCAGCCCTCCGTCGGAGCGATGGTCTCGAACTCGATCCTGCGCTACCGCTCCTATAAGGGACTGGAGAACGGAAACGCGGGTCTTGGCGCCGCGCCTCAGCAGGGGGCACAGCCGATTCCGGATATTCAGGGACCGAATCTTGACGCATTCAACAATTTGGGGCAGAATCCGCAGCAGCAGAATCCTCAGCCGCAGCCTCAGCCCCAGCCCCAGCCGCAGCCGCAGATCAATCAGCCGCAGGCAAACGGGGAGATCCGGCCTTATATTCCGGATGATCCCGACCTTGCGCCAAGAGCGCTCGACGTGAACGCCGACATGGCGAGACTGCCGGAGTTCAACGGCTTTATGATTGGCGAAGTGGACACCGCCGTGAACGCGCTGAACAACTTTGCGAACGCTAACGATGCGCGCCACAATAGGCCGGCCGCGGTCAAGCAGTTTATTGCGCAGACCATTGCGCTCGCCGAGATGCAGGCCTATAAGCGCACCTCCCTCGGGATATCGCGCCGTGTGTATGACGGCGAGGCCTATAACAATACCTACAACCGCCTGATGCAGGATCCGAATATCGACGTCATGGCGAATGACTTTGTGACGAACCCGCAGTACCGGCGTATGATCCTGAATCAGGGCAATCAGAGGCGCCCGCTGAACCGGATCGCGGAAACGCTCGTGCAGGATTACCGGGATTTAAGAGATCCGCAGGCCATCCGCCGGGCCGTACCCGTTCAGGATCCTCATCCTGTCAATCAGCCGCAGCCGGGTGCTCAGAATAACGGTGGCATGACCTACCGGCAGTTTATGGAAGAGCTGCGCCATCAGGCGGCAGAAACTCCTGCGAACCAGCCGATCAGCAAGGCGATTATCGTGCACATGATGGCGGCCTACATGCAGTACTCCACCCGGCCGGACGCCGAGCTCGATATCAATGACCTTGGTCCTGTCATCAATCAGCTCGATACGACAGAGGCCTTCAACGCGATGCTGGCGGAAAACAACGCCGAACTGAAGCAGATGGCGCTTCAGGGCGATGCGAATGCCATGATATTGAGAATGGCGGAGAAGGACAACGAGCTCGCACAGCGCTATCAGAACTATCGCAGACCGGAAGGAAGAGAGAAGGATGATGCCGGCTTCCTCACCGATGTAATGCGCTCTGTCGAAACGAAGCCGCACCGTAAGAAAGCGCCGGCGTCCGAAGACAAGAAAAATGCCGCTTACAAGGACATGATGAGCAAGGTGAGGCATATCCATCGGCTGAATGCCGGCACTCCGCCGAGAAGCGCTTCGGGTCTGCAGATCAAGGAGCTCATCGACAGCGCAAAGCGTTATATAGACAAACGGACGGATGTTCCGGGCGGTCCGGTCGGCCAGAAACCGGTTGCGGGCTTCAAGGAGGCCATGTGCATCCTGAAGCGTTATATGCCCGAAAAGGAATTTAAAGATTACTGCAAAGCCCTGAACGATACGCATCACAGCACTGCCGTGAATCCGGATTCCTTCCTGCCGGGCCGTCTGAACGGTCTGGCGGTCACAGGCGACGAGCTCTTCAAGGAGATGAAGAAGGAGGTCAAGAAGAAAATGACCGCCGAAAATCTTGCGGAGGTTCTGGCCGTCTGGATGATCGCGAAAGGAGACAGCTCCAGAATCGTGCCGCGTTCGCAGATTCAGCAGGTGAAGGAGAATCTCATGAAGCCGGGCAGCGCCTTCAACCGGATGATGACGGATCCGGAATCCAGGAAGCTGCTTCAGCAGAGTGCCGGGAACGGCAAGATGAAGGATCTCGCACAGATTGCGGAAGCGATCTCCACGAATCACGCGATCCATACTGTGACGGGACAGCTGAAAAAGGCCGCGCGGACACTGTCCGACGGGCCGGTCAATACCTACTTTGCCTCGAAGAGCCTGTCCGCGGCGATCGCAGCCTACGAAATGGGCAGGCAGGTTTCTCCGGGACAGACGATCAACAACCGCGCATTCCGCGAAAAGGCGGAGGAAATCGAACGTTCTCCGCATTTCAAAGCCATGGTGCAGCGTTATATCCATGAGCAGGATTTCCGCCTGCAGATGAACGCGTCGCTGGCAAAGCCCAAGGACGCGGGACAGGAGCTCGTGGAAGCCTACGAAGCCCTTGGACAGAGACAGCGCCTGAACCGCAACCCGGTGCGCGGACTGCGTGACAATCCGAATCCGGTTCCGCAGAATCAGGTGCAGCAGGCCCAGATGCAGCAGCGTCAGGCCGAGATCGATGCGCACCAGGCCCGGGTGAACCAGCAGGTGAACGACGCGGTTCAGGCTCAGCAGCACGCCTGGCCGCTGTACGATCCGGCGGACAACAACCCGATGCGTCTTGCTACGGTTCTCGACCAGAGGAGAGCGACGGACCAGCTTCCTGCCGCAACGATGCAGAGATACGACGTAGCAGAGTCTGTGACGAAGGATGTATATAATTTCGCGAACCGTCAGGACCTTTACAATAATAAGAATGAGGTGAAGCGGATTCTCGCGGGAACCCTCGCGGCCTCCGTCACACCGCTCTTCCAGAAGCAGATCAACGGACAGAATGCACGGGTCTTTGATGTGGACAGCTTCAATACGACATACACCTCACTGATGAACAGTCCGCAGATCGATATCATCGCGGATCAGTTCGTGAAGGATCCGACCTTCCGCGCGTCCATGATGAATGACAATCAGGGAAGGCCGAATGCCGAGGTCATGATCAGAAACATCAATCTCGGTTACAACAAAATTCTGACGAATCCGGGGGCTTATCTGAATCAGGAGCAGCAGGAGAGAATCAGAAGAGCCCAGGAACAGCAGCAACAGCAGATGCAGCCGCTGGGCCTGTAAGAGTCAGGCGGCGAACGGACAAATCACATAAGGGAATCTTGGGGAAATGAGCGAATCATTTAAACTGACCTTGCTCGCCATCGGCGGACTGATCCTGTTCTTCGGCGGTCTTGTCTTTCTTGTCGCGGTCCTTCGGGACCGCGTCGGAAGGCCGCTGACGGACGCGGATTTCGGCGAGGACGACGACGAGGAAGAAGAGCCTGAAAGCGGGGAAGACGCCGGAAAAGAGGAGGAAACCATTGATTTTACCGGCGCTTCTTCGCGGACGAAGGAGGAGCCGGTAAAGGAGTCTTCCGAGCCGGAGCCGGAAAAGGAAGAGCCTGCGGAAGAATCTTCGGAGGAATCCGCGGAGGAGAGCCTCGAGGGAGAAGATCTTGAAACCCTTTTCACGGAGCTTTTTGAAGGGAAGTCCGAGGAGGCATTTCAGGAGGAGGCGAGACAGGCCGAACAGAACGTCAAGGAAAAGGCCGTATATCTCGACGACATGCTGGACAGTGAATTCATGCTGGGAAAGACCGCGAAGGAGTGCGGCGTCCCGGCTTCCTGCGTTTCAAAAGAGCGCGGCGAAATTCTCACCGAGGGCCTGCTTTTCGGGAAATATTCCTACGGCGGCGTGAAGCTTGAGGGCGAGGGAGAAGAGGAGCCGCACGGCGTCTCCTACTATGTCATCTGTCACGAGCTGTCCTTCGAGGAATGCAAGGTGGAGCTCTCTAAAATCTACGGCAAAACGATCGCTTCAGGGGAACAGTCCTACGGTGATTCCACCTCGGTTTACTGCGCCTGGCAGGCGGATGACGGGGTGCTCTGGCTGAGCTTTGACGACAGCATGGACTGCATCAACCTGAACCTCGTCTGGGACGAAAAGAGGACTTGACAGAAAAGCCCCGGTATTTTATGATGGATGGGATGCCGGTTTCCTGAGGGATGAAACCGCCGGCATCGGGAGGATTCTTTATGACGATTGATAAATTTTCGGAGGACAGCAGACTGACGATTGCCGTATCCGGACGCCTCGATACTTCAACGGCGCCGGAGCTGGAGGCGGAACTGAAGAACAGCATGCCCGGCGTGACGGAGCTGATTTTTGACTTTGAGGCGCTGGACTATATTTCTTCCGCCGGACTTCGGGTGCTTCTGTTTGCGCAGAAGACTATGATGAGACAGGGCTCGATGAAGCTCGTGAATGTCAGCGAAGTGATTTATGAAATTTTTGAAGTGACCGGATTCTCGGAAATTCTGACGATTGAGCAGGCGTAAGGGGAGAGGAAAGGAAACGGATCCCCCGGGAAGGAGAAAGGACGATGCCGAAGAAAGTAAAGCAGAACACAGCCGCGGAAAGCTGGGCAAATGAACTTGTGGACGCCTATACGACGCCGCAGGGAAAGGCCGCGGAGGCGCTGGACAAACTGATTGACAAACTGGAGAAGAAATCTGCCGAACTGAATCGGAAAATGGATCAGGAACAGATTCTCCTTCGAAACAGCATTGACGGAGAGCTGAAGACCTGCAAAATTCTCCGGGACCGCTGCATCGACGCCGCGAAGAAGCGTTCGGCGAAGGATGTCAAGGAAAAGAAGGCACTGAAGGACGCGAGTCTGGCGGCCGGTTATCATCTGGCGAGCGTGAAAATGTTCCACGAGCTGGCGGACAATGACCTGATGGCGCAGATTACCGGCGTCAGCCATCCGGAACAGTTCAGCACCGAGATGAGGGACGTGTTCAGCGGCTATGTCAACGACATGCGTGAAATCATGCAGGAAAAGCTCAAAAACTTCAAGGAATCCGCCAAGGAAGAAGGCATTGAAGTGAAGGACGAGAACGCGAAGACGAATCTCGGTGATTTCGAAATCTGGGATTTTATGGAGGAGAAGAAGCCGAAGAAGGAAGCGGATCCGGACGCAGACGATCTGTTCGCGGAGGAATATGTGCCGCGCCGTTTCAGGGCGGCGGAGCCCCCGAAGGACCCGACCTTATGAAGAAACGGATCGCAGTCATTCCCGCCTATGAACCGGACCGGCGGATGATCGACCTCGTGAAGGAAGCAGCAGCGGAAGGATTTTCGCTGCTGCTTGTGGATGACGGCAGCGGACCGGAGTACCGTCCGCTCTTTGAGGAGGCGAAGGCGTACGCCGAGGTGATTTCCTACTCGAAGAACCGGGGGAAGGGTCATGCCCTGAAACGGGCGTTTTCCTGGCTCCTTTCCCACGAGATGGGCGAATACTCCGTCATCCTTCTGGATTCGGACGGCCAGCACACGGTGAAGGACGCGCTCCGTCTCTTTGCCCGGCTTGACGAGGAACCGGAGGCTCTGTGGCTCGGGGCGCGCTACCTTCCGAAGGATGCGCCGCTGAGGAGCCGCATCGGCAACGATATCAACCGCTGGCTCTTTCAGAAGACGGCGAAAACACCGGTCTACGATGTGCAGACCGGCATGCGCGCCTTTTCCTCGCGTCTCCTCCCCGGCATGGACCGGATTGAGGGAGAGCGCTACGAATACGAGATGAACGTGCTGCTGTGGATCGCGCGCCGGAAGATTCCGATCCGCGAGATGGAGATCGAGACGATCTATATCGACGGAAACGCGAGCTCGCACTTTAGGCCGCTTCGGGACTCCCTGATCATCTACAGCCAGTTCTTCCGGAAGAAGCACTGAGGACGGCGTAAATTTTTACAATAAACTTCTTGTCGAAGGTGCTCTGAACAATAACGAAAGCCCCTGAAGGATGCCTTTCTCTTTATGAGAAAGAGAGCTCCTTCAGGGGCTTTTTTGCGGTTATGTTACAATGTCCCGGAGTTTATTTCAGTACGAGAACATCGTAGGGCTTCACGGTGATCCGGCCCTCGAGCTTCTCGCCGGTCAGGACATTCGTCATGGGCTTCGGAAGGACGATCGAGGCTTCCCGGAAGGCGGTTTCGCAGAGGATGAGCGCGTCAGGAGCATCGCTCTTAAGACTCTTTCTCGGAATCACGAGAAGCTCGCCCGTGGCTTCATAGCTTTCCACGCCGGCGAAGCTGTACGCGCAGCGGATGATCTTCGAAAGATCCGTATCGGAGGGCTTCGTGCCGAGCACGATCACCTGGCCCTTTCCGTAAGGGATGCGGAAGGCGACGGCCTTCCCGTTCAGCGCCGAATGTCCGGCCGTAACGGACGCCAGAACCTCGGCCTTTTCCGGAACGGTATAGCACTCGACCCACTCGCCGGGGATGAATTCCTCGCCGTCCGACCAGGCCGTGCGGAGATATTCGTGGTTGTTCGGAAGCGCAGCGTCCAGCCGGATGCCGAGCAGGTCCTCGAGCATGCCCATCGCCCGGTCGATGTAATGTGCGCCGATATCATTTCGGATATCGGTCATCGGGCCGGCAACCCACACGCCGCCGTCCTCGACCCAGCTGCGGATCCGCGCCGCGAGGTTCTCGTCCTCGAGCGTCATGACCATCGGGGAGAAGAGCACTTTATAGGAGTCGAGCGCCTTCGAGCTTCCGATGACGTCCGGGATGAGGCCTTCGGCCGCAATGGCCTTATGGAAGGCGCGGATGTTTGCCGGATAGTCGTTCGCCTCGTACAGCTTCTGCTGCTCGAAGAGATTCCAGCTGCGGCTCGTGAAGTGCAGGGCGACTGGCGTGGAAACCTTTGTGGAGCCGATGACTTCCGAAGCCGCCGCGTATTCCTCCGCAGTCTGCCGGATTTCGTTCCAGGCATGCATCGGACGGCCTTCGGGCGTCAGGACGGCGCCGTGCACCAGCTCGTGTCCCGCCCAGTGCTGACGGAACAGCCAGTACATATTGGACTCGCCGCCGAGCGCGACCGGGAGCCAGGAATTCACGCGGCAGTAGCCTTCCGGCTTCAGGAACTGCGTGATCGAGGTGGAGCCGTTCCAGACCGTCGCGGTCTCGGTGTTCCAGAAGGGACGGTCCTTCAGCGTCCGCAGGAAATCAAACCAGAAGACGACGTCGGAGAGATTCTCCGGGACGTTGTAGTGGTTGAACATGACGATATCCAGCTTGTCCGTCATCGTTTCATAGGACATTCCGTTGATCGGCATCATGTCGGTCCCGACCGGAGCGCCGGTATACTTCTTCAGAATGTCATACTGGCGGTGGACAAATTCGATATTGGCCTGATGATGCGCCATCATCCATTCGTACTTCATGTGCGGATTGTGCCAGGCGTTCACCGCCGGCGGCACGTCCGAAAAATCGTCGTAGGCCTGCGAGAAGAGGTTCAGGTTCCAGCGCTCGTTCAGGTTCTCGACCGTGCCGTATTTGTCCTTCAGGCGCTTATGGAAGCGCTGCATGCAGTATTCGCAGACGCAGCCCGTGTCTCCGGTGTAGATT
>CAMPAR010000007.1 GCA_946632055.1 uncultured Lachnospiraceae bacterium
TATTCCCCCTGCTTTTTCTCCCGCGCCTCTTTCTTCCAGAATTTGATGTTCTGCAGGCGCTCTTTCAGCTGTTTTTCCCGCCCGAGGCCCCAGGGCTGATAGTACTCCCGGCCCTCCAGCGATTCCGGAAGGCAGACGAGATCCGTCAGCTTTTCCTCGTAGTCGTGCGCATATTTGTAGCCGTCTCCGTAGCCGAGGTCCTTCATGAGGCCGGTCACGCCGTTCCGGATCTGAAGCGGCACGGGGTCGGCAATGGTTTTCAGCGCGTCTTCCTTCGCCATCATGTAGGCCACGTCGGAGGAGTTGGACTTCGGCGCGAGCGAGAGGTAGATCACGGCTTCCGTCAGGTGCACCGAGCACTCCGGCATACCGATCCAGTGGCAGGCCTGGAAAGCGGCGACGGCAAGAGGAAGCGCCGAGGGGTCCGCGAGCCCCACGTCCTCCGCGGCAAAGCGCGTCACGCGCCGCGCGATATACAGCGGATCCTCGCCGGCTTCCAGCATTCTCGCCAGCCAGTAGACCGCGGCGTCCGGATCGGAATTCCGCATGGATTTATGCAGGGCGGAGATCAGATTGTAATGCTCCTCCCCGTCCTTGTCGTACAGAAGGGATTTCGTGCCGGTGCACTGCTCGACGGTTTCCTTCGTCACGGTCACCGATCCGTCCGGCGCGATTTCGCCGTTCAGGATGACCATCTCGAGCGTGGAAAGCGCACTCCTCGCGTCTCCGTTCGCGAAAACCGCGATCATTTCGAGGATTTCTTCCGTATAATGAATGGTCTGGCCCCGGAAGCCCTCCGGCGACTCCATCGCGTGGTGAAGAAGCTTCAGGATATCGTCCTTTTCCAGCGCTTTCAGTACAAAAACCTTGCACCGGGACAGAAGCGCCCCGTTGACCTCAAAGGAGGGATTCTCCGTCGTGGCGCCGATCAGGATGATGGTGCCCTTCTCCACGAAAGGAAGAAAGGCATCCTGCTGGGCCTTATTGAAGCGGTGGATTTCGTCCACGAATACGATCGTCCGCTGCCCGTATTTCCGGGTCTCCTCGGCCTTTTCCATGACTTCCCGGATTTCCTTGATGCCGGAGGTCACGGCCGAAAAGGTCAGGAATTTCGCCCGGCTTTTCCGCGCGATGATTTCCGCGAGCGTCGTCTTGCCGACGCCCGGAGGACCCCAGAAAATCATGGATGAAATCTGGTCCGATTCGATGAGTCTTCGCAGGATTTTACCGGGTCCGACGAGGTGCTCCTGCCCGACGTATCCGTCAAAATCCTTCGGTCTTAAGCGGGCCGCAAGCGGTTCCGGCACCGCATTGTCAAATAAGCTGAACTGTTCCATATATGTCTCGTTTCCGTATAGAATCGCCCGGCGCTTAAGGAGGCGCCGGCAGGCTGTTACCGGCTTCTTCCATTGTAGCATCATTTTTTTGAAAAGCAATGTTTTTCGCTTGCAATTCTGGAAACAAGTGCTATGATGGTACAAGAGCAAGTCCGGCCCGTGCGTGAATCCGCCGGATTGCGAGCTAAAGCTTTGGGAGACCCCGTACATGCAACTGATCACCCGAGACCGTACTTTTTACAAAAGCCTCTTTGCGCTGGCTCTGCCAATCGTTCTTCAGAATTTTATTTCCTTCGCCGTCAATTTTGCCGACAACCTGATGGTCGGCCGACTCGGCGATATTGCCGTTTCCGCGGTCTATATGGGCAACCAGTTCCAGACCGTGCTGCAGATGTTCGTGCTCGGCATCGACGCCGCCATGCTGATCATCGCCGCGCAGTACTGGGGCATCAGCGATACGAAAAGCGTCCGGCGAATCGCGGCCATGGGCATCCGCTGGTCGGTTCTCGTGGGCGCCGTGATTTCCGCCGTGGTCCTCGCATTTCCGCGCTTTCTTCTCAGACTTCTCACCAGCGATTCCGCTGTAGTGGAAGAAGGCGTAAACTATGTAATCTTTGTTGCGCTCTCCTATGTCTTCTTCTGCGCCTCGCAGCTGCTGATTTCCGCGATGAAATCGGTGGAGAACGCGAAGCTCGGCTTTTATGTCTCCCTCATTGCCTTATTTGTCAATATTTTCCTGAACTGGGTACTGATTTTCGGTAAGTTCGGTTTCCCCGCGCTCGGGGTCAAGGGCGCCGCCATCGCCACGCTGATTTCGAGAATTGTGGAATTCCTGATCGCAGCGGTCTACACCTTCGGCATCGACCGGAAGCTGCAGATGAAGCCGCAGGATCTTTTCAAAACCGCGCCGACGCTGCGGCGGGATTTTCTCCGGAACGGCGCGCCGGTGGTGGCGGGACAGATGGTCTGGGCCGTCAATATGATCGCCTACTCTACGATTATGGGGCATCTGAGCCCGGCCGCCATTACCGCGTCCTCCGTCGTGGCGCAGCTTGAGAATCTGCTCCGCGTGGGCGTCTTCGGACTCTCGGCGGCGCTTGGCATCGTGACTTCCAAGACCGTCGGCGCCGGACGCTTCCGGGAAATGAAGGAGTACGCGAAAACCGCCGAGGTGATTTTCCTCGGGGTCGGCCTGCTTTCGAGCCTCGTGATCGTGCTTCTGAAGAACCCGTTCATCGGCTTCTACGATATCAGCGACGAGGCCGTCACGGTGACAAGGCAGTTTTTCAACGTGCTGACCTTCACCTTTATCGGAACCTGCTGGCAGGCGACCTGCCTCGGCGGCCTGGTGAAATCCGGCGGAGATACCGGCTTTGTCTTCAAAATGGATTCGATCTTTGTCTTCGGCGTACTGCTCCCCGCGGGCATTCTTTTCCTCCTGCTCGGCGCGCCGGCCTGGGTCGTCTTCCTCTGCCTGAAATGCGACCAGATCCTGAAATGCATTGTGGCCTTTGTTAAAATCAACAGCTTCAACTGGATGAAGAAGCTGACAAGAGAAAATTTACAGGAGGAATAAAAATGTCCGACAGACTGTACCATCTGTACTTCGCAGCCTGCGACAATGCAGGCGGACTGTACCACTACACGCTGCAGGACGGCGCGCTGAAGTACATCGATTTCACGCCGATGCACCGCCCGATGTACATGGAGGCGAACGAATCCGGCATGGATGTCGTGCTCCAGTTCCCCTTCGAGGGGAGCAGGGAAAGCGGCATCGTGAACTACAAAATCGAGGATTTCAGGCTCGTGAACCCGTCGGGAATCGTCTCGACAAAGGGCCGGGAGGGCTGCCATATCTGCCGCTTCGAAGGCAATGTCTATGTGGCGAACTACTCGTCCGGCTCCCTCTTCTCGAGCGCCGGAAAGCTGGAGGTTCATGAAGGAAAGGGCCCGAATCCCTATCGTCAGGAAATGCCGCACATTCACTACGTGCATCCGACGCCGGACGGGAAGTACCTGCTTTCCGTGGATCTCGGCCTCGACGCGGTCTACACCTATGACAAGGACCTGAACGTCATCTCCATTGCCCACGTTCCCGCGGGCGAGGGCTGCCGGCATCTCGCGTTCTCGGAAGACGGAAAGACGGTCTTCTGCGTCAATGAGCTCGGAAGCTCGATTACCGTTTTCGCCTATGAGGACGGGACCCTGACGCCGCATGAAACCGTGTCGATCCTGCCTTCGGGCGTGGAGGGAAATACCGCCGGCGCCATCCGCGTTTCGGGCGAATATGTCTTTGCCAGCAACCGCGGCGAAGAGACGATCGCGGTCTGCCGCTGGAACGGAAAAGAGCTGAAGTACCTGACTTCCTTCCCCTGCGGCGGTGTTTCGCCGAGAGATTTCCTGCCGGTGGAGGATCTTCTGTTCGTCACCAACGAGCGCACGAACAACGTCACGATTTACCGGCTGAGCTGCGACGGAGACGACGTCCGGGCCGAAAAACTGCCGGAAGAGCTTCATATGCCGAACCCGCTCTGCGTCGTGGCGATTTAAGTTTTCCCCTCAAGGGGAAGGCCTGGAAAAGAAAGTAATATATATTTATACATTAGGAGGTACCTACCATGTTAATCAACGGAAGACAGGAAAAGCAGATCCTCGCGAAGGCTCGTGAAGACCGCTGGGCTATCGGCGCGTTCAATGCCTTCGATCTGAATTCTCTGGAAGCGATCCTGACGGCGGCTGAAGAGCTCGGCGTTCCGGCGCTTGTTCAGACCTGGGACTTCTACAACCCGGATTCCGAGAGGAATTCCTTCACCGAGGCCGGCGCGAGAATCTTCGAAAAGCAGATCATCCTGCGCGCGAAAGAGAGCCCGGTTCCGGTCATTCTTCATCTGGACCACACCCCCAGCTACGCCGGCTGCGTACGCGGCATCCGCGCGGGCTGGAACTCCGTCATGATCGACGCTTCCGCAAAGTCGCTTGAGGAGAACATCGCGCTGTCCGCCAAGGTCGTCGAAGCGGCGCATGCCTGCGACGTCCTCGTCGAAGGTGAAATCGGTCATGTCGCCGGCTACTCCGGTCTCGACACGATTTACACGGGCGTCGATGAAGCCGTTTCCTATGTCAAAGGATCGGGCGTCGACCTCTGCGCGGTTTCCGTCGGTACGGTTCACGGCTTCTACGCCACCGAGCCGAAGCTGAACTATGAGCGCATCGCGGAGCTTCGCGAAGCGATTGACATCCCGCTCGTCATGCACGGCGGCTCGGGTCTTTCCGAGGAGCAGTTCAGAAAGTCCATCGAAAACGGTATCGTGAAGATCAACTTCGCTACCTATGTCCAGATCGCAGGCGGCAAGGCGATCGTGGAAGCGGTTCAGGGCAAGGAGCGTCCGATGTTTAATACCGTCGTCAAGGCCGGTCAGGACGCGGCGAAGGACTTCATCAAGATGCATATGCAGATCTTCGGCACGCAGCCGGTAAAACTGTAAATACATTCATTAAGAGGGAAAATCTATGTACGACTTCAGTAAATTAACGATCGGCGTAGCGCCGACCAGACGTGATTTTTTCCCGAACCCGAAGGATGCCCGGGCAAAGAAAGTCGAGATTATGGCACGCCTCTCGGATATTTTCAGCAAGATCCCGAATCTTACTGTGGTAGACATCGAGGACATCAATGAGGAAGGCCTTCTGTTTGATTACGAAGCCGTCCCGAAGATTGAAAAGAAATTCAAGGACGCGGGTGTAGACGCGGTTTTCTTCCCTCACTGCAATTTCGGACAGGAAGAGCCGATCGCGATGCTCGCGAAGAAGCTCGGCGTTCCGGTCCTTGTCTGGGGTCCGCGCGACGAATGCCCGCCCGACCCGACCGTCTGCCCCAACCGTCAGACCGATATCCAGTGCGGCCTCTTCGCCACCACCAAGGCGCTTCTTCGCTACGATGTTCCGTTTACGTACATCGAGAACTGCTGGCTTGATTCCCCGGTGATTGAGAAGGGAATCCGCGACTTCGTACAGACGGCCGCCGCGGTGCGCGCGTTCCGCGCCTGCCGCATCATGCAGATTTCCGTACGCCCGCGCCAGTTCCTGAGCGTGAAGTACAATGAATCCGAGCTTCTGGAGAAGTTCGGCATCGAGATCATCCCGGTCGAGGATACCGAAATCATCGGCCTGATCAAGAAGATCATGAAGGAAGAGCCGGAAGCGGTTCAGGCGATTGTCGATGAATGGAACGCGGATTACGACATTTCCATGACGACCGACGAGCAGCTGCACAGCATGGCCGGTATGGCGCTCGGCATCGAGCGGCTTGCCGACAAGTACGGCTGTACTGCCGTCGCCGGCGAATGCTGGGCCATGATGCACGCAAACCTCGGCGTCGGCACCTGCTTCGTCTGGGGATACCTGACCGGAAAGGGTCTCCCGGTTGCCTGCGAAACCGACGTGCTCGGCGCAGTCACCACGAACCTTCTTCTCGGCGCTGCAAGAAAGGAAAACGACGTCTTCCTTGCCGACATCACGATCCGCCATCCGGAGAACGACAACGCGGAGCTGTTCTGGCACTGCGGACCGTTCCCGAAGAGCCTGATGAAGCCCGGCATCCGGCCCGGCATCAAGAACTGCAAGGGTCAGTACGAGCTGGCTCATGTGGATTACACGCTCGCCCGTTTCGACCAGGCGAAGGGCAACTACTCCCTCTTCGTCGGCGAAGGCAAGGGCGTCGACGGCCCTGCGACCGACGGCAACTATGTCTGGATCGAAGTCGCCGACTGGGCAGCCTGGGAAAAGCAGCTGATGTACGGACCGTACATTCACCACTGCGGCGGAACGCCCGGCTGCCTGAAGGAGATCCTGATCGAGGCCTGCAAGTACATCCCGGGACTCTGTCCCGATCCGGCAGTCTGAGACTGTTCACCACGATTAAAAAACCGGCCCCTGTACGGGGTCGGTTTTTTATGCGCGTTCCAGGTTGAGTTCCTGCCTCAGGCGCGGATTCTGGTGCCGCAGTTGGTGCAGAAAACCATATCCGGAGACAGACGCGCGCCGCAGTTCTCACAGAACATCGGACGCTCGGGCTGGATGAACGGCGCTTCGGGTGCCGGCGCCGGCTCTGGTGCAGGCGCACCGCCGAGATTAATGGTATAAGGCTGATCCGCGGGCTCTTCGGGAACCGGGATCTCAACCTGCGGATGGAAGGCCGCGGGCTCCGGCGCTTCCTCTGCCGGTGCTTCCTCGGGCGCTGCCGCTTCAGGCTCTTCTACTACTGGGGCTTCGGGAGCCTCCGGGATTTCCGCTTCATAAGCAGGCGCTTCATAGACCGGCGCTTCGTAAACAGGCGCTTCCGGAATTTCAACGGCCGGCGTCTCGATTTCAGGCACTTCCGCTTCCGGCGCCTCTGCTTCCGGAACCTCTTCCTTCACTTCCGGGGCATCCGGAATATCGGGCACCGGGATGGACTCCATCTGAACGGTGTTTTCCAGCTTCTTCGCTTCCAGAGCGGCTTCCAGCGCGCTGACATTCGCCGCGGCCTGCGCGAGCTGCAGATTCAGCTCGCTCTTCTCGGAGGAGACGTCCTGAAGCTTGGTCTCATAGTCCGCGATGATCGCGTTCTTTTCCTGGGAAGCCTTTTCGAGATCCTCCTTCAGGGACGCGATGTAATTCTGATTGCGCTGCATGGCCTCTCTCATCTCAGCGATCTGAAGCTGCGCCTGGGACAGCTCGTCCCGCACCGAGGAAAGATCGGCTTTAACGCTCTCAAGTTCTGCATCCTTCGCCGCAGTTTCCGCCTTTGCCGCCTGAACGGCTTCTTCCTCCGCATCAAGCGCCGCATTCAGTTCTTCCTGCAGTGCTGTGAGCTTTCCGAGAACGGCGCTGAAGTCCTTCTTTTCATAGACCGGTGCCTGTACCGAAGGGGCTTCCGCCGCCGGCGCCTGCATGACGGGAGCGGCCTCGATCCGCGTTCCGCAGTTGGTACAGAACAGTGCGCCAGGCTCAAGGAAGGCGCCGCATTTTACACAATTTGCCATCTGACTTTCCTCCTTACGTATTATATCGATGATAATATCACTGTATCAGGATTTTCCCCCTCTGTCAAGGACGTTTTGCCGATGCAATCAGAGATTGCGCCGATAAGGACCTTGACGGGATTGTTCACAGTCCCCAAACGATGCGAAACGAGGGCTTCGATTGTTTGAGAAAATGCCGTTTTTGAAAGTACGGCTTGCCTTGAAATCGTTTTCATGTTATGATGTCAGTGTCATTACACTATGTTTGAAACGGAGGTCTTCCCGTGACAGATTTTTATGTTCTCTCCGGTTTTTCGGATGAGATCGATTCCGATATCGAAATTCAGCTCTCTCACCTTCAGGAGCTCGGGATCCGCTATTTCGAGCCCCGCACGATCAATGGCAAAAACATTTCCGAACTGAACGATGAGGAAGTCCTTCATCTTAAAGAGCGGATGGATTTCTACGGCATCGGCGCGAGCTCAATCGGCTCACCCGTAGGCAAGATCGGCATCAGCGATGATTTCGAAGCCCATATGGAGGTTCTCGCGCGCACGATCCGCACGGCGAAGATGCTCGGTACCTCCTATATCCGCGTGTTTAGCTTCTACATTCCGGACGGCGAATATACGCTTTTCCGGGATGAGGTGATGCGCCGCATGAAGGTCATGACGAATCAGGCGGCCTTCGAGGACGTCATCCTCCTCCACGAGAACGAAAAGGGCATTTACGGCGACTCTGCGATCCGCTGCAGGGAAATTCTCGACACGGTGTCTTCGCCGCATTTAAGGGCCGTTTTTGACCCTGCAAACTATGTCCAGTGCCATCAGGCGACCTATCCGGAAGCCTACAACCTGCTGCGGCCCTATATCGAATACATGCACATCAAGGACGCCCTCGCCTCCGGCGACGTGGTTCCGGCCGGACAGGGCATCGGTTTCGTCCCGGAGATCCTGAAGTCGCTCAAGGCCTCCGGCTATGAAGGCTTCCTTAGCATCGAGCCGCACCTCGGCTCCTTCACCGGCCTGGCAGGTCTCAGCAAGGACGACCACTCGCGTCTTGAAGGCAAGGAACCCTCGTCCGCCGAAAAGTTCGACATCGCCTACCGGGCGCTGATGTCCATCCTGAATAAAATCTGAGGCTTCTTTTAACAGTTTCGGGGCCTCCCCTTCGCATTCGAAGGGGAGGCCCCGTTTTTCTATCTTTATTCCGCGTGGATGACGCACTCCGTTTCGGTGCCGTTTTCCGCAGTAAACTTCACATGGATTTCGCCCGAACCGACTGCCCGGACCGCCGCGAGCAGCAGCCCGTGGAACATTCTGCGCTTTTCGCTTCCGTACAGCGAAAGATCCTCAAGATCCCCCGCATCCATGCCGAGAAGCTCTCCCGGGCCTTCGATCGTGCAGGAAATCATGGGGCAGGCCTTGGCGTCAAACGTACCGCTTTCATCGGCCGCACTCAGTTCAATCTGCGCGATTCCGCCCACCGGAATCCTCGTCCGGTCGGTTTCCGTCGTCAGGAAGGACATCGCCGTATTCGTGCGGACCTCGGCCACAGCAGCGACTTTTCCGCCGATGTAGCCTTCCGCCCTGAGGACGCCCGGCTCGTACACAACGTCCCAGGAAAGATGCAGGTCATTTGTCGTAATGCGTCCGCGCTTTTCCCAGCCGTCCATCCAGGATTTCGTGGCGCCGTATCTCGGGCATTCGTAGCCTCTTGCGCCGACATATTTTCCGTTGATATAGAGCTTCACTTCCTCGCAGTTTGTGTAGGCCACCACCTGCTTGTAGCTTCCCTCTTCGCCCGGGAAATTCCAGGCGGGAAGAAGATGCAGCGTGACCTCCCGATCATTCCAGATCGAACGGAAATAGTAGAAGCTGTCCTTTTCAAAGCCGGCGGTATCCAGCGGCCCTGAGCCCGCGCCGCGGGACGGCCAGCGGGTTTCGCCGAGATAATCGATGCCGGTCCACAGATAGTCTCCGGAGACATAATCATGCGATGCCGTGAAGCGCCACAGCGGCTCGTGGTGCATCGACACATTGGCGTAGCTTCCGAATCGGCCTTCCTGACGGTATTCGCCGCGCACGCCGCCCGCAGACGGATTCTCCGTCCCGATGAAGCGGCGCTTCGGAAACTCGGTGCGGTCCTCTTCGTAGAAGGTCTCCGCGCGCTCCCTCCAGCGTCCGACGTAGTTGTAGCCCACCACATCCAGGGCGTTCTCGAATTCTCTTGAAGTCCGGATCGGCTCCACCGCCGCGATATTGTCGCAAGCGGATGTCACCATGCGGCTGGTATCCTCCCGGTGACAGATCTCCTGAAGGGTCTTCAGCATCTTCACGCCGTCAATCGAGGACTGCTCCGGGATTTCATTGCCGATCGACCACAGGATCACCGAGGGGTGATTGTAATCCCGGCGGATCATCGTGACAAGATCCTCCTCGGCGTGTTTCGTGAAAAACAGGCTTGAGCCGTAGGCCAGCTGCTCCGAATAGTAGTTGTCGGTCTTGTTTTTCGCAAGGAGCCATTCGTCAAAGGCCTCATCCATGACCAGGAATCCGAGCTCGTCGCAGAGGTCGAGAAGCCCCGGCGCCGGCGGATTATGCGCCGTTCGGATTCCGTTGCAGCCCATGTCCTTCAGCTTCCTTAGCCGCCTCTCCCAGGTCTCGCGGTAGAACGCGGCTCCCGTGAGGCCGCCGTCATGATGCACGCACATGCCCTTGATCTTGACGGTCTTTCCGTTCAGAAGGAAGCCCCTTTCCGCGTCGAAAACCGCGGTCCGGATACCGACGCGCGTCTCCAGCTCGTCCACCGTTTTTCCGTCCAGAAGAAGTTCGGATTTCAAGGTGTAAAGATACGGCTTCTCATCGGTCCACAGCACCGGCGAGCTGACCGTCGGGCGCGTCATGCAGTCGCTTTCCTCCCCGGCTTCCAGCCGAAGCGCAATGCCGGAGGAGGAAACGCAGCGTCCCTCCGCGTCGTACAGACGGTGCCGGATGCCGACGGCAAGCGGATGCTCCGTCTCATTCACGACGGCCGCCTGAATCTGCAGCGTGGCCTGGTCCTGTTCGGGATAAATGCCGTTCGTGGCGGCCCGGAGCCCAAAGTGCGCGAAATGCAGCGCCTCCGTCCGCACGAGATACACATCCCGGTAGATGCCGGAGCCCGAATACCAGCGGGAATTCGGGACGAGACCGTTGTTCACGCGCACCGCGATCCGGTTCTCCCCTTCCGTTACAAACGCCGTAATATCCACATAGAACGAAGTGTATCCATAACCGTGTCCGCCGGCTTCCCTGCCGTTCACATACACGGTCGAATCCATATATATGCCTTCGAAGTACAGGAAAATCTTCCCGTCCTTCTGAATATGATCCAGTTTCAGTGTTTTTAAATACCAGCCGATGCCGGATTTCCCGAATCCGCCGCCTCCGCCGGTCGGTTCATTCTCCTCCGGCGCATAGTCAACGCTCCAGTCGTGCGGCAGCGTCAGTTTCCTGAAGCCCTCTGCGCCTGCCTGTGCATTCCTGTAATCATGTTCTGAATCCAGCCTGAAATACCAGTCCTGATTCAACTGTTCTGTCGTACGCATGGTCCTGTCCTCTCAAAAAAGATACTTGTCTCTTCCATTGATGTCTTCCTGCAGATATCCTCCTCAGGGCCTTTCCAGCCCTTGTCAGGGTATACTTTGGGCGGCGGACAGGAATTACTGCCGCCGCCCTCCGGTTCAAAATGATTCAAATTGTAATCTGCCGGTCTGCTGCCTTACTGCATGCTTGCATACCAGGCTTCGTACTGCGTCTTGAACTCTTCCTTGATCTTGTCAAGTCCGGCTGCGTTCGCCGCATCCAGCATTTCCTGGATCTTGGCTTCCGGATCGTCAAAGAGACCCAGCTGCAGGGACGGAATGTACTCGGAGAAAATCGAGTCAACCGCTGCTTTTTCAAATGCTACATTGGTATCATCGAAGACAAAGCCGTCGGTCGGGCAGGCCAGCATCTTGGCCTTCTGCTCGTCGATGATCGCCTGTTTTCTCGGATCAGCGCCGGCCTGTTCGATATCGCCGTTCTTGATGGCCCAGGTCATCGAAAGGTTGTCGGCCGGGTAATCAGCGGCTTTTTCAAGCTCGGTGAAATAACCGTTCTCGTCGATCGTATAGTGGGTGCCTTCGATGCCGAGACGGAACAGGTGGTTCAGATAGGTGTCGTTCTTGAAGAGGTCGAGGACCATTGCGGCGCGCTCGGGGTTCTTCGAAGAAGAGGTGATGGCCATATCGTTGTTGTTGTAGGCTTCACACGGTGCGAAATTCATGGTGATATCATAAGCCTCGCACTTGACGCCTTCGGACTTCTCCGCCAGATCCATGTAGTTGAATACGGTGGTGTTCCATGCGATCGAAGCGCCGGAAAGGGCTGCGAAAGCATCGTCGTCGTTGACTTCGTTGGTCAGCGCGGAACGGCTCCATGCGCCGGCGTCCATGAGTTCCTTCATATCCTTGCAGAAATCCTTGAAGTAGTCGGTTTCCCAGGCGAATTCGATATCTTCGTACTTCGGGATATCGTTCGTTGCGCTTCTGAAGTAGAAGGTGCAGTAGTCACCGGTCTTCATGGCCTGCTGGGTATCAAACTGCTGACGGTAAACGTCCCAGAGCTCGGAGTTGGAGCCTGCGGCCGCCATTGCAAGAATACCGGATTCGGGGGTTTCCTTCTCGGCAATCGTCTTGCAGTAGTTCATGTAATCATCCCAGCTCTTCAGCTCGGTGATGCCGTACTTTTCCGCGAGATCCTGACGGATGGCAACGATCTTGCCGTTGGGGTTCGTCGTATTCTGCGGAAGGGCAATGTACTTGCCGTTCAGCTTGACGCCGTCCATGGATTCCGGAATCTGATACTTCGCGGTCAGCGGCATGTACTTCGAGATGAACTCGTCGTCAATAGCCTTGAAGGAGCCCTTGTTGGCCTCGGTCCAGAGGTAGCACCAGGGTGCGGTGAAGATGACATCGATCTTCTCGCCGGAAGTCAGGTTCAGCGAGTACAGATCGCCGTAGTCAGACCATGCAAGGATCGTGAAATCCACCTTCGTATTGAAGGGCTGCAGGTACTCATTGACCTTCGCCAGGATATCCTGGAAATCATTCGGCGTATCGCCGATCAGAGTGAAGTAGATCGTCTCCTCTTTGGAAAGGTCTACATTCGGATACATTTCGGGGGTTCCCTTGATGGTTCCGCCCATGGTCACTTCTGCCGGAAGATCCGCAAAAGGATCACCCGTGGAAGTCGCTTCGGTTTCAGCGCTGTCAGCCTTAGTCTCGGCATTGTCAGCCTTGGTCTCGGCACTGTCAGCCTTGGTCGCCTCGGTCTCATTTCCGCCTGTCGTGGAATTGCAGGCCGCAAGAAGAGACATGGCAAGGACTGCTGCAAGAAGCAGAGCTAAAAGTTTCTTCATGTTTTTTCTCCCTTTTAATTTTTTATATGTTGAAGGAAGCCGTCCCCTCGGTCCCCGAAAAAAGTCCGGGCCTTCGGAGCACGCTCCGTCACCATCCGGTGTCCGTTCCTTAGAAAGGAACTTCTGTCAGCCCTTGACCGCGCCGATCGTCAGACCCTTGACGAAGTAGCGCTGCACGAAGGGATACAGCAGGATAATCGGCCCCGTCGCGATGACGGTCATGGCCATCTTCATGGATTCGAGCGGCACATTCGTGATCGGCAGGCCGGATTTCTCCGCGGCGATCCTCATCTTCTCCGCCGAACTCAGCATGCTCTGCAGATAGTACTGCAGATTGTTCATGTCATCCTTGCCGATGAAGAGCATGCAGTTGTACCAGTCGTTCCAGTACGCCAGCGCCGAGAACAGGCCGAGCGTGGCGATCAGCGGCTTCGACAGCGGCAGGATCAGCTTCAGGTAAATCGTGAAGTCGTTCGCGCCGTCGATCTTGGCGGACTCCGTAATCGCCGCCGGAATTCCGTTCATGAAGGACTTGGCGATGATCATGTTCCAGACGGAGAACATCAGCGGAAGCACCAGTCCCGCGTAGCTGTTCTTGAACTTCAGGTACTGGGTGCAGAGAATGTACCACGGAACCAGACCGCCGGAAAACAGCGTCGTGAAGAAGAAGAAAAACGCAAATCCGTTCCGCCAGGGGAAGTCCTTTCTCGAAAGCACATAGCCCGTCATCGTGGAAAGAACGACCGCGAGGAAGGTGCCGACAAGCGTGACGCCGATCGTCGTCCCGTAGGCCTTCAGAATCCGCTCGGGGTTCTTGATGCTTAAGTGATAGGCCTCCAGCGTAAAGCTTCTCGGGAAGAGCGGGTAACCCGTGCGGATCAGCTCGCCGTTATCCGTAAAGGATGCTACCACAATCAGATAGAAGGGAATCAGGCAGAACAGGGCAAAGAGCCCGACCAGAATATAACCGACCGTATTGACGGCGATGACATCCTTCGCCAGCTTCCGTCTGTGTGTCGTGTATTTGACCGTTTCAGACTTCGCAGCCATGAATGATTCTCCTCCTTTCCTCAGTATAATGCATAGTCCGGATTGACCTTCTTGACGATGCCGTTGCAGATCATGATCGTCGCGAAGCAGAGAATGGACTGGTAGAGTCCGGCCGCGGCGGAGACGCCGACATTGCCGGTATTAATCAGCAGCTTGAAGATGTAGGTATCGATAACCTCCGTCACAGGCTGCAGGATCACGGAAGACTTGACCGTCTGATAGAACAGGCCGAAGTCGCCGCGGAAAATGTTTCCGATCGCGAGAAGCACCAGGACCATCATCGTCGGCACGAGGCAGGGAATCGTGAGATACCGGATTTTCTGCCAGGCGTTCGCGCCGTCCAGCGCCGCTGCCTCGAACATTTCCTGATCGATGCCGGTGATCGCCGCCAGATAGACGACGGTTCCGTAACCGGTCTGCTTCCAGATCTTGAGGGCAATCAGGACGAATGGCCAGGCCCCCGGCTTGTTGTAAAGGTCGAAGGGCTCCGCGCCGAAGAAGGTCAGGATGTGATTGAACACGCCCTTTTCATAGTTGAACACGTTGTACATGATGGCGCCTGCCACAACCCAGCTGATGAAATACGGCAGGAACATGAAGGACTGCGCGACCTTCTTGAAGCGCTTGGAAAGCAGCTCGTTCAGCAGGATCGCCATGCCCATCTCAAAGATCATTCCGAGGAATATGAAGGCCACATTGTACAGCAGGGTGTTTCTGGTCGTCATGCCGAGCTTCTTCGCCAGAATCAGCTGGCGGAAATTATCGAAGCCGATCCAGTCCGAGAAATAGATTCCGCCTTCATAGCTGTAGCGCTCGAAGGCCATAATCACGCCCGTCATCGGAATATAGCTGAAAATGACCACATATAAAACGGCCGGCAGCAGCATCAGAAGCAGCAGCCAGTGTTTCCGGACCACTTTCGTAAAAGGCATTTTCTTCACCGGCGCGCTGCCGGCCTGATTTTTCTTGCTCATATTGAAAGGACTCCCCTTACCTCTTGTCTGTTCTGTAAAAGTATTTCCCTTACGCCTATATTTTTAGTCGATTTTTATGAATTTTACAATAGCAAAAACAGGCCTGATTATGCTATAATAGTATCATATCCGGGATTTAATAGCTTTTTACGCCGAAAAAGAGGAGTTTTTTTATGTCAGATCAGGAAATGAGCCGCTTTCAGAGATCACAGGAGACAGAGCCGCAGGAAACGCCGCACAGCTCGCTCGGCTACTATTACAGTCCGGACGGCGTGGAGAACTCCGTCCTGCACATCCACCACTCCGACTCTGCCTTCAGCCGCTTTTTCTATCAGATTCAGGAAAGCTACCAGATTACCTATGAGACCGTGTCCGGCACCGGCGCCGAAGACCGCCTGAATGTACTCACGCTTTCCGGAGACCAGTCCTTTCTGTCGCAGGAATCCGCGCTTCAGCATAATAACTTTTTCAGGACAGAGCTTCAGCACTACCATGATTATTATGAACTGATGATCGTGCTTGACGGAACCGTCATCAACGAAATTGAGGGGAAGGACTACCGCTACCCTGCAGGCTCCGCCTGCCTCATCAACCGCGGGCTCCGGCACGCGGAGGGCTTTGCTTCCGCCGCGAAGATCCTCTTCATCGGTCTCTCCGCCGAATACATCCGGGAGCTTGAGGATTTCTGCCGCAGTTCCCGGATCGAATCCGAGCGCCAGCTCTTCGAGAGCCCGATGCTCCACTTTATCCGGCAGGATCTCAAGGAGCCCGGCGGCAGAAGCTACCTCGATTTCTTCCCGGCCTGGCAGAACGAGCAGCCCTACCGCCTCCTCCACGACAGTACGGAGGAGCTCCTCGCGGCGCTTTTCCGGCCCTTCTGCGGCTCCTCCTACGTGGTCCGCGGAAAGATCGCCGAAATCCTCTCGCTGCTGAACTCTCCCTTCTATCACTGCGCCAACATCGAGCTTGCCATGAACAAGGACTATCTGCTGTTTTCGCGCGTCACGAGCTTTATGGAGGAGCGCGCGGGAAGGATCACAAGGGACGAGCTGTCCCGCGTCACCAATTACAGCGCCGACTATCTGAACCGGATTGTCAAAAAATACGCCGGCCTCAGCCTGTATGACTACGGGATGCTCTTCTGCTTCAAGAAGGCCGAGCAGTATTTAAAAAACAGCGGTCTCCCGATATCGGAGATCGCTGTTCAGTGCGGATTTACAAATAAAACTCATTTTTACCGACAGTTTGAGGCTCGCTACCATATGACGCCGAGCGCCTACCGGAAGGCCGCGCTTTCGCCGGACGGAAACGCTTAGGACTCCTTCCGGCGCTTCTCAAGAAGCACCTTTCCTTCTTTTCCCGTCATATGCTCGATCAGGATTTCCACGCAGCAGGTGTGATCGCAGGCTTCGGCGATCTCCTCCTCCACGAGGTCCTTAAAGGCGCCGGAATACTTATAGCCGACCAGCCGGAGCGCGTGCACCTTTTCGTCATGGTCCGTGAGCTCCCGCGCGCGTCCGAAGCAGATCACGGATTTGTAGGCGGTCGTGCGGTCGCGCGCCACGATTTCGTCCTGATCGATCACGGTAAAGGAAACCTTGTCGTATTTTCTCATCGCTTCGATCTTGTGGCCCGTCATCGCCCCGTGAAAGGTGATTTTTCCGTTCTCATAGGCGAAATTCACCGGGACGGTGTACGGATAGCCGTCATCCCCCAGGACGCCCAGAATGCCTGTTTTTCCGTTCTCCAGGATGCTGATGGCTTCCTCCTCCGGAATCTGCTGTGCTTTTCTTCTCATTTCGCGAAACATTTTCAAGTCCCTCCCTGGTGTATTGATTCTGCTTTTACTTTTTTCTCCGGCTCATCAGATATCCGAAGCCGGCGCCGACAATGCCGCCGACAATATGCGTCAGCTGCGATACATTGTCCGATACAAAAATGCCTTCATAGATCTGCTGCCCGAGATACAGCACCGTCACAAGGATGAAGGTCAAAGGAATTTCCCGGTCCCGGATGCCGGTCATCGATGCCAGAAGAATCATGGCGAACACGACGCCCGAAGCGCCGAGAAGCGCGGAGGCCGGGAAGAAAATAAAATGCACGATGCCGGTCACGAGCGCCGTGAGGAGAATCATCACGACGAGCGGCCCCGAGCCGTAGCGCTCCTCCAGCATCGGCCCGATGACGAGGATCATCATCAGATTGCCCGCGAGATGCGACAGGTTCGCGTGCCCGAAAACATGCGTGAAGAACCGAAGGTAGGTCAGCGGATTCTTCAGGGAAGCGCGGTACACGCTGAATACCAGCCGGTTGGACTGTCCTTTCGTGATGACGCTGAGAAGCAGCGCAATCACCGCGATCAGCGTGAAGGTCAGAATCACAGGTGAATTCAGGACAATTTTAATGCGTTTCTTCGGGACGCCGGTGCTTCGTTTCATGTTATCATCCTCCCCAGTCATATGCTGTACGTTTGCCGTTACCCACACAGTTTACCATACCATCCGGCCGGTTTCAAGCGCTTCTTTCCAGCCGTACCTGATCCGTACCTGATGCCTGATATCAGAAGATTTTGCTTGCAAGTCCCCCACTATCCTGCTACAATGAAGGAAAAAGAAGAAGAAGAGCGCGTATTTTTTCTCGCTTCTATCATTTCACTACGGAGGATTGCATCATGCAGATCGGTATCGGAACCTATTCCTTCGGCGGAATCGAGAGCTATCTCGGCCTCGGCCCGTCGCTTCTTGACAAATTCAAAACCATCAAGGCCCTCGGCTATGACTTCGTCGAGCTCCTGCCCGCGGATCTCGAGAACGACACGGAAGATCTGAAGGCATGGCTTAGCGAAGCGGGACTGACGGTCAGCTCCGTCCATGCGGAGCCGACGGAAGCCATCGTAAAGAAAATGGCGGACATCGGCGGAAAGGCCGTCATCTGGGCCGGCACGCCCTTCAACTCGACGGAAGAAGCCATCGAACTTGCGAAAAAGCTCGACGCTATGGCGGAAATGGCCGCGCCTTACGGAATTAAGGTCGGCTACCACAACCACAGCCAGGAGTTCTTTGTCGACAAGGGCAAGCCGATTCTGGAGACCGTCATCGAAAACAGCTCGAAGTGCTTCTTCCAGCTCGACTGCGGCTGGGCCATGAACGCCGGCACCTATCCGCCGTCCTTCATCCGCCGCTACCGGAACCGCTTTGTGGCGATTCACGTCAAGGAAAACAGCCGCGTGCAGGGTCCCGGCCCGCGTCCGGCCTCCATGTATGAGGAGAAAAAGCCCTCGCCCTTCGCCAATTTGAAGGCGCTTCCCGTGGAAGAGCGCGAGAAGATGCTCGCCGAGATCAAGGCCCGCATGGACAGTCCCGAGAGCCGGAAGCGCTTTGACGTGCAGTGCAGACTCGGCGCGCCGGAATCCAACATCGACTGGCAGGAAATCAAAAACGCCCTCGACGAGCAGGATTTCGAAGCCTTCTGGATCGTGGAGCGTGAAGGCTTCTATACGGATCACGACCAGTGCCTGAAGGACGACTGCGAGTGGCTGAAGGCCCATATTCACTGAGAGATTTGAAAAATCGAAGAAACAGCGCGGGGATCATTTCCCCGCGCTGATTTTTCGTTCATTTGTGTCAGCGGCCGTGGCAGAACTTGTATTTCTTTCCGGATCCGCAGGGGCAGGGATCGTTCCTTCCGATCTTCTTGCCCTTCACGACGGTATTGGCGTTCTTCGCTTCTTTATAGAGCTCCTTGCGGCGCTCCTCGGTAAGAAGCGGCTCCCACTCGCTAAGATTATAGAGCCAGTCCGCCTTCGCGATCACCATGTTTTTATACAGCTTTTCGCGGTCATAGGCCAGGGAAAGCTCCGTTTCTTCGTCCATAGTTTCGATCGGGTTCGGCTCTGAGAGCGAATCATTGATGCCGTCCAGGATACCGACCATGGTCATCTTTTCGACGCCGTATTTCTCCGCCAGCGTAAGAACCGTTCCCTTCACTTCGTTCTCTTCCGTGAGAAGCGACTGGTAAAAGCCCTTTTCCTTCTCAAAATAGCTCTGCCAGAAAGCCTGATAGCTTCTCTGGTCGGTCTGCTGGCTGTACGCCAGCTCCCGCCATTCTTCCAGTAGACTCATTGATAACTCCTATATCGTCTTTTCTCGCAGGTGAGTTTCGCCGGATTATACCGGATAACTCTTATTCGCCTTATCGGCAGCGGACTCATCCACCTTCTTGTCCTGCGCGTCGCGGTACTTGAAGAAGTCCATCGCCACCTGCGGGAACAGCGCGTAGGAGAGCACGTCCTCATCCTGACGGATATAGTCCTTGATCTCCTTGCGGTAATTGTCAAGCTGCGGCTCGATCAGATCCGCCGGACGGCAGGTAATCGGCTCTTCGTCGCCGATCGCCTTTTTCTGCACTTCCGGATTGAAGGGCTTGATGGTCTGGCCGAATTCGCCCTTCAGGACCTTTCTCGTTTCCTTCGTGATCATCTTGTAGCGCTCGCCCTGAAGCACGTTCAGAACAGCCTGCGTACCGACGATCTGGGAAGACGGGGTAACAAGCGGCGGCTCGCCGAGGTCCTTTCTCACGCGCGGGATCTCTTCCAGCACGTCGTAGTACTTGTCCTCTGCGTGCGCTTCCTTCAGCTGCGATACGAGGTTCGAAAGCATTCCGCCCGGAACCTGGTACAGCAGGGTCTTGATGTTGACGCCCATGACCTTCGGCGACAGACGGCCGTTCTCCAGATACTTCTCCTGGATCGGACGGAAATAGTCCGCGATCTCGGAGAGCAGGTTCAGGTCGAGGCCCGTATCGTAGGGCGTGCCCTCGAAGGTCTTGACCATCACTTCGGTCGCGGCCTGAGAGGTACCCATCGCGAACGGCGAAATGGCGGTATCGATGATGTCGGCGCCGGCTTCGATCGACTTCATGAGGGTCATGCTGGCAACACCCGAGGTGTAGTGGGTGTGGATGTCGATCGGAAGGTTGGTGCCTTCGCGAAGCGCACGCACGAGCCGGTCCGCTTCATAAGGAATCAGGAGACCTGCCATATCCTTGATGCACAGGGAATCCGCACCCATTTCTTCAATGCGGCGGGCGGTTTCACGCCAGTAGTCCAGCGTGTAGGCATCGCCTAAGGTGTAGGCCAGCGCGATCTGGCACTCGCCTTTTCCGGAGCGCTCTTTCTCGCGCTTCGTAGCCTTGACGGCGGTCTCGAGGTTTCTTAAATCGTTGAAGCAGTCGAAGATACGGATGATATCAATACCGTTCGCGATTGACTTCTCGACGAAGTACTCGACGACGTCGTCCGCGTAGTGGTTGTAGCCGAGAATATTCTGGCCGCGGAACAGCATCTGCAGCTTGGTATTCTTGAAGCCTTCGCGGAATTTGCGGAGTCTCACCCACGGATCTTCCTTCAGGAAACGGAGGCAGGCGTCAAAGGTAGCGCCGCCCCAGCACTCGACAGAATGATATCCGACTTTGTCCATTTTATCAATGATCGGCAGCATCTCTTCCGTAGTCATACGGGTCGCGATCAGCGACTGATGCGCGTCACGAAGCACGGTTTCGGTAATCTTGACCGGCTTTTTCACTGTTTCTCCCATAGTCTATCTCCTTTTTACTTGACTCCAAACACAGCCATGAAGGTACCGGCCGCAACCGCGGTGCCGATAACGCCGGCGACGTTCGGTCCCATGGCGTGCATCAGCAGGAAGTTCGTCGGATCCGCCTGGGAGCCGACCTTCTGCGAAACACGGGCCGCCATCGGGACAGCCGAGACACCGGCGGATCCGATGAGCGGATTCACCTTGCCGTGCGTTACCTTGCACATCAGCTTGCCGAAGAGAACACCGGCCGCGGTACCGAGCGCGAATGCGATCAGGCCGAGGGCGACGATCTTCAGCGTGTCAAGCTTCAGGAAGGCTTCCGCAGAGGTGGTAGCGCCGACCGAGGTGCCGAGGATAATGACGACAATGTACATCAGGGCATTCGAAGCGGTCTCCGAAAGCTGCTTGACGACGCCGGACTCATGGAAGAGGTTTCCGAGCATCAGCATACCGACAAGCGGTGCCGTGGTGGGAAGCAGCAGGCAGACAACAATCGTAATAATGATCGGGAAGAGGATTTTCTCCAGCTTCGTCACCGGACGCAGCTGTTCCATCTTGATCTTCCGTTCTTTTTCCGTCGTGAGCGCCTTCATAATCGGCGGCTGGATGATCGGAACCAGCGACATGTACGAGTAGGCAGCGACCGCGATCGGTCCCATGTACTCAGTCTGTCCGAGCTTGCCGCAGAGGAAGATGGAGGTCGGGCCGTCCGCGCCGCCGATGATCGAGATCGCGGCCGCGGCTTTTCCGTTGAAGCCCATCAAAATCGCCATGAAATACGCGCCGTAGATGCCGAACTGCGCCGCCGCGCCGAGGAGGAAGCTCTTCGGATTCGCGATCAGCGGAGCGAAGTCCGTCGAAGCGCCGACGCCCATGAAGATCAGGGACGGCAGGATCGACCATTCGTCGAGCACGTAGAAATAATGCAGCAGTCCGCCGGCCTGGACGAGGTTGTGCGACTCGTCATATACCGGTGCGGCCATAATGTCGGGATAGATGTTGACAAGCAGCATACCGAAGCTGATCGGTACGAGAAGCAGCGGTTCATAGTCCTTCGCAATGGCCAGATACATGAAGATCAGCGCGACTGCTATCATTAAGTAATTGCCCCAGCTCAGATTGAAAAAGGCTGTCTGCTGGAGCAGATTTCCTAATGTGGTCAGTATGTTCATCTGAACTCTCCTTTAGTTAATCTTCTCTTATTCCATTGTCGCAAGGACGGCTCCGGCTTCTACGGATGCGCCTTCATTCGTGTCGATGGAAACGATCGTGCCGTCCTGCGGAGCCACGATTTCGTTCTCCATCTTCATAGCCTCGAGAATCAGGACTACCTGTCCGCGGGTTACCTTGTCGCCGGCCTTCGCCTTGACGCCGAGAATCTTGCCGGGCATCGGAGAAACGATCGAGACGGAACCCTTCTGACCGGCGGGCGCTGCCGCCTTCTTCGCCGGAGCTGCCTTCACGGGGGCTGCGGGTGCTGCTGCGGGAGCCACGGGCGCAGCGGATGTGCCTTCTTCGACAGTTACATTATAAACATTGCCGTTTACGGTAATTGTATAATTCTTCATGATCTTTTATCCTCTCTTCCAATGATTTGCAGATGATACCTTACGAATGGAGCGAACGACGATTCCGGACGGATCGGTGTTCTCGGAAGCCGCAATCGCTGCCGCGATGACTGCCACGAGCTCCAGATCATCTGTCTCATCGGTTTCCTCTTCTTCGGGCTCGCCGGACTCTGCCGGTGCAGCCGCGGGTGCCGGAGCATCCTTCCTGTTTTTCGCTTCTTTTCTCTTTGCCGCCGCTTCCTGCGCGTTTCCGATCAGCCGGAAGGCCGAAATAACCAGACTGATCAGGATCAGGATGGCAAATACGACGCCCATGCCGACGATCGTATTCTGTCCGGCATCCGCGAGCGTCGCGCCGAGATCTTCACCGCAGCCGGCAAGTACGGGCGCGAAGACGCCGAGGGAAAGAAGCGGCAGAATTTTCTTTTTCATGCGCTTACTCCTTTGTCTTATCTGCTGCCGTGCTTTTTAAACGGCTCATCGCCGCGCTTGTTGAAAAGCATTTCCAGCGCGATCAGGATGTTCTTCCGGAGCGTCGACATGCTGATCAGCTCGTCCACGTAGCCGCGGCCGGCTGCAGCAAGCGCGGTCTGCTTTTCATCGAATTTCCCGGCGACTTCGGACAGGTCCTCACCGCCGATGATCTTTGCGGCGCTCGAGGCTTCCATAATTCCGATTCTGGCGTCTTCCACCGCATAAACGATGTCGGCGCCGATCGCCTTGCTGTTCATAATGGTATAGGCGCTTGCATAGGTATCGCCCGTGATCACGCTGATCTTCGGAACGGTAGCGTTCGCAAACGCGTACACGAGGTCGGAAGCCGCTTTCGCGAGATCCTTCTCCGCCGCAACCGTCGCCGTGAAGCCGTCGGCCGAAGTGAAGGAAACCACCGGAATTTCAAAGGCATCACAGAAATTCACGAACGAAGCCGCCTTTTTCAGTCCTTCCGGAGAGAGTTTTTCTTCCGCATTCGCCACAACGCCGGTTGTCACGCCGTCCAGACGGATGAAGCCGGTCACGATGTCCTTCGCGTATTCCTTCTTCGTTTCCACGAAGACATAGGAGTCCGCCACGGAGGAAATGATCGCCTTCGCGTCGGTCACGCCTTCAAGCTCCGCGGTCATGCGGTTCAGGTCGTCCTGACCGTCCTCGACCGCCGCCTCCTCGTTATTGGAAGGCAGAATCGATACCAGCGCGCGGATACCGGCCGCGATCTCGTCCTCACTGCCGATGCAGTCGACGATTCCGCTGTTCTTCGCCTGGTACTCCGCCTTCGCGGTGTCGCATTTCTCCACATAATTGCCGTCCAGGGTGTTCGCCGCGTTGACGAAGAGCTGCGCGTTCTTCGCCTCCATGAATACGAAATCCGAAAGTCCTGCGGAAATCGCCATGCCGCCGCCGCATCTGCCGTAAACCGCCGTAATCTGCGGAACCAGTCCCGAGGCCTTCGCCTGAGACAGGAACAGCTTTCCGAAGCCGTTCATGGCATCGGTAGACTCCTCCAGACGGACGCCGCTGCAGTCCACAAGCGCGATGACGGGCGCGCCCATCTTCATCGCCAGATCATACAGCTTCGCGATTTTTTCAGCGTGCATTTCACCCAGCGAACCGCCGTATACGGACGGCTCCTGACTGTAAATGTACACAAGCTTTCCGGCAACCGTCGCATAACCGGTGACAACTCCGTCTCCTTCGGCATCGCAGGACGCCGCGAAATCCGTCGAACGCGCTTTCACGCGCGCGCCGAGTTCCACAAAGCTTCCTTCATCCGCAAGAGCAGCGATTCTTGCCTTTGCTTTTGTCAGTTCATTTGTGCTCATCTATCCTCCGATCTGCACTGATCAAATAAAAAGTGCTCATATCCGGGGAAATTTACCAACTTTCCCCATTTAGCATATATCATACCCAAAAATCAACTAAAAAGCAAGCGCTTTTCGGATTTTTTGAGCCGATCGGATGGAGGACTAATCCCATCCATCCGATGCGCTGCATAAGAAAGGGGCTCTCCATTGAAAGGAAAGCCCCCAAAGAAAGAAATATCTGTCAGTTGATGACGCGGACCGCGCAGACCGGGTTCCGGTAGTAGGCGCTGCCGACAAAGATGCCGGTTTCCTCCGTGCCCGCGTGGACGATCTGCCCGTCGCCGATATAAAGCGCCACGTGGCCGAGATCGCTGTAGCTGTTCGCGTAGAACAGAAGATCGCCCGGCTGAATGCTGCCGACGTCGACCCGGCTGTACTGTACCGACTGGCCTCTCGGCGTGTAGTCGAGATAGTAGCCGAACTTTTCATAGACAAGGTGTGTGAAGCCCGAGCAGTCCGTTCCGGTCTCTAGGCTGCGTCCGCCGTGGACATAAGGATGACCGACCCACTGCAGCGCATAGGAAACCACCGCGTTCCGTGTCGCCGCTGCCGGGTCGTTTGCTGCCGCCGCTTCCGCTGCCGCTGCCTGGGCTGCCGCCTGTTCCGCCGCCGCCTGAGCCGCAGCATCCGCCTGGGCCTGCTGCTGTGCCGCCGCTTCCGCCGCGATGCGGGCCGCTTCCTCGGCTGCCGCCTGCTGTGCGGCAAGAGCCTGGGCCTGCGCTTCGGCATCCCTCTGCGCCTGGGCTTCCTGTGCGGCCTGTGCCGCTGCCTGCTGCTGCGCCTGCTGTTCGGCAAGAAGCGCCGCCTGAGCCTGCGCTTCCTCCGCGGCCTTCTGCGCGAGGATCGCCGCCTGGGCCTGGCGCTCCGCTTCTTCCGTCGCGAGGCGCGCTTCCTCGGCGAGCCGTTTCTCCTCTTCCTCCGCAGCGAGTGCGGCCTGCAGTTCTTCCTCGGCGATTCGGGCCGCTTCTTCCGCCGCGGCCTTCCGCTCAAGTTCTTCCTGCTCTTCAAGGAGCGTCACCGCCGTCTTGAATTCCATGCGGATATCGAGGCATTCCGCGTACACATAACCGAAGCCGGCGTCGTCGGACTTGATCTTCGCCCAGCCGTCCTCCGTCAGTTCGTCAATGAACACCTTCGTGCCCGCCTGATAATAGGTATACACATTGTCCGGATTCGTCAGGTCCGGCTCCGAACGCACGCGCAGATACTCTTCCATGACGATACCGGTCAGGACGCCGACTTCTTCCCTCATCGCGTCCGCCTCTTCTCCGGTCAGGAAGAATTCCGCCTTGATATAGCCGATTACATTGCCGGAGGAGATCAGGTACCAGAGGCCGTCCTCTTCCTCCATTTCATCGAGAATATAGGCCGCGCAGTAATTGTAGATCTTGCCGACCACCTCGTCTTCCACGCTCGGTCCTTTCCGGACGTTGACGTAGTTCGGCACCACGGCAAGCGCCGTCTGCCCGATGTCATTTTCTCCGGAAGTTTCGCTTTCTTCGGATTCTTCTTCCGTCTCCGAAGGCGTTTCCGGCTGCGTGGTTTCGCTTTCTTCCGCAGTTACGGATTCCGTTTCCGTCGTGTCTTCGGTTTCACTCTCTTCTTCGGCAGGCGCTATGGTCGTTACCGCCTGGCTGTCCATTCCGCCGCCTGCACCCGCAGCCGGATTCCCGGTATCTTCCGCCGCCGTTTCCGTCTCGGAAACCGTGCTTGCCGGTGCTGTGCCTAATGAAGGAACAGCGGCAGTACGGCTGTTCGCGCAGCCGGCAAAAAGACATGCGCTGATAAGAACTGCCGCTGCAAATGTCTTTTTCATCATCTTGAATGCTGCTCCTTTCGATGGTGATATCCGAAGCGCTCCGCACTTCGTGCTTCCACGCTTCTCCCACATTCCGCACTCCCATGGAATTAAATTCCACTTCGTGCTCCATGTGGTGCAGTCAAAGAGCCTTTTCCTCCATCTGCATGCAAGCATGCGTGTCGGAACGGCTTTTGACTTTGATATCACATTATACCCTATTTCCGGAGAAAACGCAACATCTTTGTAATATCCCCGTAATAATTCCCAGAACTCCCCGATTGCCGGGGCTCAGGGACACCGCATTTTCCTTGACAGTTCAGGCACTTCGCGCTACACTTGAAACAGTACTATTAACATTGTGAGGTCAGTTAATGAAACTTGCTACCCTTGCCGAAAACGAAATCATTGTCACGCTGATCGCGCTCTCGCTTCTTCTGTTATCAGCGTACCTTTTCGGCACGCTTCTCGAGAAGCTGAAAGGTCCGCGTGTCGTGGGAGAAATACTGGGCGGAATGCTCTTCGGCGCCAGCTTTCTCTACATTTTCTTTCCGAACTTTATCAGCCGGATTTTCCTCGGCTATCCGGAGGAGGGAAAGGTCCTCAACATTTTCTACCAGCTCGGCCTGATCTTCCTGATGTTCCTCTCCGGCTACAATACCGATATCCAGCTGAAGCGCTCCGGCCTTCCGACGATCGGCCTCGTCTTCGCCGGCGCGACCATCCTGCCGATGCTGGCGAGCATTCCCTTTTTCGGACTGTTCGAAAAGTACTACATCGGCACCATCGGGAACGTCACGGCCTACCGGATCGTCTTCGCGATCGGCGTCGCGATCACCTCGATTCCCGTCATTTCCAAGATTTTCTTCGATATGGGGATCATGAACACGAAATTTGCGGCGACGGTCCTGACCGTATCGACCTTCCAGGATCTCGTGCTCTGGATTCTTCTGAACGCCGCCACGAGGATCGCGCAGTCGGGCGAGGTACGGCTCGGCGAAATGATTCTGACCGTCTCCGTGACGCTCGGGCTCTTCGCCGTCATTCTCCTGATTTCAAAGCATGTCCGCGCGATCCGGAAGGAGCTCTCCGCGAGAATGTTCTATACCCTGAGCATCGCAGCGCTTCTTCTGGTCTGCGGGCTTCTGTATCTGGCCGGCATCAATCTCATGTACTCGGCCTTCATCGTCGGATATCTCGTCCGGGCGCTTTTCGGCACCGAAGGCGCGGCAAAGGAACGGATGCACTATCTGGAGCACTTTTCGTTCTCCTTCTTCATTCCGGTCTATTTTGCGCTCGTCGGCATCCAGCTGAACGTCGTCCACGATTTTTCGTGGCTTCGCTTCCTGCTCTTCTTCGTAATCGCCTTCGGGCTTGAATTTGCGGGAACCTTCCTGCTTCTTCTGCCCGCGAAGCTCCGGATGAACACCAAAATCAATTTTGCCGTTACCATGAACGCACGCGGCGGCCCGGGGATCGTGCTGGCGACCGTCGCTTATTCCTATCAGATTATCAGCATCGAGTTCTTTACCGTGCTGATTCTGACGACCATGCTTTCCTCCATGACCGCCGGCTACTGGCTGCGGCTGCAGAAGAAAAGAGACGCTTCCGTTTTTGATCTACTCTGACACCATTTTTTACACAGGAGGTCCCAAGAGATGCATCGAGCCACCGTATCCATTGAAACTATGCGCATCCCGACCTATCCGGTGCCCGCGCCGGAAATGCTTCCGATGTTCGCAGAATCCAGAAATCACCAGGGCACGACCGGCAATCCCTATCCAAACCGCGTCGTGCAGCAGATCACCCACGAGAAGGCCGAGGACCGCGAATACACCGCCGTCCGTCTGGAAAACGACTATATCCGCCTCATCGTCCTGCCGGAACTTGGCGGGCGAATTTTCGAAGCCTATGACAAGGTCAACGACTATCACTTCCTGTACCGCCAGCATGTGATCAAGCCCGCCATGATCGGCGCCTACGGCTCCTGGATCTCGGGCGGACTGGAATTCAACTGGCCCTTCCATCACCGGCCCTCCACCTTCCTTCCGGTTGATTTCACAACCGAGCAGCGCTCCGACGGCGCCGTCGTCTGCTGGCTCTCGGAGTGCGATCCGACCGAGCGCACGAAGGGCATGGTGGGCATTGTCCTTCGCCCGGACAGAAGCTATTTCGAAACGGCCGTGCGCATCACGAACCGTACCGAGCTCCGCCATCAGTTCCTCTGGTGGGAGAACGGCGCCGTGCGGATTCATGACAAGTACCGGATCATTTTCCCGCCGGACGTGCACTGGGTGCATCATCATTACGACCGGAACCACATCTCGTTTCCTCTGGCAAAGGGGCGCTTCGGCTCGCAGAACTTCACGGAAGAAACCGATATCAGCTGGCTGAAGAACTCGCTCTCCTCGAATTCCTACTTCGCGGCGCCCTCCGAATATGAATTCTTCGGCGGATATGACTACGCTGCGGAATGCGGAACGATTCACGTGGCGGATCCCCACGTCTCTCCCGGCAAGAAAATGTTCACCTGGGGCATGGACAAGGCGGCCGACACCTGGGAAGAGCGGCTGACGGATTCGGACGGCAAATACTGTGAGCTGATGGCAGGCTCCTTCTCGGACGACCAGCCGGACTTCACCTGGATCGAGCCCTATGAAACGAAGGAATTCTCCCAGTTCTGGTATCCGACGAGAAAAACCGGCTATGTGAATTTCGCGAATCTCGACGCGGCCCTTTCCGTGGACCGCGAGAGCGGCGTGCTCGTCCTGAACGCGACGAAACCGCTCGAGGGCGCCCGGATTTCGCTGTCCTTCGGAAAAACCGAGGTGCTTTCCGAAGGATTCTCTCTCGAGCCCTGCGAGGCGCTCGAGCTTCCCTTTGAAGCATCGAAGGCCCAGCTGAAAAAACCGTTCCGCGCCGTCGTCACAGACGCCGAAGGCGCGATGATCCTCGACTACACCGAGGATCTTGGTGAAGGTGTTCCCTGCCCCGCAGACAACCCCGGGATTCCGACGCCCGACCGGCTCACGACCGCGCAGGAGCTCTTCCTTGCTGGCGAGCATATCGACCAGTACCGCGATCCGCATCTGAAGCCGGACCTCTATTACAGGGCCGCGCTCCGGATCGATCCCGAGTATCTGCCCGCCTTAAAGGGTCTCGCGGAGTACGAATACCGGACCGCGCGCTACAAGGAAGCGGAGGAGCACCTCCTTTCGGCGCTTCAAATCGAAGGGCGCTATAACCAGAATCCGGCGGACGGCACCGCGACTTATCTTCTCGGCCTTGTATATCTTCGCACCGGAAGGACGGAGGAAGCCTACCGCGCCTTCATGAAGTCCTCCTGGAGCGCGAATACCGCGTCCGCCGCGCTCACCAAGGCCGCTGCGATCGACGGGCAGCGCGGAGACTACAGGGAGATGCTCACACACGCGAGAGCCGCGATGAAAAAGGAGCGGGAAAATCCGGAGGCCTTCATCTCCCAGGCGGCTGCGACCGCCCGCATGAACGACCGGGAATCCGCGGAATTCCTGCTCTCCCGCGCGCTCGCGACCGATGCCCTCTTCCAGGAAGCGCGCTTTTTAAAGCTGTATTACCGGGGAGACGGCGTCGAATACTTCTATGATCCGGAGCGGCTGAATTCGAATCCCGCCGCCGCCTGCATCGACGCGGCCTTTGATTTCCTCGAGGCCGGACTGACAGACGAGGCGACGGCCATTCTCGAGGGCCTGCACGAATTCCGGGCGCCCTCCATGATGTCCCTCTATCTCCTGTCCGACCTGTACCGGAAGGCGGGGAAGAAGAAAAAGGCCGACGCGCTTCAGAAAAAAGCTTCCGCACTCCGCGTGCCGGAGATTTACCCCTACCGCCTGCAGGAGATTGAGGTCCTCCGGAACATGACGGACGCCGACCCCACGGACGCTTCCGCCTGGAATCTCCTCGGCTGCATTCTCTATGATAAGAAGCACTACGAGGAAGCCGCATCGTGCTGGGAAAAGGCCGTGAAGGCGGATCCCGGCTTCTGCATCCCTGTGCGGAATCTCGCCGTATCCTTCTACAGTCATCTCGGGAAGAAGGAGGAAGCGCTGGAGCTCATGAAGAAGGCGCACGCACTCTTCCCGGAGCATGAACAGTATATCGTCGAAACCGCGTACCTCATGGCGGCGCTCGACATTCCCGCCAAGGAGCGCGCCGCTTTCCTGGAGGAGCGCATCCGTCCCGAAAGCACCGACCATCTGTACCGCGAAATGATCTACGCCTGCCAGGCCGACGGGCGTTATGATCTCGCACTCCAATATCTGTCCGCACACGAATTCGTTCCCGGAGAGGGCGGCGACAGCTTCGGCATCGACGCCTGGCTCTTCAGCCGGACGGCAAAAGGCCGCCTCCTTCTTGGGGAGGGAAAAGCGGAAGAGGCCCTGAAGGAATTCGAAAAGGCGCTCGATTTCCCGGAGAACCTGCATGAGGGGCTGCACGGCGAAGCGCCCCTTGCGGAGGTCCTGTATTACACGGCCGAAGCGCGCTTAAGGCTCGGGGACGAGAAAGGCGCCCAGAGCCTCAGAGAGAAGATCGCCGCGCTCGATATCGGCGCCCTGATGCTTCTTTCCGGGCGGCACCTCTTCTATGCCGCGAAGGTCCTGGAGCTTTCCGGAAAGGCGGAGGAAGCCCGCGTCTTCCTGACGGAGCGCCTGGATCTCGACGAAAAGCGCCGGAACGAGCCGGCTTATCCCGGACAGTTCCTGAAGGGCGGCCGTTTCTTCTACCAGTCCTTCATCGACGATCCAGCGGAAATGAAGGAAGCCGGCCTTCTCGAGGAAGAGGCCTGGTGTCTGCTGGCGCTCGGAAAGAAAGAGGAGGCGAAAGAATCCTTCCGCCGCTCCCTTTCCATCCAGCCGGACAATGTGCGCGCGGCCTTCGAGCTTCGCATGCTGAACTAAAAAGGAGACGCTATGAAACTTGCACAAATTTTTGCTCAGAATACGGCTTTCCCTGCGGTTCTTTCCTCAGACGGAAAGAGCTATCACAGTTTTTCATCCCTCGGACTTCCGCAGGAAAATCTGATAGCGCTCGTGATGAACCACCCCGAAGAAGACATGAGAAAGCTTCGGGAAGCCGCAGCACGCCCCGGCACGCCGCTTGATGGCGCTCGTTTCCTCGCGCCGCTGAAGAAACTCCCGCAGGACATGATCTGCCTCGGCATCAACTACATGGAGCACGCCGCGGAATCCGCCCGCTTCCACAAGGAGGACTGGGACGGAAAGCGCGAGCAGGCTGTGTATTTTTCGAAACGCATCCACGAAACCACCGATCCGGACGCGGACATCGATCCGCACAAAGGGCTGACCTCTGCGGTCGACTATGAAGCGGAGCTTGCGGTCGTGCTCGGAAAAGAGGCGAAAAATGTAAAAGCCGAAAGCGCAGCGGACTACGTTTTCGGCTATACGATCATTAACGACGTCTCCGCGAGGGATGTCCAGAACGCTCACAAGCAGTGGTACTTCGGAAAGTCCCTCGACGGCTTCACGCCGATGGGGCCGGTTCTGGTCACGGCGGATGAATTTGAATTTCCGCCGAAGCTTGATATCGAGTCCCGCGTGAACGGGGAGGTCCGCCAGCACAGCAATACCGCGCAGCAGATTTTCAAGATCGACTATGTCCTGGAAGAGCTGAGCGCCGGGATGACGCTCGAGTGCGGCACGGTGATTGCGACCGGCACGCCCTCCGGCGTCGGCATGGGCTTTACGCCGCCAAGATACCTTCAGCGCGGCGATACCGTCGAGTGTGAAATCGAAGGCATCGGCGTCTTACGAAACCGCCTCGGCTGAACTTGCACATGGGGACAGCTCTTCTGATAGTTTTTGGCCATGTGGCGGAAACCTGATTCAGGGCCCGAGAGCGTGCGTTGTCACCCTACTGATAAAAACCGTGCGCGGTGCGCCCCCACTCGTCTCCGACGATCTGTCTGTAGGTGTTGTACTTCAGATTGATTCTGGGCCATTTTTTTATTTCCTTAATCGATCGTTTATCATTAAGCAAAAGCTTACATCAGTCCCCTGATATCCGCGCGAAGGTCATTCTGTGCTTTCTCCGCCTCTGCCTTCTCCTTCGCAATCTGCTTTTCTCCGGCCTCCTGACTCACTTCCCTGTAATCAGGGCCGGAGACCTTGATCATGCCCTCGGAAATCGCCGTCTTAATGCCGCTCATGAGAAGCATCGTCATCGCGCCGCAGTTCCGGCTGTTCACCTTCGGCAGCTGGTAGCGCTTACCGTCCGCTTCCGACGGGCGGTCGACAAGATCGATCCGGTCCTTCACCTGTTTTTCAAGGCCGGTCGCGTCAATCACTTTCTGGACATTTTCCGGCTCCGCCTTCATGCCGAAGGTTTCCTCAAAAAGCTTCACACTCTCGGAGATCCGGAAATCATAGACTTCGGCGAGCCGGCTTTTCATCTTCCGGTACTGTTCTTCCGCCTTCTTCCGGTCTTCTAAAGAAGTGTCTTTCTTATCCGAAGCCATACTCGACAAGCTCTTTATCGTCTTCATATACTGCTCGGCTTCCCTCCGGTCCATCAGAGCTTCGCTCATCCGGTAGGACATGCCCTTCACTCTCAGGATCTCCTTCCCGAGCACCAGCATCTGCTTCTCCTTGATCAGGTCGATCATGGAAGCGGTCTGGCCAATGGCGAGCGGCGTCAGTGCCGACTTGTCAATCCGGTCGATGGCCTCGAGGTTCATCAGCTTCGGAAGGATTTCCTTCTCCAGCGCGCCTGTCTTTTTCTTCTCTTTCTCTCCGGCGGCCGCTTCCTTTTCCGCGCGTGCGATTTCCTTATCGACTTTCAGCATTTTTTCACGCGCCTCGGCATGAGAAAGTGCATCCGGAACCCTGGTCATCAGCTGATAGACCTCCGTCCCCGCCAGGACCTTTTCCGTCTCTTTCACGGTCACCTGAGCGGTTTCAATCTGGGTTTTCGTGTTCTGGATATCATTCTTCAGCGTATTCGCTTCATCCTTCAGCTTCTCGATCCGTTCCTGAAGCTCCCGGTATTCGGTTCTCTCCCGGACAACTGCCTGATATGCTTCCTGCTGCTTCAGATAGGACGCGGAGTGCCGGAATCCGAAGGCGCACAGGATCCGCCGGAAGAAATTCTTCTCCGCAGGTTTATCGGGAAGAACCGGCTCCCCGCCCTTTTCCCGAAGCGTGTCTTCTTCCTTTTTCAGTTCTTGATTTTTCAGATCGAGGCCTTTGTTCTGCGCGGAAAGAAGCTGTTCCTTTTCCGCGAGAGTCGCCTTTCCCTTTTCAATCACGGACTGTTTCGAATCAAACAGGTTTTCTTCTTCCTTTGTATACGGATTCACCGCGATCGGCACGCACCCGGGAGCCAGAATCGTCACGACCGTGCCTTTTTCGGCCGGATTCAGTCCGTGGAAGCCCTGCTTCACATTTTTCAGCTGAGCTCTTCCTTCCGCCTCCGAGAGGAAAAGAGAAAGATGCGCCGCCATAATGCTTCCGTAGCTTCTGCCCTTCTTCGACTGCTCCAGCTCGCGGAGCCGGTCGATGGTCGGATTGCGGAAAAATTCATCGGTATAGGAAACCGTCGTGCCGTCCGGCTTTGTAATATATATATGATTGCCCGTCTCGATCATGTCGTCAACCGAGGGCCAGGCGTCCATTCCGCCGCAGAGATTTCTCTTATGGAGCTCCTGAAGCGGCATCACCATGGCAATGCGCAGATTCTTCTGGCTCACCGGGTCGCTTCCGTAAAGGTAATCCATCGTCTCTTCACCCTCCGGCTCCCTGAAGAGACCGGAGTCCCAGTTCGCCAGCATATAGTCCAGTTTATCTGTCAGCGCGCTCTTCTTCCCGGCATTGATATCATCCGAATCCAGCGGCGATTCAAATCGTAAAATCTCGTAATTCGTTTCCTTCTGGTCTGCCATATCAAACTCCTTTTCCCCGTATAAAATTCGCATCGGGCAGAATTTATTCATTCTATGGGAGAGATCATAGCACGGGCTGTCCAACAGATGTCCAACAAACCGGGAGGAAATTCAGAAGACAGGGGGACGGTTCTTAAGACAGGGGGACGGTTCTTTTGTCTTGGTTGTTCCAAGACAAAAGAACCGTCCCCCTGTCTTCCCTGTCTTCTTTCTGGATGCCGGCCGAAACTCACCGCACCGGCTTGATGTTCAGGTTCACGCCGAGCTTATCCTCGCCGTCCACGATCGTCCAGCTTGAGCCGGGGTAGATGCCGAGCGTGCGGTTCGAGTCATAGCCGTCCGCAGCCAGCTCCTCGATGATCGCGTCCCGCTTGTCGCCGACTTCAAAGCCGATATGGTGGACGCCGTTGCCGTGCTTGTCGAGGAATTCCTGGAAGGAGCTCTCGCCGCCGGCCGGCTGATGCAGCTCGATCACGAAGCCGGGCATCTTAATGTCCGCCACGAGAAGATCGCAGGAAACCGGCTTTCCGCGGTAGGTGTAATGTTCGTTGCCTTCCAGATGTCTCTTCTGGATTTCCGGAACCTCGATACCGAACAGGTCTGCCCAGGCTTTCGCGGCGGTCTCGATATCGGCAACAACAATATTAATCTGAGCAAAGCCTTTCGGGTCTACGTGCGTGTTCATTTTATCTGTCCTTTCATCATAGTCTGCATTTTACTGCAACTCCGAGCCGAGGGTTATTGTGTTCCTTCTGAGGCGTATTGGGTCTACGCAGAAGAAGGAACACAATCTCGCAGGCGAGTTTTGTTCTTGTCCCGCTGCCGTAACTCCGAGCCGAGGGTTATTGTATGTCCTCTGAAGTGTATTGGAACCTACACTGAAGAGGACATACAATCTCGCAGGCGAGTTTTGCCACAAATTACAGTTCGCCGATCCCCTTAATGCGGTAGCTGACAAACGCAAACTTCTTACTGTCCGGAGACCAGGAGTTCACGTTGATCGTGCCCTGTCCGCCGAAAAGCTTCACGAGCGTCTTTACATCCGAGCCGTCTGCGTTCATGAGGCGGAGCTCCACGTGCTTGTGCGGTACATGCTGGTTCGGCTCGAGATCGCCCTTCTTATAGGCGATCATCACGACCTTCTCGCGGTCCGGCGAGATGTGCGGGAACCAGGTGTTCCAGTTCTCGTCAAAGGTCATCTGAGTCTGCTCCGAACCGTCCGCCTTCATGCGCCAGGCCTGCATCAGGCCGGTGCGGACCGAATTGAACCAGATATATTCACCGGCGGAATCGTATTCCGGGCCGTCATTCAGGTCATGCGCAAAGGTCAGCTGCTTCTCCACGCCGCCCTCGACAGGGATCGTGTAGATATCGAATTCGCCGTCGCGGCAGGCACAGTACGCGAGCGTCTTCCCGTCCGGAGAGATGCCGTGCAGATAGCTCGGCGCCAGCGGCGTAATGAGTCTCGGGACGCCGCCCGTAATCGGGAGCGTATACACGCGCGACTGATGGTCTTCCTTCGTGCCGTGGGAGACGGCGAGCATCTTACCGTCAAAGCTGATCACATGGTCGTTGTTGCAGTTGTCGACAAAGTCCGAGTCGATCATCTCCTCTTCCTTCGTCGCAAGGTCGATCTTCCAGATGCGGCCCTCGCTGTTATAATACAGCGACTTTCCGTCCGGCGACCAGTTCGGCGCTTCGATCACCTTGTCGTACTCTTTGACGACGGTGCGGTCCCCGGTCTCGAGGTCATAAATCTCCAGGATGGACTCGTCGTCATCCCGGTACCAGGGGTTGTCATACTTGGATAAATCAGGCATATCTTTTCCTCCGTTCCTTGTAATCACGATCCTTTAAGACAGAGGGACGGTTCTTTTGTCTCGGGAGACAAAAGAACCGTCCCTCTGTCTTCTCTGTCTCCTATCTTTGCAAACAAAAATACCACCTGCAGCCGTAACTGTCAAGTGGCATTTCCGTGTCTTATGTACTCCCCGGTTTACTTCTCCCCGGAGCTTTTGATTTTCTTGATCCACTTGCCGGAGCGAAGGCGGATGACGCACCAGATCGCCTTCAGGACCTGGTCAATCTTCAGGAAGAAGTAGATCCAGAAGGCCGGCAGGTGCAGGACGAGTCCCGCGAGGATCCCCAGCGGAAGCGAAGCGACCCAGAGGAAAATATTGTCGGCGGCCATCAGGACCTTCGTGTCTCCGCCGCCGCGGAGCACGCCCTTCGTCATGATGCTGTTTGTCGCCTGGAAGAGCATGATAATCGCAATCGCGTTCATCAGCTGATGCGCGATGTGCTGCGTGTTTTCGTTCAGATGATAGGAGTTGATCACCGGCGTACTGATGGAGAGAATGACCGCCGCCGAGAAAAGACCGAGCAGGAATCCGACGCCGAGGAAAGCGTAGCCCTGATCCTGCGCGTCTTCTCTGCGCCCTTCTCCGAGCGTCTGTCCGGTAATGATCGCGCCGGCCTGTGAGAAGCCCTGAGTCAGGACGGAAGAAAGCTGCTGCGTCACGGTTGTCACCGCGTTCGCCGCCACGAAATCCCCGCCGATCCGGCCGATCACCATCGCGACCGAGTTGTTGCCGAGCGCCAGGATTCCGTCGGAAATCAGCACCGGGATGCTGATGCGGATATATTCCTTTACGAGATCGCCGGTCTTCATGAAGAGGTCCTTCACGCGGAAATGGATCGCTTCGTCCTTGAAGAAAAGGTAGCCGCAGATGATCGCAAATTCGAAGACGCGCGCGATGAGCGTTCCGAGCGCCGCACCGGCAACGCCCATTTCCGGCGCGCCGAGCTTGCCGAAAATGAAGATCCAGTTCGCGCCGACGTTGATGAAGAAAGCCGCGATCGAAGTGATGAGCGGGATCTTCGCTTTCCCGACGGCCCGAAGGACAATCGTTGTCGTAAGCGACAGTCCGAGCATAAAATAGGTCACGACCGACCAGCGAAGATAGGTGTCGCCGAATTCGATAATCGGTGCTTCATTCGTGTAAATCTTCATGATCGTCGTCGGGGCGACGGCCGTAAAGACCGCGAAAAGCGCCGCGATCGTAATCGTGAGCCGCAGCATGATCGCCACACTCTTCCTCATGTCCAGCTGATCCTTCATCCCGTAGTAGCGGGAGACCAGCACCGACGCGCCCATGGAAAGTCCCATGCAGAGAATGTGGTAGATGTTGATGAAGGTGTTCGCAAGCGATACGGCCGACAGCTCATTCTGCCCGACCTGCCCGACCATGATCGTATCCATCATATTGACGCCGACCGTGATCAGGCTCTGCGCCGCGATCGGAAGCGCCACAACTGCCACCGTTTTATAAAACCCCTTATCCTTAGCGATTAATTTTCCAAGCATACTCTTTCTCCTTATTCATACAGGAGATATTATAACACCGAAATTGATAGCATGCTATTGACATTTGCAACAAAGATATGACGTTTTCAAACCTTTTTTCCTATTTTCCGCCGTAAAAGGGTGATAAAAGGTCAAAAACGATCCGGTTGCTGTCGACGGAGCGCTCGCCGCAGTCGATCTGACCGGCGTGATCGTGCAGGCGAAGACAGAGCTTTGCAAGAGGCTTCAGATGCAGGGCGGAAAAGATACCCGCGAAGCGAAGGAAGACGCGGTCGGCGAAGGCGTGCAGACGGATTTCTCCGTACAGCGAGCCGCAGCTGATCCTTAGCGCCTTCCCGGTATAGGCGCGGTAGGCATCGATCAGGGACTGCGTGAAGCTCCGCCCCTCTTTTCTGTCCGCACGGAGGACCCTGCGAAGCGCTTCGTCGGAGCGGACGCGCAGCACCCGGTCTTCCAGGCAGAGGGAGACGTTTTCCGGCGTCAGGAACCAGCTCCGGCGCGATTTCATCGGCGTTTCGCGGATTTCTTTTAAGAGCGCTCCGGCAAAGGCTTCCGGGGGCTCTTCAGTGACTTCCTCAGGCCTTCCCGGATCGCCGCTTTCCTTTGCGCCGCCGCCTTCGTATGCATGAAGCGCATAGCGGATCCATTCCCGGTATTCCGGGAAAAGGGCCCGATTCTCTGCCCACTCGCCCGCCTGCCTCTTGGAAAGCACCAGATTATCCTTCTTGTAGGCCAGGACTCTCAGAAGATTCAGCGTAAAGTATACGGGGTCCTTCCGGATCTCCTGCTCCGCCCCGCAGATATCTCCTTCAATGCTCTCAAGATACTTTCCGGAATCCGGGAGCTCGAAAACCTCCGGGACCGGCGCCCCGTACAGGCAGAGGCCAAACAGCCTCAGGATCATGAAGTGCGCCGCGAGGTCCGGGTCCGTCCCCTTCATTTTTTCAATATAGTCCGCGGGATTCTCTTCAAACCAGCCCCGGTGCGCCTCCGAAAAATGCAGCGAAAAGGGCGTCGGAAAGACGAAGGGCCGGCAGGATTCGGAGCGCACGACGCTCATCTCGATGCCCTTCTTCGGTCCGCGGGAGGACAGCAAAAGGACCGCCTCCATAAAAGCCCTCTTTTCCCTGTCCTCCGGCTCCTCCTTCACGACAACGATCAGGTCGAGATCGCTGTTCTTCTCATTGAAACAGCCCATCGCGGCAGACCCGTGGAGATACACGCCGACGAGATTCCCGGGAAAAGCGCCGATGGCTTTCTCCGTGAAATCCTGCAGGATCTTCTGTATATTTTCCGGCAGCGCCCTGAGGCGCTGATCTGTGAATCTGTCATTCATATTCGTCTTCTGTCCTTTTATTGATGCCACAATCATAATTCATCTCTTAAAGCCTGTCAACCAAACATGAAAAGAGGCAGGATGCCCGGCCATCCCGCATGGTTCTATGCCGATGCAATATCCAGTTCGTATATTGCACTTTAAGCCAATTTACTATATAATGCTAAGCAAGTCCATTCTCTTTCGGAGGTTCTGACATGCGTATTATTGACCGGATCACTGCACCTGCTCCCACAATCTCCTTTGAAATCTTTCCGCCGAAGACCACGGCCGGAATCGAGTCCGTTCTCACGGCGGCGGGCAAAATCGCCGCGCTTTCGCCGGACTTCATCAGCGTCACCTACGGCGCGGGCGGAAGCGGTCGGGGCCGCTTTACCGGACGGATCGCCGGCGAGCTGCAGAAAAGCTCGGGCATTCCCGTCCTTGCGCATCTGACCTGCGTGACGCAGACCCGGGAAAGCCTTATAAAGACCGTGGAGGAATACCGGCAGCTCGGCATCGAAAATATCCTTGCGCTTCGCGGAGATCTCCCGGAAAGCGGCGTGCGGGAAACCGAGTTTCTCCATGCCTCCGACCTCGTGCGGGAGCTTCACGCGCTCGGCGGCTTCTGCATCGGCGGCGCCTGCTATCCCGAAGGGCATGTGGAATCCGCCCATAAGTCCGAGGACATCCGCCATCTGAAGGAAAAGGTGGACGCGGGCTGTGACTTCCTCACGACCCAGATGTTCTTCGACAACAACATCTACTACAATTTCCTCTACCGCGTGCGGGAGACCGGCATCCGCGTCCCCGTGCTTCCGGGCATCATGCCGATCACGACCGCGAATCAGCTGAAGCGCTCCGTCGAGATGTCCGGCACCAATGTACCGGAGCGCTTCCGGGCCATTGTCGATTACTTCGGGGACACGCCGGAGGCCATGAAGCAGGCCGGAATCGTCTACGCGAGCGACCAGATCATCGACCTTCTCGCGAACGGTATCAATCACATCCACGTCTACTCGATGAACAAGCCCGAAGTCGCGGAAGGCATTCTGCGGAATCTCTCCGGAATTCTCGGAAAAGAGGGCCTCGCGTGACGGCCGCGAAGGAGGACTTCCGGCTCGGATGCGGCAGGGCGGATTTCAGGCTGGAGTCTAAGGAAATCCGCCGGCAGGATGTCTGGCGCTATCTCGGATACCGCGGGAGCGTTCCGGACGCGGCGGTGAGGGAAGCCGTCGAGGAAGCCATTGAAAAGCTTCTTCCCGTCCTCGAGGCGCGCGCAGTTTACCGCTTTTTCCCGCTCGAAATAATTCAGGCGGAAGAGCCTTTTCTTTCCTTCGCCGGGATCCGCACGAAGAGCCGGGATCTTTCGAAAAATCTTTCCGGCTGCCATGAGGTCATCCTGTTTGCGGCAACGCTCGGGCCGGGACCGGACCGGCTGATCCGGCGCGCGGAAGTCTCGCATATCTCGGAAGCCGTGATTCTGCAGGCAGTCGCCGCCGACGCGATTGAGCTGGTCTGCGACCGGCTGAACGAAAAGCTGCGGCTTCTTGCCGCCCGCGAAGGCTGTGTCCTGCGCCCCCGCTATTCGCCCGGCTACGGAGATTTTCCGCTGGAAGTCCAGCGGGAATTCCTGCAGGTCTTAAGCGCCGGGAAGGAAATCGGCCTGACCCTGACGGAGGGCCTTCTGATGGCGCCGTCAAAGTCCGTGACCGCCGTGATCGGCGTAGGCCGGGAACGAGAAGCTGCTGAGTCCGAAGATTAAAAATCTTCCTGAAATCTGAAAGGAGCACCCATGAATACGACCATCGAAAGACTTCAGAACGAGCGCCTTTTCTGGGACGGAGGCACCGGTTCCATCCTGCAGGCACGGGGCTTACAGCCCGGGGAACTGCCTGAAACCTGGAACCTGACAAACCCCTCGGCGATCGAGGAGCTTGCCTATGAATACTACTGTGCCGGTTCCGATATCGTGAATACCAATACCTTCGGCCTGAACGCGCTGAAATTTCCGGGACAGGTTGCAAAAATCGCCGCGTCCGCCGTGGAAATCACGAAGAGGGCGCGCGCCCGGGCCGGGCGTCCGGATGCCCTCGTCGCACTCGATCTCGGCCCGACAGGCAAGCTTCTTGCGCCTCTCGGAGATCTTGACTTCGAGCGCGCCGTCTCGCTGTACGGAGAAGTTGCGGAGGCGGGCACGAAGGCAGGCGCGGACCTGATCCTCATCGAGACCATGGGCGATCTCTACGAAGCGAAAGCCGCGGTGCTCGGCGCGAAGGAGCACTCCGATCTTCCGGTCTGCGTCACCTTCACCTTTGACGGAAAGGGCAAGCTCCTGACCGGCGGAAACCCCGCGGCGGCCGTTGCCGTCTTTGAGGGGCTCGGCGTCTCGGCCATCGGCATGAACTGCGGCCTCGGGCCTGTTGAGATGCTGCCGCTCGTCCGCGAGTTCGCCGCGCTTTCCTCGATCCCGGTCATCATCACGCCGAATGCGGGCCTTCCCTTCGTCGAAAACGGGAAAACGGTCTATCCTCTCTCCCCCGGAGCCTTTGCAGCGGCGATGCGGGATGTCGCTTCGGCCGGCGTCCAGATCCTCGGCGGCTGCTGCGGCACGACGCCCGATCACATCCGCGCGATGATTGAAGCCGTCGCGGACATTCCTTACCGCCCGCAGACGGAAAAAGCGCACTGCTTCGCCGCCGGTTTTTCCGGCGCGCTCGAGATCGGAAAGAAGCCGCTCGTCATCGGCGAACGCATCAATCCGACCGGAAAGAAGCGCTTCAAGGAGGCGCTTCAGAAGCATGATATCGACTACATTCTTTCCCAGGCGATCGAGCAGGAGGACGCCGGGGCGGATATCCTGGACGTCAATGTGGGGCTTCCGGGAATCGACGAGCCCGGGCTCATGCAGGATGCCGTGACGGCCGTGCAGAGCGTCACCGCCCTTCCCCTGCAGATTGATACGACGGACCCAGCGGCGCTCGAACGCGGCCTCCGTAACGTGAACGGCAAGGCGCTCGTGAACTCCGTGAACGGCAAGGAAGAGAGCCTGAACACCGTACTTCCGATCGTCAGAAAATACGGCGGCGTTCTCGTCTGTCTGCCGCTCGATGAAGGCGGAATCCCGGAGACCGCCGAGGGACGCCTCCGGATTGCGAGGAAAATCGTCTCGGCCGCCGAAAGCTTCGGCATTCAGAAAAAGAACCTCGTCTTTGATGGGCTGACGATGGCGGTCTCCGCCGATCCGAAGCTCGGCCGCGTCACGCTTCAGACCATCCGGCTGATCCGTGAGGAGCTCGGCCTTCCGACGATTCTCGGCGTTTCGAACGTCTCCTTCGGACTGCCGCTTAGGGAAAACCTGAACGCGGCCTTCCTCACGATGTCGCTCGAGGAGGGGCTTTCCCTCGCGATCATCAATCCCAATAACGACGCCGTCATGAGCGCTTACCGCTCGTACCTCGCGCTTTCGGAGCAGGATCCGCAGTTCTCGGGCTATATCGGCTGCTACGCCGGCATGGAGAAGAAAACTTCGGTAAAGAAAAAGGCCGGCGGCGCTCCGGAAAGTGCCTCAGACGCCTCTTCTGCGGCTAAAGACACTTCGGACGGTAAAACATCCGCCTCCGGGCCTGACAGCCCCGAAAGCGGCCTGAAACGGCTTTATGAAGCTATCCTGAAGGGTCTTTCCGCCCCGGCGAAGGAACTCGCCCGGGAAGCACTGAAAAATACCGCCCCGCTCGAACTCGTGAACGGCACCCTGATCCCCGCGCTCGATAAAGTCGGCAAGGGCTTCGAGAGCGGCCGGATTTATCTTCCGCAGCTTCTCATGAGCGCGGAGGCAGCACAGGCCGCCTTTGCCGCCGTGAGAGACCGGATGGCCGCCTCCGGCGCCTCCGAGTCCGCCGCCAAAGGCCGCGTGATCCTTGCGACCGTCAAGAACGATATCCACGACATCGGAAAGAATATCGTGAAGGTCATGCTGGAAAACTACGGCTATGAGGTGCTCGATCTCGGGCGGGACGTTCCGCCGGAAACCATCGTCGATACCGCCATTGCCGAAGACATCCGCCTCGTCGGGCTTTCCGCCCTCATGACAACTACCGTTGTCAGCATGGAAGAAACGATCCGGCTTCTTCGCGAGAAAAAGCCGGATACAAAAGTAGTGGTGGGCGGCGCCGTCATGACGGCCGATTACGCCGCCGCCATCGGCGCGGATTACTATGCGAAGGACGCGATGGAAACCGTCCGCTTTGCCGACCGCGTCTTTTCGAACTGAACCGAACCCCAAAACGAAAAGGGCCGCTGATTGTTGAAATCAGCGGCCGTATTATTTTGCCGGTCAGTCTTTCGGATAAACGACGGAGAATTTCTTTCCGTCGGTCGAATAGAAGATTTCATCCTCTCCGTTCACGACAATGTAGCCGTTTCCGGTCACGAAATAACTCACTTCCTGATTCATGCCGCGCACGGCTTCTCCCTTTTTCCCCGAGGAAAGGCACAGTTCGTCATCCTCCAGATAAACAAAGGTTTTGCCGTTTAAAAGACCGCCGAAGCCGTATGTCGCATTCGGCTCGGTGGAGACGGTGGTCTCCTTGCCGTTCTTCAGCGCGATCAGCTCGTCATTCTCATTCTCGAAGAACACAATCTTTCCATCCGCTGTCGGAACCATGCCGTAGCAGTCGGCATCCACCAGAATCTCGCTGCCCGCCCCGGATTTCGTGCCGTTCACGCGGCAGAGACTGTATTCGTCGTCCTGATAATAAACGGTCTTTCCGTCGGAGCACACATAGCAGTACGGTCCCACATGCTTCACGACCCGGTTCATTTCCCCTTTGTTATTCATGTAGTAGAGCGTATCTTCCGTGCGGTAATAACGGTTCTTGAAGCTTTCGACAGAGACGCGTCTCGCCGTCAGGCCGGCATAAGCCACGCCGTTCTGCTCAAACGGAACAAAACTTTCCTCGTACGACCGCAGCAAATCGAAATCGTCATTGGAGAAAATCTTGACCGGCTCCTTCCCTCTTTCCGTGAAATAGACCTTGCTTCCGAGAACATACACGAGCTCGGTTCCGTCCGCATTGGTGACCGTAACGATCGAATCGCTTTCCGAGGAATCGAGAACCGTATCCCGCTCCGAATTGATCCCCTTCCGGTACACCAGGGAGCGCTTTCCGGTCTTTCTGGAGACGTCCACATAGTACATGGACTTTCCGCCGTTCGCGATGCTGACGACATACTTGCTTCTGCCGAGATCCTGAACCGCTTTTCCGTCCCAGATATAGCTCTTATACTCTCCGTCCTCCGAGCGCAGCGAATACGCATAATATTTGCCGTCCGAGGAGGAGGTGATGCCGACCTGTTCCCTGACCAGGTCTGCGTTCTTCAGAGCGCCCTCTTCGCTGATCGCCTCCGACTGATGCGTATCCCCGTGGTAGATATACAGGGTATCGTCTTTTCTGTAAGCGAAATCCTTTGTCAGGCCGATAAAGCCGTAATACGCCGGATTATCTTCGTCAAAGACGTCTGCAAGCTCTGTAATGTCCTTTCCGTCAAAGAACCAGACTTCGTCGTCGCTCTCGAAGAGTGCCGCCGTCAGAGCTGCGTTTAAATAGTATTCCGAAACCTCTTCGTTCAGGAAATCATTCAGCGAATCATCCGCTTCCGGCGCGACAAGGTAGACGCGGCCGGCATCAGCCACCTCAAAGATCGCCGGCTTGGTGCTCTTCACGCTGCCGGCCGAACCGCCGCCTAAAAGCTTCGGGATGAAAACCACACCAAGCGCCACGAGAAGGATCAGCGCGAGAAGTCCCGCTCCGCCGAAAATCAGAATCTTTTTATTGAAGGGCTTCTTCTCCTGATTCATTCCCTGCGGTTCCGGGTCGACGGCAAACGCCTCCCGGTCAAAGCCCCGCCCGTTCATCGGCGCCGACGGATCCGTATAAACCGGTTCCGTATAGCCCTGCTCCGCATACGCCTGCTCCTGATAGCCCTGCTCCGCCTGTCCTGCATCCGGCCCGGCACTGTACGCTGACTCTTCCGGATTCACCGCGGCTCTGCTGATTTCCTCCGGAGCTTTGCCTGTTAAAGCCTCCTCCGGACTGCTGTTTTCTTCCTGAAACACGGCCGCGCGTCCCGGCGCCTGCATTTCAGGGATCGCCACCCTCGCACCGCACTCCGGGCAGAACAGACTGTCATCATCTAATTTTGCTCCGCAAACTTCACAAAACATCCTGCTTCCTCCTGTTTCCCCTGTACATCGTATTCATTCAGCCAAAGCCCGCATCCCCGGATCACCGCCGAAAAACACGGGCTTCCATTCAAGTTCCTGTCTGCATTATACTTCAGCTTTTCCGAGAATTCCAGCCTATTTTGAAGGAATTTGTCTTTCAAACAGTAAATGTTCCGCAGCACGCAAGGACTTCGCACACCTCGCGCTCCTTTTCACTCAGATACCGGATTCTTCCGATCGTGTTCTTCACTTCCTCTTCGCCAAGCCGGATCTCTTCCGGAAGAGAGCCTTCCACCCCAAGCGCACGCCTGATGTTGTATTCGAGCCAGTCCAGCCAGGAATAGGCGATTCCGAACAGCTCCTCATAGGCTCTGAAGCCGTTGTCATAAGAGCTGAAATAGCCCCGCAGGAAGGACTCGAGATTTTCCCCACGGTACGCGCCGTTCGTCGTACCCGCCCACTGCAGGGCAAGATCGAGACAGCTTGAGACGGGATTTCCTCTCCTCAGGCATTCAAGATCGATGACGTAAGGCTCTCCCTGATGCCACATGACGTTTTTCGGATCCATGTCCGGGTCGTCGATGGCGCTGAAGGGCGGAAGGCTCCTCCTTGCCTCGTTCAGCCGCTTTTCGGCCTTCGAAAGAACCGGGAGGTTTTCCTTCAGAAGCTCCGCAATCAGCGGACTTTCTTCCTCCGCCTTCCGGATGTAGCTCTCAAAATCGATCCTGCTGATCTCCGGTTCTTCGATCGCCGCTTCCCGCGGGTCTGTCCCGTGGATGCGGCCGAGGATCTCCCCGGCTTTCCGGCACTGCTCCGAACTGATCTGATTATAATCCGTGATGCGGCCTTCCTGCCACCGAAAGATATAGTAATACCGGTCCTCATGCTTCAGCATCTTCTTTGTTCCGAAGCGGATGGCGGAAACGATCGGAATCCCCTGTTCTTCGAGCGCATCCTCGAGCTCTTCCGCCCTTCTGAAATTGTCAAAAACCCCGGGCCGCTTCATGATTTCCGGATTCAGCCATTTGACGGCATAAACGCCGCCCGTCCCGCGCACCTGAAACATTCTGTGCATCAGCCCGCCGGACACCGGCCGGATTTCTCCCCGGATTTCTCCCAGTCCGTACGCCTGAAATAATCTTGAAATACGCTCCGTTATTTCCTGCATTTCGTTACCCTCCGGAAGTGAATGCTTCCCTGTCAGGACCCGATCCCTGCTCCGGTTCTCTTAAAGCACCTGGATGAGTTCCGCGCGCACGCCGTCCATCCTCCGGTCCGACAGTCCGAAGTCCATTTCCTTATAGCTCCATGCCGCCCTTCCGATGCCGTGCTTTTCGAAGACGCGGTTGATTACCCGATACCATTTCAGCGTATCTTCCGGCTTCGCCACGTCAATAACGCCGTATTCGCCGCAGTACAGCTCTGTCCCATTCTCTTCCGCCTTTTGAATGGCGGATTCGAAAAGGTCTTCGAAAAACGCTTCCGTTGTCCCGGAATCTTCGAAGGCGACCCGTTCCTTCGGATCGATGGCGTCCGTCCAGGTTGCGCCCTGATGCGTGAAGCGAAGCGGTTCATAGCAGTGGAAGTTGTAAACCACACGCTCATCCTGCGGCGGATCCAGGTCCTTCACCGCTGAGGCGCTGTTATTCCAGTAGCTTCCGACAAGGATCACGACCTCCGGCGCAATCGCCCGGATTCTTTTGATGCAGGTATCCGCAATCCGGTTCCAGGTCTTAGAAAAGCTCTGATCCGTCACTTCATTCAGCAGTTCAAATACCACGTGCTCCGGATCATGCCCGAAGCGCTTTGCCATCTCCTCCCAGAGCCGGTAGAAGCGTTCCTGAAGCGCTTCATCCTCAAAAAATCCAAGCTCCTTCTCCCCGGAATCAAAGGAGAAGCCGGCCGTTTTATGAAGATCCAGCACAATGTTCAGCCCGTTTTTCAGCGCGTTCTGAACGGCCCGGCTGATGCGCCTGAAACCTTCCTCCTGATAGGATCCGTCCTCATTTTCGATCACGTTATAATCGAATGGAACCCGCACGTGATCGAGCCCCCAGGATGCAATCGTCTCAAAATCCTTCTCTTCGATGAAGTGATCCAGACGCTCGTCGCTGTAGTCGCACTGCGACAGCCAGCCGCCCAGGTTGACGCCCTTGTAAAAGCCCATTTCCTTCAGCATTTTAAAACCCTCCTCCCACTTACAGGTCAAATAAACTCATCTGCGGATATTTATCCGGCAGCTCATTCATAAACCGGAAGCACGCCTCCGGACTTGACAGAATTCCGTGATCCTTACAGATGCTCTGAAAGATCCTCGTCAGCGCTTCAGCATTCGGGCTCGGCAGTTCATAGGCGTTTCCATAGCGCCTGACATACCGTTCCTTCATCCCCGGAAAATGCCGGTCCAGCGCCGCATAATAATATTCCCGGTCGCCTTCCCGAAGCGTCAGCCCCATACCGAAATCGATGATCCCTTTGACGCCGACCCGGGCGCATTCATTCAGGATGGCGCTGAGATTATCCTCCGTATCATTGATAAACGGCAGGATCGGCGTGATCCAGACAATCGTAGGAATCCCCCTTTCCTGCATCTTCTCCAGCACCTCGATCCGGCGCTTGGTATTGCAGACATTCGGCTCCAGGATCCGGCACAGATCGTCATCGTAAGTCGTCAGCGTCATCTGCACCACGCACTTTGCGGACTTGTTGATCTCCGACAGCAGATCGATATCCCGGAGAATGCGGTCGGATTTCGTCTGAATCGCCGCGCCGAAGCCGTACTTCAGGATAATCTCCAGGCATTTCTTCGTCAGCTGCAGTTCTTCTTCACAGTGCATATACGGATCCGACATCGCCCCGGTTCCGATCATCCCCTTCTTTCTTTTCGAACGAAGCGCTGCCTCCAGAAGCTCCGGCGCATTCTGCTTCACCTCGATATCTTCAAAAG
>CAMPAR010000008.1 GCA_946632055.1 uncultured Lachnospiraceae bacterium
CAGGCCGCCGCCGGAGTTGCCGGGGTTGATGGCTGCATCTGTCTGCATCAGGTATCTCGTAATGCCGTCAATCGTCACCGGACGGTCCTTCGCACTGATGATGCCGGTCGTGACCGACTGGCCGTAGCCCATCGCATTGCCGATGGCAATAACGCCGGCGCCGACCTTCAGATCATCGGAGGAGCCGCAGACCGCCACGCGGATCGCATCCTTCGTTTCCTCGCTGAGATCGGAAAGCTTGACGACAATCACAGCCAGATCTTCATCGGCATTCGTTCCCTTGACGGTGGCGTCCGCCGTGGATCCGTCCACGAACTGTACCGTAAGCCCCGTGGAGGAAACGCTGTAATAGCTGTAGTTTCCTTCGTTATTGACCACGTGGTTATTGGTTACAATGAGAAGCTCGTCTTCGTTCTCGGCAATGATGACGCCGGAGCCGGAAGAAACGGTTTCCTTCGTTTCCGTCCCGCTTCTCGGGCCGCCGAAGAAGTAGTTGTAAGGATTATAGCTGTTCGATGAGGTGAGCTCCAGGTTGTCGGTGATTGCGACGACGCAGGGCATCACGTTCTCTACCACTTCTGAGACATCCAGAACTGTTGTCTCTGCGTCCGTATCCGTGTCATCGATGCTGTTCTCGGAAAGGCTTGCCGTATTCAGCACCTCGCCGGCATCCGAGGTCGTCAGCAGGTTCCTTTCGGTATGCTCGTCGGTCGTTCTGCTGACGGCGGTGTTCTCCGCGTCGTCCAGAGCGGCACTCACCTCCGCCTGGTGCTTTGCGGCCGCTGCCGCGCCCACGCGGTACATGCCGTAGCCGACTCCCGATACTGCAAGCACTGCCGCCATGACAATTGCGGCAATGCGGAGGCCGGTCTTCTTTTTCTTCGGCTTCGATTCTCTATCTTCATATGTGTTGTACTGTTCTTCACCAAAGCGATCGTCGTACATAAAAAAACCTCCTCTAAGATTCAGGCCATCTGATCTTTCCTGATCTTATGGCTCATATCTTAGAGGAGAAATGTGATCAAAGTGTGTTTAAAAAATGGAGAAAATAAGTGTTTTTGTGAACTTACTGTCCCATGCGGTCGAGCTGCATCTGGTAGCTGATATTCTTGATGAAATCGCTCGGCTCGTAGTCCTGTCCCGGATAAAGGAATTCATGAAGGTTCCGGACCTCCTGCTGGAAATCATTCGCAACCAGCGGATCATAGATACCGTACTTCCCGAGGTAGCTTCCGAGCACATGTCCGGTCGTGAAGTTTCCGTCGGAGGGGAACTGCATCTGTCCAGCCATATTGTATTTATCGATCTGAGTCAGCATCCAGAGGACATCGGGCATCTTGATATTCGTGCGGACATTGGAAAGACCGATCTTCGCGGTGTTGATCAGAACGTTCACCTGCCCGCCCTTGGCCAGATCCTTCGCCTTGATCACGAGCTTCTCGATGACTTCACGCTGATGAGCCGCGCGTCCCATATCATTGATGCCGCCGTAGCGTACGCGGCAGTAGGCAACCGCCTGCGTACCGAGCATGTTGTAGGTTCCCGGCGCGGTGAACTCCGGCGCCCAGAGACCCGTCGCCCGGTTCGTGAAATCGAGATAGCTGTTCACATAGGTCAGCATCGTCGTGTCGGGAATCGTGAGCTCCACGCCGCCCATTTCGTTGATGCAGGCCGCCACGCCGTACCAGTTGACGATCATGTACTCATTGATGGCAAGGCCGAGGTTCCGGTTGATCATCGAAACCATGTCGGAAATGCCCATGTAGATCTGCTCGTTCGCCTTGGCGTAGGTCTTCCGTCCGCCGTCCTCGTGACGCATGATCGTATCTCTAAGGATCGAGACCAGCTTCACCTCACCCGTATCATTATTGATGCTGGCGATCATGATCACGTCGGCGTTGATGCCGTCGGTGACTTCAAAATTCATGTCGCGCGCGTCGACGCCGAGGATCAGGACGTTCCGGTAGCCGGACATCTCCGTCTCGATCGGCACTTCCACGACCGAGGTCTCGGTTTCGCCGTTCTCCTTCGTGACTTCGACCACCGAAGTCACCATCCGGGTTTCGCGGTAGGCCGATTCGGAGGTATCCATAAAGATATCCTCCTCGAGTTCCTCATAGCGGTATGAATTCAGCACCGTCACGCCGTAGCAGGTGATGCCGAGAAGCAGCGCGAGAACCACTTCGATCATGACAATCAGCACATTCCTTCTTCTGCGGTTCATCAGCTTTTCCTGCCGGGCGGCCTTCAGGCGCTCTTTTCTGGATGAAGTCTCCATAAATCTCCTTTAATATGCGTTCTTATTGATAAATCCTTTGAAAATCGTCAGGAACAGGATCTTGATGTCCAGTCCGAGCGACCAGTTTTCGATGTAGTAGATATCGTGGTCAATCCGTCCGCGGATCGAAGTATCGCCGCGGTAGCCGTTCACCTGCGCCCAGCCGGTCATGCCCGGACGCACCTGGTGCTTGACCATGTAGCGTGGGATTTCCTCGCGGAAAATCTCCACGAACTGCGGCCTCTCGGGACGCGGTCCCACGAGGCTCATTTTTCCGGAAAGCACGTTGAAAAGCTGCGGGAGCTCGTCAATACTGGTCTTCCGGATGATTTTTCCGACCTTCGTGACGCGCGGATCGTTCTTCGTCGTCCACTCGCCCTTTTCGTCCTCTTCCTTCTGCACGCCCATCGAACGGAACTTGTACATCATGAAGGGCTTGTTGTGCAGTCCCACGCGCTCCTGCTTGAAGATCACCGGGCCTGGGGAACTGAGCTTCACGAGAATCGCCGTCACCAGCATGACGGGCGAAAACAGCACGATCGATACCAGCGATCCGACAATATCCATTGTGCGTTTCAGGAAGGCGTTGATGATATCATTCAGCGGAACCTGCCGCACATAGATCACGGGAAGTCCCAGAAGGTCCTCCGTATAGGGGTTGTTGGACATCAGGTTGCCGTAGTCGGGCACGAATTTCGTCATGACGCCCGCCTTTTCGCAGGTGTGCACGACCTCTTCGAGCTTTTCGTACTCTCTCAGCCTCAGCGTCACGAAGACCTCGTCGACCTCGTTCTTCTCGAGGATGCCGGGTAGATCCGAGAGCCTGCCGATGACCGAGTATTTTTCAAAGGTCGTCCCGATCGCCATGCTGTCGTCCAGGATGCCGTAAATCCGGTAGCCCCAGCGCGCGTTGTTGCGGACGCGGTCGAGGAAGCCCTCCGCTCCTCTCGAATATCCGACCACGAGAATCGTCTTCTGGTTCAGCCCCTTCTTCCGGACCGCCACCATAATGTAGCGCAGGATGTTGCGCTGGAGAATGATCGCGGCTGTATTCACGATGCCGAATTCGAACAGGAACATCCTCGAGAAGAGCCGGCAGTACAGCCCGAAAGTCAGCTCCTCCGGACGCGTATAGTTCTCTTTTCCCTGGAAAATCCAGAAGAACAGGATCACGATGACGATCGCGAGCATGTTCGAACGAAGGACGGCAAAGGCCTCTCTCCTTCTCCCCGTCACGCGCATCGGCCGGTACATGTGGTTGATGACGTACATCAAAAGGTGCAGCGGCGCGAAATACAGGATCGCCGACGCGTAGTCGCGCGCGGTAATCAGGCTGAATACGCCTCCGAACCAGGCATCATTCGGAAAAATATAGAAAAAGAAAAAAAATGTCAGAAAGTATGCGGCGACAACCGTCAGAAGATCCAATACTGCCCGGATCTTATTCAGCTGGCGCTCATTATCTTTAATCACATTCGCTCCTTCTTAACGCATCCGTCTAATGGCGTTTCAGGTACTCCGCCATATATATAAACGAGTTTTTGATGAGTTCGGTTTCAATTTTCAGATAATTTCCGAAATGTTTCATCGAAAACGGCACTTTTTTCGTCTGCTTCCGCTTTTCGCGCCCCTCTTTCAGGCCTTCGTCATACGCCTCCAGGAAGCCCTCCTTCCGGAAGAAGCGCCGCTTGACCGTCCGGCCGAACCATAAGGGGAAGGCGTTCAGGCCGCGGTAAAAAAGAGGCATGTTTTTATAGCAGAGCCAGAGATTGTTTCTCGCGGAAATCCGCACCTTGAAATCGCTGTACTTGACGGCCCCGGAGCTTCCGGAACCCCAGTGATAGACGACGGCCGTGGGCTCATAACGGTTCTCATAGCCGTAAATCCGCGCCCGGTAGCCGATATCGATGTCCTCGAGATACGCAAAGTGATCCGTATCAAAGAGACCGATCTCGTCAAAAACGCTCATCCGGTAAATCGCCGCGCCGGCGCAGGCGCTGAACACCTTACAGGGCTTCAGATACTTCGGATCGTCTGCCCTCTGCCCGACGCCCCGCTGCGCGCCCCAGCCAAGCACGGTATAGAGGTCGCCGCAGTCGTCGAGGAGCTCGCGCTCCCGGTAATTGATCATCCGGCTCGAGACCGAGAAGATCCGTTCGCTCTTCTCCGCCGCCGCCGTCAGATTCCGCACGAAGGAGGGATCGCACTCGATGTCGTTGTTGAGCAGCAGCACAAAAGGCGTCTTCGTCTCCTGAATGCCGACGTTCACCCCGCCGGCAAAGCCGAGATTCTCCGGCATCCGAAGAAGCCGGACCTCCGGATATTCCTCCTCAATGACGCGGTCGGACCCGTCTTTTGAGGCGTTGTCGATCACCAGGACTTCAAAATCATCCGTATCCTGGGCGCGAAGCGAGTTTAAACAGACCCGGATATACTCCATGCCGTTCCAGTTCGGAATCACCACCGTGACTTTCTTCATGAACCGCACCCGCTTTCCTTACAGCCGGTACTGGCTGCAGACCTCGTCCGTCGGTCCCTGAAGCCGCACGGTTCCGCCGTCCAGCCACACGACCCGGTTGCACATTTCCCGGATCTGGTTCATATCGTGCGAGACGAACAGCACCGTGGTTCCGCCGGACATGAGCTCCATCATGCGCGCGCGGGACTTCTTCTGGAAGTTCTCGTCGCCGACCGCCAGGATTTCGTCCACGATCAGAATCTCCGGCTCCACGACCGTCGCGATCGAGAAGGCGAGACGCATGATCATGCCGGAGCTGTAGTTTCGAAGCGGCATGTTGATGAAGTCGTGAAGTTCGGAAAAAGCCAGGATTTCATCGTACTTTCCGTACAGGAATTCCTTCTCATAGCCGAGAATCGCGCCGTTCAGGAAGACGTTTTCCCTTCCGGAGAGATCCATGTCGAAGCCGGAGCCGAGCTCCAGCATCGGTACGATATTTCCATGCCGCTCAACAGACCCCGCCGTCGGCTTCATGATGCCGGAAATGATCTTCAGGATCGTACTTTTTCCGGCGCCGTTCCGGCCGATAATGCCGAGGACATCCCCTTTATAAACATCAAAGCTGACGTGCTGCAGCGCATAGAATTCCGTAAACTTCAGTTTTCCGGTAAAGGCATTGATCACGGTCTCCTTCAGGGAGCCCGCGCGGTCCTCTTCCTTTCTGAAGCGCATGGAAACATCCTTTACGCTCAGCATCAGTTCCTGTTTCTGTGTCATAATGAACCCTTCAGAGTTACAGATATAATATAAATTTATCCTGGACCTTCCGGAACATCAGAAGTCCCAGAATGAACAGGCCGGCGGAAAACGCGAGGCAGATGCCGTACTCGGCAAAGGCCGGCGACTGGCGCTCGAGAATAATCGTCCGGAAAAAGCTGATATAGTGGTACATCGGGTTGAAGCGCATCAGGTTCACGAGCCACTGCGCTCCTTCCTTTCCCTCCAGCATGGACAGACTGTAGATGATCGGCGTCGAATACATCCAGAGCGTCGAAACGAAGCCCCAGAGGAATTCGATGTCGTGGAAAAACACCATCAGTGACGACAGGAAGAAGCCCATGCCGATGCAGAACACCACAAGCAGCACCAGACCGAAGGGCAGCAGAAGAACCGCCTTCGAAAGATACAGGTGCGGGTTGGAAAAAAGTCCGTAAACCAGCGTCACGAGAAGGAGCGGCACCATCGAAAGCACGATGTTGATCGAGGCCGAGAGGACCTTGGTCACCGGATAAATGTACTTCGGCACATACACCTTCGTAATTAAGGCGGCGTTCGCCGTGATCGAGCGCATCGACTGCGTGGAACAGTCATTGAAGCCGTTCCAGATCACGATACCGCAGAGAAGGTAGATCGCGTAGTGCTCCACATTGCCCCGGATGCCGAGCAGGTGGCTGAACACCACATACTGCACGATCATCATGAGAAGCGGGTTTAAAAAGCTCCAGAAAGCCCCGAGAACCGAGCGCTTGTACTTGATCTTGAAGTCCCGCTCGACGAGCTGCTCAATCAGGAAACGGTAGCGGTGAATCGTCTGCAGGAAATAGAGCCCCGCGCACTTCTTCCCCGAGTTCTGGCAGGCCTTCATTTTCCGGAGGTACAGCAGGAGAAAGAGCCCTAAAAGGAGGACGATTCCCGGATAGATATAAATCAAACGGATTCCGAAAACGGAGGCGGCAAACAGCCGGTCCCAGGCGCCGACCGTAAAGAGAAGCACCATGACGCCAAAGCCGAGAAGGGCGTATTTCCCCGTCCGTTTCAAGTCAATTTTTGTCATACTTAAAAACGACCTTACTTTTTGAAGCTGAAGGTTTCAGACAGGCCGAGCCATTTCTGATCCTTGTCGGAAATGATCAGCGGGGCATCCGGATCGAAGGGCCAGTCAATGCCGATCTCCGGGTCGCAGTAAAGCAGTCCGCCCTCATCGCCGGGATGGTAGAAATCCGTGCACTTATAAGCGAAAATGGCGATATCGCTCATGACATAGAAGCCGTGCGCAAAGCCTTCCGGAATATAGAACTGCTTCATGTTCTCCTCGGTAAGCTCCACGCCGAACCACTGCCCGTAGGTCTTCGAGTCCGCGCGAAGGTCCACCGCCACGTCGAAAACGCTTCCCCGTAAAACCCGGACGAGCTTTCCCTGCGGGAACTGCTTCTGGAAATGCAGGCCGCGCAGCACGCCCTTCTGGGACATCGACTGATTGTCCTGCACAAAGCGAAGGTCCAGTCCCTCGGCCTTCATATCATTTTCATTATAGGTTTCGACAAAATACCCGCGCTCATCCCGGTGTACCGTCGGCTCGATCACACAAAGTCCTTCGATTCCGCAGCGCGTTACTTTAATCTGTCCCATTGGATTCCTCCCAGTAATTTTGATTCATACTCAACCGCCGGACCAGCTTCTTCGGAAGACGCCGGTAGCGCTTCCCGAGAAAATACCCGGCATATTTCATCCCGCTCTGGTAAAACAGAAGCGGCACTTCATACCATTTTCCGACAGAAAACAGATGCCGCACGGTCTTTTTCACAAGGCCGAGGCCCTCTTTCTCCGACGAAACCGCCCGGAAAATCTCCGGATGATCCGCCTGGGAAACCGCGAGGTCAAAATTGCGGTGCAGCTGTTCTCTTCCGCTGTAATTATGCGAATGATAGACCTTCGCATCCGCCGCGTAAGCAATCCGGTAGCCGTTTCGGATCACCTCGTAAGCGTAAATCATATCTTCATTGAAAATCGTGTGCTTCGTAAAGCCGCCGAGTTCCTCCATCACGCGCCGGTCGTACATGGCCGCCACGTTCGAGCAGAAATAGGTCTTCACGCCGAGCCGCGGAAGATCCTCCCCGCTCTTCACGAAGGAGTCCTCCGGATAATTGAAGCCGCGCGTAAAGGCCTCGATGCTCCGGCAGTCCGCTTTCGGAAGCTGCCGCGCGTAAGCAGATGCGACAAGGGGCTCCCGAAAGGCCTGAAGAAGCGCTTCCGTCAGCCGCCCGTCAGCCGGCACCGCGTCCTGCGTGAGAAGCAGCACATAGTCCGCGTCCGAGAGCGAAACGCCCCGGTTTCTGGTGTTTCCGTGGTCGAATTCTTCCGGAAGAAGCGTCTGAACGACGATTCCGGGATCCTCCAAAAAAGACGGAACCTCGTCTCCCGGAGCCGCAGTCACCATCAGGATAATCCTCCGGACGGGCTTTTTCTGCTGCTTCAGCATGGAAATAAGCTTCGCAAACTCCTCTCCCGGCCGGAATACGGGAATCACGGCGTCAATGGTTTCATTCCCCGTCATTCGCCGAGTCCTTCCCGGATCAGCTTCACCATATACCGCAAAGCCTCCTCTTCGTCTTCTCCGTCACAGATCAGCGTGATGACATCGCCGCGTTTGACACAGGCGCCAAGAACGCTCAGCACGCTCTTAACGTTCGACGTATAGCTTCCGAACGTGAACTGGATGCTGCATTTGAAATTCATGGCTTCCCGGCAGAGCACGCCTGCCGGGCGAAGATGCAGACCCGTCAGATTATTTACCGCCACCTGTTCCTTCACCATACTGAATGCCTTGCCCCCTGTTCAGTGTTATTGCTGTTCGTCAGCATTCTGTTTTTCCTGTTCCTGATTTTCCTCAGTATTCTCCCCGCCTCCGGCATTCTCGGAAGAGCTCGTGTCCTCCGAACCGGAATCCTCCGAGATGCTTTCGGAGGGTTCCTCTGAAGGACTGCTTTCGTCCGAACTGCTCTCGGTACTGCTGCCGCTGCTGTCTGACTCGTCCGAAGCGCTGCCGGAAGAACTGTCATCCGTTTCCGGGGTGCTTTCCGTCGTGCTTTCGGTCGGCGGCTCCGTCTCCGGCGTCGTCGTCATCGCTTCATTGATGCGGACGCGCAGCGTCACGTTCAGCCGGTCGATATTATCCCAGTAATAGCCGCTCAGGGCATCCGCCTGCACCGGAACCGTGTGGGTTCCCGGCTCCAGGCCGGCCGCGTCGATCCTGGACTGCAGGCTCGCATTGATGTCCAGCACGCTTAAATCTTCCTGGAAGCCCCGCACCTGGATCGGGATCGAGTTCTCCAGAATCGTATACAAATACAGCTCATCCGTATTCAGAAGCTGGATATTGGAGGTGTTGTAGTTTCTTTCCTCCGCAACCAGCGCTTCCACATTGACCGTCACATTCGCCGTCGAGGCGCCTTCCGCGATCGTCACGCCGTCGGGAAGAAGCTCCGCCAGGCTGATTTCATAGCTGGTCGAGGAAGAAATACCGTCCACATTCACGAGGGATGCCGGAATGACCAGGGTGTTCAGCTCGCTTAAGTTGCCCTTCAGGCCCTTCACGACAATCACGGTCGGGGAAAGGCTCGTCAGGGAGGTATCCACGCGATAGCCTTCCGCGGGCGTTCCGCTGGTGCCTTCAAGCATCACCGCAAGTTCTCTCAGGCGCGCAATCGTCGCCGTCAGCGACACCGTATCCGCGCTCATCACGAGTGATCCGTCGGTATTTCGGATTTCCTCGTCGTTCGCGTCGTACATCTTCACTTCCACAGCGTCTTCCGTGACGGTTCCCGGGCCCTTCGCGTTCAGCTGGGGCAGGTTCACCGTGGCCTTCACGGAATTGACATTCGCGAAGCGGCTCTTCGGTCCGCTGACCGTCACGACGGAGGGCGAGAACTGAACCGGCTCCTGGAACTGCGCGTCGGCCGAGAGGTTGCCCTCCGCCTTCAGCGCGACCGTGAACTCCTTGGAAATATACTCATCCATCGTGACCGTGATATTCGGATCGCTCCGGTAATAGGACCAGTCGATCACGATATCCGTTCCGCCGATCTGCTGCACATTGATGTGGATCCGCTGGCTTGAAAGATCGCCGCCGCTGTGATCCACCAGATCCGCCGTGCAGGTAAAGAGGGACGCCGTCGCCTTCCTGCTCTTGCTCTGATGCACGCGCGCATTGATCCTCACGGTCTCCGGGCGCGTCAGCACATACAGAGATTCGTTCTTCAGCAGGCTCTCCTCATGCGTGTAGGTGATCGGAATATTCAGAGGAACCGTCACCACCGGGTCCTGCGTGTTGCTCAGGACCGCCCAGATGATGATTCCGACAAAAACCGCGGCGATTTTCCAGCCGATATTCGTGGTAAAGATGCGCTTAAGCCTGTTTTTCATTTTTGCGCCTCCCTGTCCACTGCTTGATCTTCTCACCAAGCGTATTCGTCGGTTTTTCGATGGTCCGGATATCGTAAAGCGACGCTCTCAGATCCTCCTGCGTTACATTTCTCGTGAGGACGCCGTTCAGGGCAATCGAAATCGACCCCGTTTCCTCGGACACGATGATCGTAATGGCGTCTGAGACCTCGGAGATGCCGAGCCCCGCGCGGTGCCGCGTCCCGAGCTCCTTGCTGATGGCGTTGTTTTTGGAAATCGGGAGGTAGCAGGTCGCCGCCTCGATCCGGTTGTTGCGGATAATCACGGCGCCGTCGTGCAGCGGCGTGTTTTTCTCGAAAATCTGCTCCAGCATGCTGGAGGTGATGACCGCGTCGGTCTTAATGCCGGAAACGATATACTCGCTGAGCGTGATCGTGCGCTCGATGACGATGAGCGCTCCGACCTTGTTCGCGGCCAGCACGCCGGAAGCGCGCACGAGTGCGTCAATGGATTCCGCCGTGAGTCCCGTTTTCGTATCCGATCCGGAACTGATAATGCCGGCGAGGATGTTCTTGTCGCCGAGCTGTTCGAGTGCCCGCCTCAGCTCCGGCTGCAGCACCACGATCGCGGCGATCAGGATCGATCCCGCCATCCGCTCAAACAGGAAGGCGATGTTGTCGAGATGCGTGAGCTTCGCGAGAAGGTACACGACAAGAAGCACCGCCGCGCCTTTCAGCAGATTCCATGCCTTGGTGCGCTTGATCCACAGCATGATATAGTAGGCGACGATGGCGAATATGATCATTTCAATCACACCGCTGACGCTGAAGGTCAGGACGAGACTCCCGATCGTCAGCGTACCGCCGCTGAATTGAATAAAGTTCTTCACCCGGTTTCCCCCTTTTTCTCTGAGACAGTACCGGTACCGGTGATACTCTCGACTTTTTTCTCCGTGACGCCGATGGAAACCTTCGGTACGGCCTTCACGTAGTAGTAATACTCGTCGTCCTCGAACTGAACCTGCTCGGTCCGGTTATAGTCGACGCTGATGACAAAATTGATGATGACAAAGGTCTCCGCGGCCGCGAGAAGCGCGCCGACAAGAAGACGCACGACGGAAATGCCGGCCGACAGGAAATAATCCCCGAGCAGCATCCCGATCATGTACAGGACGCCGCCGGCCACCGCCGAAATCAGCGGCGCGTAGCTGATTCTCGAGCGCCGCACGAGGCAGATCAGAAGAAGCGCCGTGGACAGGATGAGAAGAATCAGCAGGAAGCGCTGGTTCGTCACGAGATCATTCAGAAGCAGGTTCACTCTTCCTCCGAGCGTCAGGCTGCCCGTGCTGGAGGACAGCACGCTTGCGTCCTTCTTGACCACGATGATCAGGGCGTAGAGAATCACGCCGAAAACAACCACGATGATCTGGATCGGCTGTATAAACAGCGCCACCGGAAGAAGCACCGGCGAGAAGCCCCACAGAAGCATCAGCATGGAGAATGCGAGAAGCCAGCTGTCTCCGGCCTTGAATACAAAATAGGTCAGCAGCATGATGAGCAGGATGATCACGGTAATCGCCGCAAGCTCCGGAGATACGGACGCAAACTCCATCGTGAGGAGAATGCCCGTAAAAATCGGGATGGCGGAGATCGGAAGGAAGGCGCAGATCAGCGCCATAATGATCGCGATCCACGGACTCGTGATCCGCACATTATAGCCGGTGTGATACATCACCGTGAGAAAAATGCTCAGCGCAAACATGAAGCGGAACACGCCTTCGATGTACCGGTCGTATTTTTCATAAAAAGACTTGATCACCTCGCGGGCTCTCAGCATCCATCCTATCATTCTTTCGTCTGCTCCGTTTTTTTCGTATCGGACCCGTCGCCGTTTTCCTTCTGCAGCTCGGAAAGCTGCCGAAGCACCGTCAGATATTTGCGAACCTCCTGCCGCGCGCGCACATGCTTTTCTCCGTAATACTTGTGGGAAATCATGTAGTAGGCGGTCAGGACCAGAATATATCCGAGAATAATCGCGATCAGGATCAGCACCATCTGGGCGGTATTCAGGATCAGCGACTCGTAGGCCATGACGATCATGAAGAGCACCGCTCCGATAAGGATCGCGTAGGCGCCGGTCACCGACAGCATGATAAACAGCATGTGATACAGGATATAATCCTGCCGCCGGTAGGATACGATCTTAAGCGCTCCGTTCTTTTCCCGGTCCTCGAAAATCGCGGCCTTGGTCATCAGATAAACGCGCTGTGTATTAATCATAAGGGCATACTACCCCCTGTACATAGTCGATGATATTATACCACAGGAATCCGGCATGCGCAACACCAAAAAAGCCGGACTCCCCTTCGGGGTCCGGCTTTCGGAAAACCTGTCATATTCTTCAGCCCTTCGGCTTGTTCCAGGACATGAAGTCGCATTCCGGCGCGCCCTCGCAGCCGTAATAGCGGCGGCCTTTCTTCGTGCGCCGCGCGACGAGCTCCTTTCCGCACTTCGGGCATTTGACGCCGATGCGTTCAAGAAGCGGCTTCGTATTGCGGCATTCGGGGAAGCCGGGGCAGGCCAGAAACTTTCCGTTCCGCCCGTATTTGATGACCATGTTGCGTCCGCACAGTTCGCAGATCACATCGGTCTTCTCGTCCTCCACCTTCACCTTCTCGAGCTCTTCCTCCGCGCGCTGAAGCTCTTCCTTAAAGCCCGGATAGAATTCGCGCATCAGCTCGTGCCAGTCTTCCTTTCCCTCTTCCACTTCATCCAGCTGCTTTTCCATGGAAGCCGTGAAATTCAGGTCGACAATGTCCGGGAAGGATTTCAGCATCAGGTTGTTGACGACTTCGCCGAGTTCCGTCACGAACAGGTTCCGGCCTTCCTTGGTGATGTAGTGCTTCCCGAGGATATTGGAAATCGTCGGCGCGTAGGTCGAAGGACGGCCGAGGCCGAGCTCCTCCATCTCGCGCACGAGAGTCGCCTCCGTGAAATGAGCGGGCGGCTGCGTGAAATGCTGCGTTTTTTTGCAGCTTTCAAACTGCAGGACGTCTCCCTCCGCGAGGTTTTCCAGGCCCTTGTCCTTCTTCGTCTTTTCGCCGTCCGTATCGTAGGCGAGAAGGTATCCCGGGAAGGAAAGGTGCGTGGAAACCGCCGTAAAGGCCTGTCCCGCGCTTTCAAAGCGGGCGTTCACCGATTCGTAGACCGCCGCCTTCATGCGGCTCGCGGCAAAGCGCCGGTAAATCAGGTTGTACAGGCGGTACAGGTCCCGCTGCAGGTCGTTCTTCACGGCCTCCGGGTTCAGGGACATATCCGTCGGACGGATGGCTTCATGCGCGTCCTGCGCGCGGTCGGTGTTCCGCACCGCGCCGAATCCGACGTATTCATTTCCGTAGTTTTCCCGCACCCAGGCCTTGCACGCGGCGTCCGCCTCCGCGGCGACGCGCGTCGAATCCGTACGCAGATAGGTGATCAGGCCGATCGTTCCGCGCCCCGGGATTCTCACGCCTTCATAGAGCTGCTGCGCGAGCCGCATGGTCTTGCTCGTCGAGAAATTCAGCTTGTTCGCCGCATCCTGCTGCAGGGTCGAGGTCGTAAAGGGGAACGGAGCGCCCTTCTTTCTCGTCTGCTCCTTCTTCTCCGTCAGGACGAAGGGCGCGTTTTTCACGGCCTTTTCGACGGCATTCGTCTCTTCCTCCGAGGAAAGCTGGTGCTTCTTCTCCGTCGTTCCGTAGTATTCGGTTTCGATCCCGGCGCCGCCCTCTTTTTTGATCACGGCATTCAGTGTCCAGTATTCCTGCGGGACGAAGGCGCTGATCTCGGCCTCCCGGTCGCAGATCATCCGGAGCACCGCGCTCTGCACGCGTCCGGCGGAAAGCTTGCCCTTGATCTTCTTCCAGAGAACCGGCGAGAGCTCATAGCCCACCACGCGGTCCATGACGCGCCGCGCCTGCTGCGCGTCCACAAGGTTCATATTCAGGCGGGTCGGGTTTTTAATCGCTTCCCGCACCGCGTTTTTCGTAATTTCATTAAAGGTGATCCGGTAGATTTCCTTGCCGCTTTCCGGAAGCTTCAGGCCCTCCAGAAGATGCCAGGAGATCGCCTCTCCCTCGCGGTCCGGGTCCGTGGCGAGATAGATTTTATCGGCCTTCTTCACGGCTTTTTTCAGTTCCGCCATGATCTCGCCCTTGCCGCGGATCGTGATGTATTCCGGCTCGAAATCATGCTCCTTGTCCACGCCGAGGCGGCTCTTCGGAAGATCCCGGATATGTCCGGCCGAAGCCACCACGTCGTAGCCCGAGCCCAGGAATTTCTTGATCGTATGGACCTTGGCCGGCGACTCCACGATAATCAGTTTATTTGCCATCGGAAGAACCCTCCTTCCCGCGCTTCGCATCTCTTAAAGTCCGGATATAGCGGGCGGTATACATTGTAAAGGAATACAGCATCATTGCGCAGCAGATTCCGATCGAAATCCAGGAAATGAGGTCCGGAAGCCTCGGCGGCCACAGAAGATGCAGGCCCATCATCAGGAAAAGAAGTACCGTCGTGAGTTTTCCGTGCCAGACGGCGCCCTTCACGACATGCGCCTGCTTGATGGTTACAAGCCCCAGGATGCCGCTGGCGATCTCCTTGACCACAATGATAATGGCCGGGATCCACATCAGCGGATATTTGGCGATCAGGCAGACCATAAGCCCGATCTGGGTCAGCTTGTCTCCCACGGGGTCGAGCGCCTTGCCGACGTCGCTGACCTGATTGTATTTCCGGGCGATCGGTCCGTCGATGACGTCCGATAAGCAGGAAATAATCAGGACGATGGCGGTCCAGAGCACGTTTCCCTTTGCCATATACAGGTACATGAATACCGGTACCAGCAGAATTCTGAGGAGCGAAAGTGCATTCGGCACCGTCAGAATCTGCTTTTTTGCTTTTTCCATAGTCAGATTTCCTCCAACACAAGATATCCGTATGCCGGGAGCTTCACGCTTCCCGTCAGCACCTCATTCGTAAGAAGGTTCTTAAAGCTTCCGTGCAGGTCGATCTCGCCTTCCGCCTTCGGGTAGTTCAGGACGAAGAAGAAGCGCTTTCCGCCCTTTTCCCGCAGGGAAAGCTCCATGCTTTCCGGCACGGAAATCGCCGCGCCGTACGGCTCATAGAAGCCGAGCTCCTTCGCGAAGGCCCGCACAGCCTCCTCGGAGAATGCGGCGCCGAAATAGTAGACCGCGCCCTTTCCGACCCGGTTTCTCACGAGAGACGCCGCGCCCTGAATATAAGTGTTTTCATAACGCGCAAGCACCTCGGCGCCGGGAAGCGCCTCCAGGACTTCGTTGAACACGCCCGCTTCCGCCTCCGTATCGAAGATCCGCGTCATCGCCGGAGCCTCGTCCGGCGCGACGAAGGAGTACTCCAGGACGTCGGCCCCGGAAAGCTCCCGGAACAGGCCCGGAAGAAGCCGGTCCGTCGAGACGCCGTTCATATCCTTCTGCCCGGATCTCGCGCCGAGGATCAGCGTACCGCCCTGCTCCACGAAGGCTCTCAGCGTACGCACCCGCGCTTCGTCCGTGATTTCGGGATGCGGATAGAATAATACATCGTAAGGAAGCAGTTTGTCAACCGCCGTTTCATCGGAAAGGTGCACGAAGTCGAAGGGCGCGTGCATCTTCTGAAGCGCGTTGAAGAGCGATTTCTTGCTGAATCCGTCGATTCTCCGGTGCCAGGCATCGATATCGAGGTCGAATTCATTGTCGTAATCCATCAGGATGCCGACGGAGGCCTTCACGCGGCTTCCGGCGACGCAGGACAGCTTTTCAAAGGCCCGGTTCACTTCCCCGACCTCCGAAAGCCTGCGGTTGTCGCGGCCCGAATAGTCGAGAATGCCGTGCCAGTACATTTCCGTCCCGAAGCGGCAGGTCCGCCAGCGGAAATAGCTGACGTAATCCGCGCCGTGGGCGACCGACTGCATGGTCCATAAGGAGAGCTGACCCGGACGCGGCGTCGGCGCCTCCATCCTCGTATTCCAGCCGTTCGCGCCGGACTGCTGCTCCATGATGCCGAATACCGGCTTAATGGCGCGCACGAGCGCAAGGTTCCGGCTCCACTTCCGGTCCAGAAGCCCCTCCGGCTGATAGTCATCGAGGGCAAAGGCGAAATCCGGGTAGGAATCGTAGGTGATTTCGTCAAGAGACTCCGCCATCAGACGGTCGTAATCGAGATTTCCGAAGATGCCGTTCGTCGTGATAAAGTCGTCCGGCTTCTTATACTTCCGGATGATGTCCGCCTGCGCCTTCGCAAAGCGGCAGCAGGAGTCCGAGACAAAGCGCCTATAATCGAGCTCAAGGTGCGGATTCCGGGACTGGTTGATCGTATTTCTCGGCACATGGATTTCGGAGAAGCTGTTGTAGGTCTGGTTCCAGAACGCCGTCCCCCAGGCCGCGTTCAGTGCCTCCACGGACCCGTATTTCTTCTCAAGGAAAACCCGGAAGGCCTCGGTATCCGCCTCCGAATAGAACACGTTGATGCCGCAGTTGAATTCGTTATCGAGCTGCCAGCCGATAATCGCCGGATGCTTTCCGAAATGCGCGGCGAGCTTCTCCGTGATCCGCTCCGAAAAGCGCTGATACACCGGAGAATTGTAATTCGTCTGCTGGCGCTCGCCGTGGTAGTACGGCACGCCCTTGATATCGCAGTTCAGGACCTCCGGATATTTTTCCGTGAGCCACGCGGGCGCCGTCGCGGTCGGCGTGCAGAAGATCACCTGCATGCCGCACTTTTCCGCAAGATCCAGGAAGCGCTCCCAGAAGTCATAGACAAAAACGCCCTCCTCGGGCTCGGTTTTCGACCAGGCAAATTCCGCCACGCGCACGGTCCGGATCCCGACGGCAAGCATCCGTTTCAGATCCTCTTCCCACAGGCTTTCGTCCCAGTGCTCCGGGTAATAGCAGGTGCCGAGCGTGAGCGCCTGTCCGTTCAGTATTTTCCGCATGATAATCTCCTTTAGTTTTCTCTATTTTCCCATCCGCTGCCGCACGACCTCATAGGCCAGCACGCCGGCCGCGACCGAAGCGTTCAGCGAATCAATTTTCCCCTTCATCGGAATGGCGGCCGTGAGGTCGCATTTTTCCTTCACCAGGCGCGACACGCCTTTTCCCTCGGCGCCGATCACAAGTCCGACCGGCCCTGTAAGATCGAGGTCATACATCAGGGTTCCGTCCATATCGGCCGAGACGAACCAGAGGCCTTTTTCCTTCAGTTCGTCGATGGTTTTCGAGAGATTCGTGACCCGCGCGACCTTCGTATAGTTGACCGCCCCCGCGGAAGTCCTGGCAACGGTTGCGTTCAAAGACGCCGAGCGGTTCTTCGGAATGATCACGCCGTGCGCGCCCGAGAGGTGCGCCGTCCGGATCACCGCGCCGAGATTGTGCGGGTCCTCGATGCCGTCAAGAAGGAACAGGAAGGGCTTCTCGCCGCTTTTTTTCGCTTCAAGAAGGATGTCCTCCACCTCGCAGTACTCCCAGCCGAGGAGCTCGGCGACGACGCCCTGATGATGCCCCGTCCGGCTGAGCTTTGAAAGCTTTTCCTTCGGCACGCGGTCCGTGCGGATGCCGGCTTTCCGGGCCTCCTTCTCAATCTCCGAGAGCGCCGGATCATGCAGATTGTCCTGCAAAAAGACGCGGTCGATCCGCATCCCGGCTCTTAAACCCTCTCTTACGGCGTTCCTTCCTTCGAGCGTCAGATTTTCATGTTCTTCCATGCGTTCCTTCCTTCGCGGCAGTTCTAAAAGCCGCGCGCCCATGCGCCGGTTATTCCTCCGGCATACATGAGCGCTTCCGTCTGTTTTTACTGTTCCTTCGCGTCTTCCGAGTCAAATCCGAGCCGCACGAGTTCCACCGCGCGCGCGTATTTTCCCGAAAGATACAGGTATCCGATCAGGGCTTCAAAGCCCGTTGCCTCGTGGTATTCGAGGATCGACGCGTTCTTCGCCTTCGTATAGACCGCCGCATTCCTTCCGCGGCGGTACACCGCCTCCTCCTCTTCGGAAAGCTCCGGGAGGATCGCCCGGATCATCGCCGCCTGGGCGCGCGCATTGGCGCGCTTCGAGCAGTCCCGGTGCAGCTTGTTCGCCTGCTTATTGCCCCGGTGCAGCATTTCCGTTCGGTTCACGAGTTCAAAAATATTGTCCCCGATATAGGCAAGCGCGAGCGGCGAATACTGGGAGGGGTCGATCTCCGGCAGCGAAAACTGACGCCGGATTTCCCCGGTAATATCGCTGTCCTTTGACAGGGCGGCATTTACGCTCTCTCCCATGTGGTTCCTTCCCTGGTATCCTTCAGCACAATTCCCTTTTCAAGAAGCTCCGCGCGGATCCGGTCGGCCTCGGCGAAGTTCTTCTCCTTCTTTGCGGCCTTTCTCTTTTCAATCTGCTCCTCGATCCAGGAAACGAGTCCGCTGTCCTCTTCCGCCGTCTCTTTCTCGGCTCTCTCCCGGAAAAGATCCAGGGAAAGCACCTCGTCAAAGCTGCCGATCAGAGCTTTCTTCGTCGCGGCATCCGTGTCCGCCTTCAGCACGTCGTAAAGAACCGTCAGTGCCATCGAGGTATTCGTATCGTTTCCGAGCGCCTCCTTGAAGCGCGCCTTATATTCGTCAAAGACCTCCTGGTCGATGCCTTCCTTTCCTTCCGCTTCCTTCGCGACGGCAATCGTGCGCTTCAGGAGCTTCGAAAAGGCCGAGGAGGCGTTGTCCAGCGCGTCGAAGGAGAACTCGAGCGGTTTCCGGTAATGAGACTGCAGGCAGAAGAAACGGTAAACGAGCGGATCGTAGCCCTTCTCTTCAAGCACCGACACCGTCAGAATATTGCCCTTCGACTTCGACATTTTCCCTTCCCGGTCGTTCAGGTGATGCACGTGGAACCAGTAATTGCACCATTTATGGCCGAGGTAGGCCTCCGACTGCGCAATTTCATTCGTGTGATGCGGGAAGATATTGTCGACGCCGCCGCAGTGGATGTCCATGTATTCGCCGAGGTGCTTCAGTCCGATGCAGGAGCACTCGATGTGCCAGCCCGGATAGCCGACGCCGAAGGGGCTGTCCCATTTCAGCGCCTGGTCCTCGAATTTCGACTTGGTGAACCACAGCACGAAGTCGTTCCGGTTGCGCTTATTGGTGTCCTCTTCCACGTCGTCGCGCACGCCGACCATGAGCTCGTCCTCGTTCTGATTGCCAAGGGCATAGTAATTGTCAAGCTTCGAGGTGTCAAAATACACGTTTTCGCCGGCCTTGTAGGCATAGCCCTTCTCGAGGAGCACCTCGATCATGTGAATGAATTCCGGGATGCAGTTCGTCGCGGGCTCGACGACGTCGGGCTTTTTGATATTCAGCTTTTCCATGTCGGAGAAGAAGGCCTTCGTGTAGAAATCCGCAATCTCCATCACGGTCTTGTGCTCGCGCTTCGCGCCGGCCAGCATCTTGTCCTCGCCGGTATCGGCATCGGAGGAAAGATGTCCGACGTCCGTGATATTCATGACGCGCTTCACATCATATCCGAGGTAACGCAGCGTCTTTTCCAGAATATCCTCGCAGATATAGCTTCGTAAATTCCCGATATGCGCGAAATGATAGACCGTCGGGCCGCAGGTATACATTGCGACCTTTCCAGGAATGTGCGTTCTGAACGGCTCCACGCGCCGCGTCATCGTGTTGTAAAGCTTCATATTTTCTCCTTTTTCAGTTCATTCAGGCTCTCACGCAGCTGATCCATCTCGCTCTGCACCGGATCCGGAAGGTCGGTCTGATTGAGATCCATGTAGGGGATGCGGATATTGTTGCGCTTGACGATGTGTCCCGGCACGCCGACGACGGTGGAATTCGGAGGTACGGGCTTCAGTACGACGGAGCCCGCGCCGATCTTCGAATTCTCGCCGATCGTAAAGGAGCCGAGGATCTTTGCGCCGGCGGAAATCATGACATTGTCGCCGATCGTCGGATGGCGCTTTCCCTTCTCCTTCCCGGTGCCGCCGAGTGTCACGCCCTGATAGAGCGTCACGTTCTTCCCGATGACCGTGGTTTCCCCGATCACGACGCCGTGTCCGTGGTCGACGAAGAACCCTTCTCCGATCTCGGCACCCGGATGGATCTCGATGCCCGTCCGGCGCGCGGCCCGCTGGGAAATCAGGCGCGCGCGGAAATATTTTCCTTTCAGATAAAGCTTATGGCTGCGTTTGTAGGCCAGCATCGCGCGGAACGAAGGGTAGAGAAACACTTCCCACTTCGAGCGCATCGCCGGATCCCGGTCCGCAATCAGCGCCATCTGCTCTTTAACGAACTTGATGTAATTCATGTTCTTCCATTTCCTTCATACAGGAGGCACACGGCCTCGGCGGCGATGCCCTCGCCTCTTCCGGTAAAACCGAGATGCTCCTCCGTCGTCGCCTTCACGCTGACGCGCGACGGTTCCAGTCCGAGTGCCGACGCGATATTCGCGACCATTTCGTCATGGTAGGGCGCCATCTTCGGCGCCTGCGCGATAATCGTCGCGTCCACATTCGAGATGCGGTATCCGGCGCTTCGGACTCTCTTGCCGACCTCGGAAAGAAGCTTCCGGCTGTCGGCGCCGAGATACGCGGGATCGCTGTCCGGAAACAGCTTCCCGATATCGCCGAGTGCGGCCGCCCCGAGAAGCGCGTCCGAAACCGCGTGAAGCAGGACGTCCGCGTCCGAATGGCCGAGAAGCCCCTTCTCATACGGAATTTCCACCCCGCCGATGATAAGCTTCCGGCCCTGTGCGAGCCGGTGCACGTCATAACCCGTTCCGATCCTCATCGTATCCGATCCTCCGAAAAGGAATGTTTCCGTCCTGCCCCTCTGTTAAGAGGAGATTTCAAAAAAAACGCGGCTATTCAGCACCCCATTCGAAATGCTTCGCATTTCTCATTTCGGAGGTCAGAGAGGCTTCGCCTCCAGACCTCCTCGGATAAAATTGCCAATAATCAGTCTGGAACACAAGCGTTCCATCCGTGATTATTGACATTTTATCCGGGGAGCTGAACAGATAAAATATTATAACATTCTTTTCTCTCCTCTTCAAGTCTCTAATTAAGGCGCTTTACGCGGCGCTCTTCCGCCTCTCTTTCCGGTCCTGCAGCTGGGAAAGAATGACCGCAGAAAGCATCAGCGCGCAGCCTAAGTAGTCCCGCGCGCTCAGGCGCTCCTGAAGGATCACCGGGAGCAAAAAGAAAAAGGCAATGATGGAGCGCGACGCGTTGACTGAATCAAATCTTTAATCACTTCTCCCGCCATGATGAAGCCCATCACGGGAGGAACGAAGGGCACTGAGCCCGGCGTGGCCCGTCTCGTCGATATTTCGCCGTTTAAGGCCTCGTCGGGCTGCAGAGGGATTTCCTTCGAGTAGACGCATTTCACGCCCGAAATGCCCCTTTTTTTAAGCTCCCGGCGCATGATTTTCGCAAGCGGGCACACCGAGGTCTTCGAAATGTCCGCGACCTCGAATTTCGTGGGGTCGAGCTTGTTCCCGGCGCCCATCGCGGAAATGACCGGCGTACCGGCCTTTTTCGCGCATTCGATGAGCTCGAGCTTTCCGGAAACCGTGTCGATCGCATCGACGACATAGTCGTAGCCAGAAAAGTCAAACTCCGAAGCGGTCTCCGGCAGGAAAAAGGTCTCGTGCACCTCGACCGTGCAGTACGGGTTGATCGCGTGAATCCGCGCTCTTGCCACTTCCGTCTTCGGTCTTCCGACGGTATCGTGAAGCGCGTAAAGCTGACGGTTGATGTTCGACTCGGCCACCGTATCGTGGTCGACCAGCACGAGCTTTCCGATGCCGGCGCGTGCGAGCGCCTCCGCAGCGTAGCTTCCGACGCCGCCGAGCCCGAAGACCGCCGCGGTTTTCTTTGAAAGCCGTTCCACCGCGTCCTCGCCGAGCAGCATCGCCGTCCGCTGAAACTGTTCCCTTACCATAAGCTTCAGCCCCTTCCCTCTATTCGGATCGCCGCAAGGGAAATGAAGCCGTCCGCGTTCTTTTCGGGCACGAGGTCATAAAGCCGCATCGTGCGGATCCCTGATCTGCGGACTAAAAAGCGCTGCCCCTCCCCGGTCTTTTCAAAGCGGAGGACCTCCTCCGAGCCGTCGGAAAACTGCGCTCTTCCCGACTCCCACACCGCGTCGTGCGGGAAATCGGCGCGAAGATAAACCGTCACAGACTCAAGATCAACCGGGCGTCCGAAATCGATCGTGAACTCGCAGTCCCGCCGTCCGTCGATGCCCCAGGTCACATAGGGCCATTCGCCGTGCCTGTCGTTTGCGTAAATTCCGTTGATTGCGTTCGCGGCAAAGAACACCGCTTCCCCGCGGGTTTCGGCATTCGCCTCGATATGCGGAAAAGCCGTCGTATTTCCGTGGAAATCATAGGGGTTCAGGGCGAGATCGCGGAAATTTCCCTTCTCCTCTTCCGGCACGAAGCCCGCGTACAGGTAGTGACGCTCTCCCGAGAAGGCCGCCGGGTGAAAGCGGAGCCTCTCCTGCCCGGAAGGCACCGGATATTCGAGATCGCCCGCAAGATACAGAACCGCGTCCCCCACGGCCTCGTCAAGCCGAAGCCTGCAGAGCGCGGGATAGCGGGAAGCGCTCACCAGGATCCGGCTCCCTTCGCCGTATTCGCCGAAATAAGTGCCGAAGCACTCCTCTTTTCCTTCTGCGGCATAGAGCACCGCTCCGTCTTTCGAAAGTACCCTGATCTCTATCATTTCGCTTTCTTCCTTTCTTCCACGCGGTCCAGCAGCCGGAAGGACAGCGGATAGACGCCGGTCAGCAAAAAGACCACGACCGCGTAGCGCAGGAACCGGATAATATACTGCGGCATCGTCGCAGACTCCAGAAGCTCCTTCGGGAAGGGCAGCTTCAGAAGGCTGTTCAACGCCAGGAAAAGACCGCCGCCGACCGCGACCCGGAGGATCATCCGGTACCAGGTTCTCGTCTCCTTAAAGCGCACAAATTTATGCTCAAAAAGGACGCCCGCGAAGAAGCCCGTCATCATGCCGAAGCCGTTGAAGTAATCATTCGAGCGGCAGTAAAACCAGCCGGACGCGGAAAGCACGATCAGGACGAGATACAGCACCCACTTCTTCTCAACCTTCTTCTGCAGGAAGCTCATGACGACAAGGATCACAATACCGATCGCCCAGCCCGCGAGCACGTCCGTCGGATAATGGACGCCGACAGAGACCCGCGAAAGGCCGATGAGCAGCATCATGCAGCCGGTCACGACCCACATCCAGCGCTTTTTCAGGGCCTGCGCAATCGATCCGTAGAAGGTGGCGGAGTTATTCGAATGTCCCGAGGGGAAGCTGTAGCCCTGCGCGCTGATATCCATGATATCCGCCTTCTTATCGACCGGCTTCAGGCACTTCACGGCCTCGTGGTCCATATACGGCCGCCGGCGCAGGAAAATATTCTTGACCATCGGATTGAGGGTGAGGTCGACCATCAGGTTCGTACCGATGAAGACGCCGGCCTCTTTGTCCCAGCAGAAATAAATAAAGGCAAAAATCGCGACCATCATGTATTCCTCGCCGAAAAGCGTGAGGAAGGACATGAATTTCACGCCGAAATCGTTCATCCAGCCCTGGATCCAGGCCATAAAGACCGGCTCCCAGCCAAGATAAAAAGTGTTTCCGAGTTTTTCCATAGGAAGAAAGCCTCCAAATCACAGGATTACGATAATGATACTCTGAACAGAGATTTTTTTCAAGATTTTTTTCGGACATTGTAATTTTTCGGAAGCTGTGCTATGATGTCGGCAACTGTGAATCAAGAGAGGCGGATCGTGAAAGGGTCTCTCTTCAAAAAGAAAGGCAGAACTATGAACACAAACAAGCTGAAGACCGGATTCCTGCTCGACGAACAGGCGGGCTATTTCCGGAACCTCGGCGTCGACTGCATGGCTTTCGATGACTTCTATCCGGAAGGCCACCAGTCCGGCGTCTCCATCCTGATGCACGGAAAACGCATCTGCACCAACGGAGATCTCCGTTTCGAACAGTGTCCCGGGCAGTGGCAGCCGGTGCCGAAGAAGATGTCGCGCGAAATGAGCGCCGAAGAAAACCGCATCGTTTCCCGCATGCACTACCCCGATATCGACCGGCACTTAAGGGGCTTCAACCCGATGATTTATCCGGACTGCGAGATGGACTACAGCGTCAGCGTGACCGGCGAAGAAAACGGCCTCACCGTGCGCGTCGATCTTGACGCCCCCGTTCCGGAGGAATTCCTCGGAAAGCTCTCCTTCAATCTGGAGTTCTTCCCCGGCTGGCTTTTCGGGAAAAGCTGGATCATGGACCAGAAAAGCGGCGTCTTCCCGCGTCAGGCGAACGGCCCCGTTCTCGAGCTTCCTTCGAACTACGAGCACAGCGGCAGCTTACCGGAAATCGACGGCGGCGCCGACCGGAAGACTCTGTCCGGAGACCACAGGGAGTACAATCCGATTATCGCGGATGACCTGATCGCCGAGCCCTATGCCGTCGGCCGCAGATTTACCGCCTGCCCCGAGGAGCCGCTACAGAGAATCACCATTACTTCCGAAACCGCGGATCTCAAGCTTTACGACGGGCGCCTGAACCACAATAACGGCTGGTTCGTGCTCTCCTCGGAGGTTCCGGGCGGAAAGACCGAAGGCGCGATCATCTGGCACATTTCGCCGAACGTCGACGAAAGCTGGATCTATCCGCCTGTCGTGCAGGTTTCCCAGGTCGGCTACCATCCGAAGCAGAAGAAAACCGCCTTCATCGAGCTTGACGCGCGTGATACGGCGCCCTGCGCGCCGGTCCTTGTGCGCCTCACGGCGGAGGGCGAAAGAGAGCCGCTCGCACTGTCCTCCAGAAACTGGGGCAAATTCCTGCGCTACAACTACATCACCGCGGATTTCACGTCGGTTACGGAGGAAGGCCTGTACTTCGTCCGCTGCGGAAATTCGAAGTCTTCCGTCTTCCGGATCGCCGAGGACGTCTATGACCGCGGCGTCTGGCAGCCGGTTCTCGAGTACTTCCTGCCGGTCCAGATGTGCCACATGAAGGTCCGGGAAAAATACCGCGTCTGGCACGGCAGATGCCACATGGACGACGCGAAGATGGCGCCGAAGAACTACACCCTCTTCGACGGCTACCGTCAGGGGAAGGATCTCCTCTCCCCGTATCAGCCGGGCGAAACGGTTCCGGGACTCAATAAGGGCGGCTGGCACGACGCGGGCGACTTCGATCTGAGAGTCGAGTCCCAGGCCGGCGAATGCTACAAGATGGCGCTCTGCTTCGAGGAGTTCGGCGTTGATTACGACGCGACGACGATAGACCAGCTGCACCAGATCACGGAAATCCATCAGCCGGACGGCAAGAACGATATCCTGCAGCAGATCGAGCATGGTCTTCTGACGGTGCTCGGCTCCTACCGCGCCTTTGGCCGTCTCTACCGCGGAATTATCTGCAGCAGCCTTCGCCAGTATGTCATGCTGGGCGACGCGGCCGCGATGACGGACGGCGTGCAGGGCGACGAGGACGACCGCTGGGTCTTCACTGAGGACAATCCGCCGCGGGAGCTGACCATGACGGCTTATCTTGCCGCCTCTTCCCGCGCGATGCGTTCCTACAGCGAAGCGCTGGAGAAGGAAGCGCTGGACGCCGCCGAAAGCCTGTACAAAGTCACGAAAGCCGAAGACGAACGTGCGAAGCTTGCGAAGGTACATGCCGCCGCCGAGCTCTATCTTACGACAAAGGATCCGAATTATCTTGCAGATATCGTATCCGCGCGGGAACTGATCCTTTCCCATATGCAGCAGAGCGCCTGGTATGTCTGCCGCGTGATTCATGAGATTCAGGACAAGGCCTTCGTGAAGGACTTCCGCGAGGCGCTTCTCGCGCTCGCGAAGGACATCCGCGAAATGAGCCTGGAGACCCCCTACGGCATCCCCTACCGTCCGAAGATCTGGGGCGCCGGCTGGGAAATCCAGGGCCTCGCGGTCAACTATTACTTCCTGTACAAGGCCTTCCCGGACATTTTCCCGGCGGACCTTCTGATGAACGCGCTGAACTTCGTGCTCGGCTGTCATCCGGGTTCGAACACGGCTTCCTTCGCATCCGGCGTTGGCACGGTCTCCACGACGACTGCCTACGGCATGAACCGCGCCGACTGGTCCTACATCCCCGGCGGCGTCGTTTCCGGAACCGCGCTCATCCGCCCGGATTTCCCGGAGCTTCTCGTCTTCCCCTTCCTCTGGCAGCAGACGGAATATGTCATGGGCGGCGGCTCCTTAAACTACATGTTCCTCGTACTGGCCGTACAGAGTGTGCTGAAAGCATGATGTAAATAACAAAAATGATTTGGGCGTCCGGGAAACCGGGCGCTCTTTTAACGTTCTGTACTGCCGGATCCGTCTCTCCTGTTGAAAAAACAGCCTCCGTGTGATATCATAAGATATCATGATCCTCATGGAGATATCCTATGTCCAATATGATTGATTACCTCGACTGGCGTGGCGATTTAAGCTTCTCCCAGTCCCCCTTCAACGAAGTCGACAACGCCCTCCTCGCAACCTTCTCCTATGTCCGTCTCCTTGGCATCGTACCCGAGGACGAGAGCGCCATTACCCTGAAAAAAGCGCACGAGCGTTACTATCAGCGGACAAAGAACGTCGGCGAAATGATGTCGCCGCCGACGCTTCTGATGTTCGACAAAATGGCCGCGTCCGCGCGCTTCGGCAATCTCTTCCTCTCCGGCTTCCGCGACTTTCTCTCCGACGGCAGTGAAAACAGCTCCTCCGAGCAGTTCGCGGCCGTCACGATTCATCTGCCGGACGGGACGAATTACATCGCCTTCCGCGGCACCGATGAAACCCTCGCCGGATGGAAGGAGGACCTGTATCTTACCATGCAGGAAACCATTCCCTCCCAGCGCCGCGCTTCCGCCTATCTTTCCTGGGCGGCGGAGAACTACTGCGGAAACTTTATGCTCGGCGGACACAGCAAGGGCGGCAATCTCGCCATCTACGCGGCGGCTTCCGCCTCCCCGGAGGTACAGGACCGCATTCTCACGATCTGGAACAACGACGGCCCCGGCTTCCATGAAGACTTCATCGAAACGCCTGCCTATCAGGCGGTCAAAGACCGCATCCGTTCCGTCAAGCCGGAGTATTCGATCATCGGCGGCTTCTTCCTGAACGAGGGCGCCGTCTCCTACGTCCGGACCTCCGCCTTCGGCGTCGCCGCGCACCACAGCTTCACCTGGAACGTCCTCGGCGACCATTTCGAGACCGCCCCGAACGGCCTGCATCCGGGCAGCCGCGTCTTCGACGCCAAGATGGAGGAAGCCCTCGCGGATCTTGACGACACGCAGCGCCGCCGCTTTATCAGCGATCTGTTCGACTCGCTGCAGGCCGGCGGCTCGGAAACGCTCTCCGACCTGTCCAAGCTGAAACCGCTGCAGCTTGCCGGCGTGATGCGCTCCGTCACGAAGGGCACCGAACTCCAGCACTTCCTGAAAATGCTGATCGAGCTCTACATCCGGGATTTCCGGGAGTATATCTCGGGAAAGGGGAATGGTACGAATCAATAAGCCCGGTAAAAAGCCGCCTGATTCAAAATCAGATGGCTTTTATAATATTGCTCAACCATGTGCTCAGTCAGGATGCTGTGCCGTCGGGCTTTCTTTTCTCACCCAGTTCTGAAATGTGCTTGGGGAGACGCCGATCCGGCGGGCGGCTTCCCGGCCGGAAATCTCCCCCTCCTTCCATGTTTCAAAGATTTCCGCGTAATCCGGCGGACGCTGGATTCGCGGACGGCCGAAGCGGACGCCGCGAAGATGGGCGGCCTGAATTCCTTCCTGCTGACGCTTGCGGATGAATTCGCGTTCGGTCTCCGCCACATAGGACAGGAGCTGAAGGATAATATCCGAGATCAGGGTATTGACAAGGTCACGGTCTTCTCTGGTGTCCAGAATCGGCATATCGAGGACGACAATGGCGCATTTCCGCTCCTTCGTAATGATTCTCCACTGTTCCAGTATTTCCTTATAATTCCGTCCCAGGCGATCGATGCTCTCTACAACGATCACGTCGTCTTCTTCGATTCTTTCCATCATCTTCTGATACTCCTCCCGCTCGAAATCCCTGCCGGATTTTTTATCCACATAGATCATCTCGTCGGATAGGCCGTAATCGCGAAGGGCAATGAGCTGGCGCTCTTCATTCTGTTCTTTGCTGGAAACTCTTGCATAACCGTACATCATAACTGCATCCTCCTTTATATGGTACAAACATTGTACTATATTTTTTAAAAGATTATATGATGTTTGCTCAAGCAAGCTTGGCGGCCGCTCTCCGGCCTTATCGCGATCGGATGGGCAGACTAATCACTGCCCATCCGATCAGCGCGATGCGCACATCTCGCGGCGCAGCCGCTCGATGTACGTTGGCCTCACATACAGGTTCATGCAAGCATGACCTGTACGTTCGGCCTGATCGCGCAAAAATGCGCCTGACCGTTTTCCCCGATCAGGCGCTGATTAGATCTGAAATATTTATGATGAAGCCTTTCGTTTTCTTCTTCCCTTACTCTCCGGCTACCGCCACATTCTTCACCTTCACGGCGAGCGGACCTTCGTAGGAGGCGCTGACGTAGCGTTCCTTCGAGAAGACGATGTCGTCCTGGCGCTCGATGAAGCTGCCGTTCACGGAGCCGCCGGTGAGGATTTCCACGCTGCCGTCCTCTTTCACGAGGTAGGCGAGACGGATTTCACCGCCGAAGTAGCCCGTGAAGGGATTCATCTGGAAGTCGGAGAAGCTCACGGGGTACAGGCAGCCCTTCTTCATCTCTTCGAAGGGAACCGTGCCGTTTTCGACCCGGATCTTCCGGTACTGGCCGGTGGGCTCGATCCCGAGGTACTGGCAGAAGCGGTTGGCGCCGAAGAGCGTCTGAAGCTCGCCGTCTCTTAAGAAGGCGCGTTCCTTCATCGGCACGCCGTCGCCGGAGACCGGATCCGAAGGGATCAGGTCGATCGAGAGCGCTTCGCCCTTCACATCCTCGCCCTGCACCTTCTCGCCGGCCTGCCACTTCGAGTAGCCGGGATAGACAAAGGCCGCGTTCGCCTTGTAGAGATACAGATTCAGGATCGTCTTCACATGATCGCCGGAAAGCACGATGTCGTAGCTGCCGCTCTTCGGCATCTTTTCCGCGATGGCACGGTCCCGGACGGTCTTTAAGGATTCCGAGACCTTCCTGGCAATCGCCTCGCACTCCACGCCGTCGTATTCGAAGCTGTAGTACTGTTCGACGTCCTTCGGCTCCTTGCACTGCGTCACATATTCGCCCTTGACGGTAAACTTCTCGAAGGATTCGCTGACGCCTTCGGAGGAGGTGATTTCGCAGCTGTTCCGGATGACGAAAAGCTCCACACTGTTGAGGAAAGCCTGGTCGTCCGTGTCCGCCGAGAAGATGGCTTCGGTCATTTGAGCGGCCGCGTCGGAAAGGTCCGGAAGGATCTTCGCGCCGGAAAGCGCCGCCATTTCTCCGTGATAAAGCGGATACCAGGGGTTCCTGACATAAGCCGCTGCCTGATAAGCCGTCTCGATGGAGGCCTTCTTCTCTTCCTCCGCCATGCCCGGCACGAGGAGCGCTTCCGAAGAGCCGCGGTACTTCACGCCGTCCTCCTCGAAATCCCGGAAGACCGTGACAAGGCTCTTCGTCACATCCTTTTCACGCCGCATATCGAGATTCTTCCTGACGAAGAAGAGCTCCAGTGTGGATTCCGTATCCGTGTTGATGATGTAATTTTCAATTCCAAGCGCCTGCAGCAGGCGTACAATCTGATCATTCACCTCGCGCACCTCCTTTAACCCAGACGGATATTTGCCTTGATCCATGGGCCGCCGGTCGAAACCTTGACCCATTCCTTGTAGCCCTTGCCGCAGAAGCCGGTGCCGCTGTGCTCCATGGTTTCCGAAACCATCGAGATGGACTTCAGAAGATCCGGCACATAGCCCGAGAGCACGACCGGCGAGAAGATCCGCCCGGTCAGCTTTCCGTCCTTGATTTCACGCGCGATCGAGACCATGCACTGAATGCCCCAGTGCTTCGGGTCTTCCATGCCGGACGAGGGCTTGTCGAGAAGGAAGCCGTCCTTCACGGACGCGATCATGTCCTCCGGCTTGTCGGAACCGCCCTCGAAATAGGTGTTCGTCATGCGCGTGTAGGACTTGCGCTCGAAGCTCTCGCGGCGGCCGTTTCCGGTGGCGGGAATACCGAGGGATTCCGCGGAAAGCTCGTCCGCCATGCCGGTTTTCAGGATGCCCTTGTCGATAATGATCGTATCATGCGCCATGTTGCCTTCATCGTCGAAGAAGTAGCTGCCGGTGTCTTCGATCGAGCAGGCGCCGTCGTGCATCGTGACGAGCGGGCTCGCCACATATTCGCCGACCACATATTTCGCAAGCGCGCGGTCCTTTACGAACATATCCATTTCCACGCCGTGGCCGAAGGCTTCGTGAACGATCATGCCGGTAACGGAGGGCGTGCAGACGCATTCGTATTCGCCCGGGACCATCGGTTCCGCGGACAGGAGGTCGATCGTATCCTTTAAGGAGCGGTCGATGTCGCGGTTCATCTCCGCAAGGAGCTCCGCGCCGCCGAAATTGCTGTAGCCTTCGCCGCTCGACTTGATTTCCTGGCCCTTCGCCGCCATAAAGCCGACGCGTCCGCAGGACCACATGATATTCTGCTCGAGATCCTTATCCTTCGAAAGGAAGAGCTTGTGAATTTCCTGGTAATTGAAGCCGACGCTGCAGTCCATCAGGCGTTCGTCCTTCGAGAGGCCGAGCGTGCGGATTTCCTGAAGCTTCGAAAGAATGCCTTCCGTGCCGAGCGAGTCGGGATGGATTTCATATTCGGAAGCGCCGGTAAAGACGGTTTTCTCTTCCGCGGGCGCTTTTCTTTCCATTCTGCCGATGTTTTCCGGAAGCTTCTCCGCGATGGGCAGAAGCTCCCCGCGGACCTTCTTTACGATCGCCGGAATGCTCTCTTCCGAGATCTCATTGAACGAATACTCCGCGTATCCGTCCGCATCCTTCACGCGCAGCACGAAGCCGCGGTTCGTATACTCCGGATCCTCGGACGCGCTGATGCCGCGTGCGCTGACGGAATACTCCTTCGCGCGGTTGTCAGTCGCAAGCACCGAGGCGTACTCATAGTCCGAGAGCGCCGCGATGAGCTTCGCAAGCACCGGTTTTGCACCGGAAAGATACGCGCTTGACTCCACTTTCATCTTCTCATCCTCCTTTAAGCTGTATTACTTCTCGTACTTGCCGGCCTTTGCCACCAGATAGGTATAAATCTTCTGATAGGTGGCCGAATCATAGTGCACATGATCCGCAGTGACCACGCCTTCCCGGATCAGATATTCCGAAAGGTCAATGTACTCCGCGAGACAGTCACTGTACATGGTCTCATTGAACTGATCGATCAGGAGGTTTACCTGGTCGCGCGGAAGCATCTGGTTCTTTCCCTTGTAATCCCCGTCGATCAGGCCGACTGAGGCAAAGTAAAAGCGGGTTTCCGGATACAGGGCAGTCAGCTGATTGATCGTCTCCACATAGTCCTCGACGAAGTATTCCCGCCAGCCGGCGCAGTTGTTCGCGCAGTCATTGACGCCGAAGTTGATCACGACAATCCGCTTCGGGTCTGCCTGCAGTTCCGCCATCAGCTGCGTCAGGCCCTCGGTTGAAAACCAGTCGTAGGCCATGGCGCCCTTCGCGATGTAAACATCGTTCGGCCCGGCGGCGACGCGGGACATTCCGACCATGCGGGAATCCCCCATCCAGATATGCTTTTCCGCGGCGTACTTCTCCGCAAGAGCCGCAAGATCCTCCGTATCTTCATCCGGTTCCCTGAAAAGGTCCGGATTGAAGAGATCGATAAAACTGAAGGCAGATGTCTCCTCCTCGGATTCCGTCGTGGGCTCCGCCGTTGTCTCGGTCTCCTGCGGTTCTGTCGAGGCCTCTGCGGCGGCCTGCGCCGCCTGCTTGGACTGCGCAATCGAAGCCTCGTAGGCCCGGTTCGCCGCCTGCTGCTCGCGGATCTTCATGAGCCGCGTCGCTGCCACAGCGACGTACGCAACGACGCCCAGAATGACCGCGAGAAGCGCGAGAAGCAGCACCTGCATCAGCCGCTTCAGCACCCGCTTTCCTTTTTGTCTGTTTTTCTTTTCTTCGTTCATATTCCTCCGGATGGAACCGACATCCTTCTATCGTTTGTAGGAAATAAAGCTGTTGCCGTAGTCGCGGAAGTAGCTTTCCGCGCCGGCGTTGTCGGTCTTTACGGTCTCCCCGGTGTAGGGGAAGTAAATCAGCACATTCGTGGTCTCATAGCCGGAAATCACGACCGCTTCGCGGTTTCCGGTCACGGCCATCACCGGATGCCCCTGATTGATAAAGTACAGGACCTCCTGCAGCGAGCAGCCGTACAGATTCACGGACGCATTCTCGCCGAGCGCCTCATCGAGGATGTCGAAGGGACTCCGTCCGTCCGCGAGATCCTCCCGAACCTTCGGAAGCTGGATGCCCTCCTGCGCGGCTAGGATCTCAAGCGAAACGGCGAGCGTGTCGTCCCGCGACGCGGCCGTATAAGGCTGAATCGAAAGCGTTTTGAACAGATCTCTCGTGCCCCTCGTCCACAGGTAGTTCATCCCGTCGTCAATCACGACGCCGAAGACCGCATAGGCTTCATCGATCGCGCGGTTGATGTCCGACTCCACATACAGAAGCCTTCCGTACCCATAGACATAATATGCGCCGGTCTGGTTGTGCAGAAGATCGATCACATTGACGTCCGCGTTCTTCTCAAAGCGCGGAATCACGCTGGAGAACTGGGAATCCGCGGCCGTGACCGTGCCGATCTGGATGTAATACTCTTTCTTCACGGGCTCTGCGCTCCGGTTCATCAGCATGCTCTTTTCGACGCTTCCGCCGGTATCCTGCGTGAGAAGCAGGATCTTGTCCTCGAGAAGCTGCAGCGTCCCGTCCGCCTTCTTTTCGCCCTGGCGGATCGCAATCCGGGTATCGATAACCCCCGCGGACAGAATGAATCCGCTCTCGGGGACGTATTCCTGCTGGATCTTCAGCTCTTCGTCGGTCGAGGCGATCACGAGCCGCGAAAGGAGCTGCTGCATATCGATATTGGCTTCAATCACGGAGTTCTCCGCCTTTCCGAAGCCGTAGACGATATCGTCGCCGATGAAGTCCAGAATTTTCACGAACTCCCCGTCCGGCGCGTTCACGACGGCCGTCGTCTGGGTGTCCATGTTCAGGATCACGAGCCGCTCCGGATATTTCAGGTCGTCCCCCTCCTGCCAGGCGACGACGTTGCCGAGATTGTTCATCGCGTAGGCGCCGGGGTAGGCGCGGATCGACACCTCCACGGACTCGCCGGAGCTTAAGTCGATCGAATAGATCCCGTCGCCGTAGCGCAGGTAGCAGACGTCGGAATCGTTGACGTAGGCGAGCGTTCCGAGGTCCATCATCAGCATCTGCTCGGACTGCTGGACCGGCATGAAGAAGAGCCGGCGCGTGGAATTATCCGTCGTACTGTAGCGGTAGAAGCAGATCCCGACCATGCCTTCGTAATTGCCGCGGTTCATATAGCCGTACACCATGTAGTCGATCGTCCCGTCGTCGGAAACCTTGACGACCTGCATGTCATGATGGTCGTAATCCGAACGGCCCGAGCGGTCGCTTACGTCGTCAAAGCTGAAGATCAGGCTCATGGCGTTTGTTTTGGAATTGAAGCTCCAGATGTGGCGGTTTTCCACGAAGACCGTCAGCACATTGTTTGCGGAGTTCCGGATCCTCGTATCTCCGTCCGAGATTCCAAGCAGAATTCGGCCGTTTTCGCGGCTTGCATTCTCCACGTCGAATACTTCCCCGATCGTGCGGTAATAATCGAGCAAATACACCTTTTCGGAGCGATAACGCACACAGAAGAACTCCCGGACCTCGCAGTTTCTCGTGCGGGTCTCCTCGGTCATCTGGATCGTGTAGGAAAGGCTGATCGAGGCCTGCGTCGGCTCGAGCTCCTGGATCCGGATTTCCGGCGTCTTCGTCCGCGCCACATTCATCGTACCGTAGGTCAGCTTCGAATACTTGCTGTGAATATCCGTGTAGGAGTAGTCGTCCGCCTTTAAGTCCTCTCCCGGCTGGATATAGTTGACAAGGAAGGAAGCCGCCTTCTCCCGGTCGTAAGTCGCGTCGGAAAATTCCTTCGCGAAGGAAATCAGTTCTTTCGCGTACTGGGTTTTCGCGTAAATCACGCGGACATAATAATAAACCGGCCGCGCTGCGGTATCGGCGATCAGCACCAGCTGGTACTCCCGGCCGCTCTCGAGAAGCTGGGAAAACTGAAGCGTCACATGCGACAGATCTCCCTCTTCCTTCGTAAGTTCGACCGTTCCGCCGTCTATATATTCGGTTCCGTCGAGGGAGTGCAGCTGGTACTGGAGGCTCTCGACGGTATTTCCGTATTTGTCAATGGTTACATTCAGACTGCGCTCTGAAGACAGCGGCACGATCTGATCGCGCATTTTCAGGTCTTCCATCCGCTGCACATAACCGTGCAGCACCGACTCGCAGGTATCCTCAAGATACGAGAGCCTGACGAGGGGAAGACTGGCCGTCTTCATGCTTTCAAACTCGCTTTCACGCTGGTTCCTCGACGTCAGAGCGACAAGAAGCGTTCCACCGAGGATCCCCGCAAACACGAGCGCCAGAATGATATATTTACGATATCGTTTTTTCTTCTTTTTCGGTTTCAACGCATTCCCTTAGAACAGGAAAGCCCCATCGTTTTTATGTCCGATGGGGCTTACCATTACAATTCATTTATACAAGCTCAAGTAAAACTTCCATCGCTGCATCGCCTTTACGCTGTCCGATCTTCACGATCCGGGTGTAGCCGCCGTTGCGGTTGGCATACTTCGGAGCGATTTCCTCGAAAAGCTTCTTCGGCATATCAACAGACTTCGTCAGTTTCTTTTTGCCCTTATTCTCGGCCGGAACTTCCGTTACGCCATAGAGAACCTTGAGCATCTGGCGTCTCGCATGAAGGCGGGAAGCCTGATCCTTCTTGATGGTCTTTTCCACGGTGTCGTAGACCGTCTTCTTCTTTCCGTCAACCACTTCCTTGACGCGCTTGCCGTCTTTGTCTTTTCTGGCAACCTTCGCCTGTACGGTGACGGTATCGTAGTTATCTCTTTCCTTGACTGCAAGAGCAATCAGCCCTTCGGCAATCCGGCGCACTTCCTTGGCCTTCGCCTCGGTCGTGACGATCTTCCCATGCTCGAAAAGTGCGGTCACCTGATTTCTCAGGAGCGCCTTTCTCTGATTGGAAGTTCTGCCAAGCTTTCTATATCCTGCCATTGGTTTATCCTCCGTTACTCCTCGCCGGACTTCAGTGATAAGCCCAGCTCTCTTAATTTCGCAAGCACCTCGTCCAGAGATTTTCTTCCGAGGTTTCTGACCTTCATCATTTCATCCGAAGTCTTGTTGCAAAGCTCTTCGACGGTATTGATGCCGGCTCTTCTTAAGCAGTTGTAAGAACGAACGGAAAGCTCTAATTCGTCAATATTCATTTCCATGACTTTATGGCTTTCATCCGCTTCCTTCTCCACCATGATCTCGGCATGCTTCGCATTCTCCGAGAGGTCGATGAAGAGGCTCAGATGTTCGCTCATCACCTTCGCAGCCAGGCTGACCGCTTCATCCGGTGCCAGGGTGCCGTTGGTATAGACATCCAGCGTCAGTTTGTCGAAGTCCGTAATCTGACCGACACGGGTATTCTCGACGTTCATGTTGACACGCTTGATGGGTGTGTAAATCGCATCCACGGGGATCACGCCGATGGCCAGATCTTCGCTGCGCTTTCTGTCAGCGCCGACGTAGCCGCGGCCCTTCGTGATCGTGAGTTCCATGTTCAGCTTGCAGTCCACCCCGCCGGACAGCGTCGCGATGACCTGATCCGGATTCATGATCTCGATTTCCGAGTCATGCTGAATGTCTCTGCCTGTTACAACACCTTCACCCTGATATTCGATATAGGCGATCTTCTCTTCGTTGGTGCTGCTGGTATTCTTGATTGCCAGCGATTTCAGGTTCATGATGATTTCCGTCACATCCTCCTTGACACCGGGGATCGAGGAAAACTCATGCAGAACACCTTCAATCTTCACCTGGCTGATCGCAGCGCCCGGAAGGGATGAGAGCATGATTCTTCTTAAGGAGTTGCCGAGCGTCAGGCCGTAACCGCGCTCCAGCGGCTCGACAATAAACTTGCCGTAGCTGTTGTCTTCTGAAATCTCTGCAATCTCAATATTCGGTTTCTCGAAATCAAACATGATTCGCCCTCCTTGTTTTGTTTGGGCATAAACTCTGCGTCTAAATCCACAGGTTTCCAAGTGAATCTCAGTAAAAAACTACCTGGTCCGCCATAGGCTTCCAAGTAATTTTCACTTAAATTACTTGGAATACAGCTCGACGATCAGCATCTCGTTCACGGGAACGTCGATTTCGCTTCTCTGCGGAAGAGCTGTGATTTCGCCCTTCAGGTTCTCCTGATCGATACTGAGCCAGGAAGGAACAATTCTGCCGCCGGTGACTTCCAGCACGTCCTTATAGCGCTGGGAATCCTTCGCGGTTTCCTTGACTTCGATAACATCGCCGACGCTTACGAGGTAAGAAGGAATGTTCACAATCTTACCGTTGACTGTGATATGTCTGTGGTCAACGATCTGTCTCGCTTCCATACGGGTTCTCGCAAGACCCATGCGGAAAATCACATTGTCCAGGCGGCGCTCCAGGGTGATCATCAGGTTGTCACCAGTCTGGCCCTTCATGCGCTCTGCCTTATTATAATAATTTCTGAACGGTTTTTCTAACACACCGTAGATGAACTTCGCCTTCTGCTTTTCACGAAGCTGAAGCGCGTACTGGCTCATCTTTCTGTTGGCTCTCTTAGACTGTCTGTTACTTTTCTTATCGATTCCAAGAAAAACGGGATCTAAATCAAGAGATCTGCATCTTTTCAGCACAGGCGTTCTATCTACTGCCATCTTTAATACCTCCCTTAATTATACTCTTCTGCGCTTCGGCGGACGGCATCCATTGTGCGGAACCGGAGTTACGTCACGGATACTGGTCACTTCAAGTCCACTCGCTGCAAGCGCACGAATCGCGGCTTCACGCCCCGAGCCGGGTCCCTTGACGAATACGTCAACGTACTTCAGCCCGTGTATTAAAGCTGCTTTCACAGCGGTTTCCGCTGCCATCTGTGCTGCATAAGGAGTAGATTTTCTTGAACCTCTGAAGCCCAGGCCACCGGCACTTGCCCAGGAAATAGCATTGCCCTGAGCGTCGGTCAAAGTCACAATCGTGTTATTGAAAGATGCCTGAATATGCGCCTGTCCGCGTTCAACGTTTTTCTTGACACGTTTCTTTGTCACTCTTTTGGTAGACACTTTCTTTGCCATTTTAAAACTAACCTCCCTTATGGGTTCTTCCTTACTTGGTTCGCAGGGCCTATGCCTGCTTTACAAAGACTATGCAAGTCTCCTGTTACATCCTGTTGTTATTTCTTTTTATTCGCAACAGTCTTCTTCGGACCCTTACGGGTTCTCGCATTGTTTTTGGTATTCTGTCCACGAACCGGTAAACCTTTTCTGTGGCGAATTCCTCTGTAGCAGCCGACTTCCTGAAGTCTCTTGATGTTCATGGCAACCTCACGACGAAGATCACCTTCCACCAGGATTTCAGACTCATCGATAACGCGCGCGATCGAAGCGACTTCTTCGTCTGTCAGATCACGGACACGGGTGTCCGGATTCACGTTCGCCTTCTCCAGAATCTTTCCGGATGTGGTGCGGCCGATGCCGTACACATACGTGAGACCGATCTCAATGCGCTTATCTCTCGGTAAATCTACACCTGAAATACGAGCCATGTGTGTTTCCAACCTCCTTGTAGTTTAGTTCTTGGGGTTCGTGCCCCTGTAAGGCACGTCAGCCCTGTCTCTGCTTGTGCTTCGGGTTCTCGCAGATGATGCGGATAACACCCTTTCTCTTAATGACCTTGCACTTGTCGCAGATGGGCTTTACAGAAGATCTTACCTTCATGTTGTTCTCCTTTCTGCCTTGTTCTTAATCCGCGGTATTCAAGCGGTTTTCAGCATTTTTTCACGCCGCCGTGCATCTTTGTGGGGCAGAATAAACGGCCCGTGAAAAGGGCATAATACGCTCTTGTCGCGAACCGTTATAATATACCACTAACTTTGCAGTAAGTCAAGTGGTTTTTATTTTATTTATCTCTCCAGATGATCCGGCCCTTCGTCAGGTCATAAGGAGAAAGCTCCAGCGTCACGCGGTCGCCGGGCAGGATGCGGATGTAGTTCATCCGGAGCTTCCCGCTGATGGTGGCGAGCACGCGGTGGCCGTTTTCCAGTTCCACATTGAACATGGCGTTCGGCAGTTTTTCGGTTACGGTTCCTTCAATCTCAATAACGTCAGCCTTTGACATTCAATCCTCCTGATAAAATGATGCAGATGTAAAATCACTGCCGGCTTCCTTCCCGGCTTTCCTCGCTTCCTTCAGAACCCTGCGGATGTCCTCGTCTCTTACGGTTTCACCTTTTCCGAAGCGGGAGGCGAGCTCCGTCACGGGTCCCGGCTGAAAATGCATGGCCTTTTTCCTCTTCGGCGCGGACAGCGGCTTCAGCCGTCCGTCGGAAAGAAGAAAGAGTCCGTTCTCCTCTCCTACGACGATGTAGAGGCTGCCCTTGTCATGCCCGGCGAGAGAACAGACCATTCTTCCGGGCCCAATCTGCGGCGCCATACGCTTCAGACCTCTCTTCCGTCCCGGTACAGGGTCAGGATTTCCGGCTCGCCCTCCGTGATCACGATCGTGTTCTCGTAGTGCGCGGATTTCCTGCCGTCCTTCGTGACGCATTTCCAGTCGTCGATGTCGACCTCCCAGGTACCGGCGTTAATCATCGGCTCAATCGCGAAGGTCATGCCGGGGCGGAGCTTAATGCCCTTCCCCATGCCGGGCTCCTTGAAGTTCGGGATCTGGGGATCCTCGTGAAGCGCGGTGCCGATTCCGTGACCGACCATATCCCTCACGACGCCGTAGCCGAAGGATTCCGCATAGGCCTGTACGGCTGCCGAAATATCATGCAGATGATTGCCGGCCTTCGCGTATTTGATGCCCTCAAAGAAGCTCTGCTTCGTCACGTCGATCAGTTTCTGATCCTCTTCGGAAATCGTTCCGACACCCCAGGTTCTCGCGGCGTCCGAATGGTAGCCCTTGTAAATCAGGCCCATATCGACGCTGATGATATCGCCCTCCTTCAGGACGACCTTCCTCGACGGGAAGCCGTGGACAACCTGGTCGTTCACGGACGTGCAGATCGTATAGGGGAATCCGTACAGATGCAGGAAATTGGGCTTGCAGCCGAATTCCTTCGTGATCAGGTGATGCGCACGGTCGTTTAAGGCCATGGTCGTAATCCCCGGCTCAATCATCTTCCGGATTTCATCGTGAACAATGGCAAGAAGCCGGCAGGATTCCCGCATCAGTCCGATTTCATGTTCCGACTTTATCGTTACCGCCATGCGTTTACGCCTCCAGGATGGCCGTGATTTCGTCAAAGACCTCGTTCAGGTCCTTCGTGCCGTCCACATTCTTCAGGATGCCTTCGTTTTCATAGTACTCGATCAGCGGAGCCGTCTGAGCGTGATAGACGTCAAGACGCTTCTTCACGGTTTCGGGCTGGTCGTCGTCGCGGATCACAAGCTCCGCGCCGCAGACGTCGCAGATGCCTTCCTGCTTCGGCGCCGCGTTCACGATGTGATAGGTCGCGCCGCACTTGGGGCAGGCGCGTCTTCCGCTCATTCTGCGGATAATGTTCTCATCCGGAACATCGATGTTCAGCGCATAGTCCAGCGAATCGCCGAGATCTTTCAGCGCTTCCGTCAGGCACTCCGCCTGCGGAATCGTACGCGGGAAGCCGTCCAGAACATAACCGTTCTTACAGTCTTCCTGCTGAATCCGGTCGACAACGAGTCCGGTCGTCAGTTCATCCGGGACAAGAAGTCCCTGATCCATGTAAACCTTTGCCTTCAGGCCAAGCTCCGTGCCCGCCTTCAGGTTCGCACGGAAAATATCGCCCGTAGAGATGTGGGGGATTTCATATTTCGCGGCAATTTTCTTTGCCTGCGTGCCTTTTCCGGCGCCGGGGCCGCCAAGCATAACAATCTTCATGTTCGTCCTCCTTGTAATACCATGAGAGGCCATTCAGAACTTTCATAAGCTCTGAATGGCCTGTGTATTGCGATGGGATCAGAAAATACTGTCGTATTCTCTCTCCACCATCTTGCCTTCGATCTGGGAGATTGTCTCCAGAATGACACCAACGATAATGATCAGAGAGGTGCCGAGGAAGGAAATTCTTCCGATGTTGAAGACACCCGCCACGATGATCGGGATCAGAGCGACAATCGAGAGGCCGCAGGCGCCGATGAACACCACCTTATTCAGGACGGAGTTCAGATAGTCGCTTGTGGGCTTGCCCGGACGGATGCCGGGGATAAAGCCGCCCTGCTTCTTCATTCTGTCCGCTACTTCGATCGGGTTGAAGGTAATTGAAGTATAGAAGTAAGCAAAAATGAAGATCAGTGCAATGTAGAACAGAACACCGAAGCTGTAATACCAGCCGACGTTTCTGTTGAACCAGTAGCTCGAGCTTAGGAACATGATGATCTTGCCCCAGACGGTCGAGTAATCAATCCTGCCGACAAACTGGGTGATCATCGCCGGGATCGACATCAGGGAAGATGCGAAGATGACCGGGATCACGCTCGAAGTAAGCACCTTTAACGGGATGCTGCTGTTCTGTCCGCCAAGCGTGCGTCTGCCCTGGATCCTTCCCGCATACTGCACGGGGATCTTCCGGGTTGCGCCGTTCAGCCAGACAACAAACGCAACAATTGCAAGGATTGCTGCAGCAATCAGAGTGACGATCACGATCGAAGCCGCGATGCCTCTGCCGCTCGTAAAGGTCGTAAACAGAACACCTAGTTCTTCAGGAATTCCGGAAAGGATGTTGACAACAAGTACAATCGAGATACCGTTGCCGATGCCCTTCTCCGTAATCCGCTCGCCGATCCACATCAGGAACGCGGAGCCGGCGGTCAGGGTGATCACACAGACGATAATGTAAAACGCATTCTTCGTCGTGAACAGTCCCTGGTTGCCGAAACCGATGGACATGGCGATGGATTCGATGAGCGCCAGACCGACGGTGACGTAACGGGTATACTCCATGATTTTCTTACGTCCCTCGTTGCCTTCGCGCTGAAGCTCTTCGAGCTTCGGAATCGCAATCGTCAGAAGTTCCATGATAATGGAAGATGTAATATACGGGGTAATGGAAAGCGCTAAAATCGAAAAGCTTTCCATCGAGCTTCCTGTGAAGGAATTGAAGATATTAAAGGCATCCCCCTGAAGGGAGTCCATGATCTGCTTGACGACACTCGGGTTGGTTCCGGGGACCGGAATCTGCGCGCCGATACGGATCACGACAACCATCAGAAGGGTAAAGAGCACTCTTTTCCTGATATCTGCAATTCTCCAGGCCGTTTTGAGTGTTTTTAACATCAGATCACCTCTGCACTTCCGCCAGCAGCTTCAATCTTTGCCTTTGCGCTTTCCGAGAACGCGTTTGCCTTCACGGTCAGCTTCTTACTGAGCTCTCCATTTCCTAAGATTTTCACGCCGTCAAGCGCTTTCTTGATGATTCCGGCGTCCAGAAGACTTTCCACGGTCACAACCGCGCCGTCTTCAAAACGATCGAGTACATCGAGATTGATGCCGACGATTTCCTTGGTGTTGCGGTTCTTGAATCCGCGCTTCGGAAGCCGTCTGTAAAGAGGCATCTGACCGCCTTCAAAACCGGGTCTCGGGGCGCCGGAACGTGCCTTCTGTCCTTTATGTCCCTTACCGGCTGTCTTACCGTTTCCTGAACCGTGACCGCGTCCGCGTCTGAAATTATCGTTGTGTACGCTGCCCTCAGCCGGAGTTAAATTAGATAAATTCATACCACTGTACCTCCGAATCAATTCTCTTCAACTTTAACCAGATGGTTCACGCGGTAGATCATGCCGCGGGTTGCGCCGTTATCCGGAAGGACGACGGTCTGGTGTAATTTGTGAAGTCCTAAAGCTTCAACAGTAGCACGCTGCTTCGGAATGGCACCGATCGGAGACTTCACTAAAGTAATCTTTAATGTCTTTTCGTTTTCCATGAAACTTCCTCCCTTCCCGGTTACAGCTCTTCAACAGATTTTCCGCGAAGTGCGGCTACCTGCTCCGGAGTCTTCAGCGCCTTCAGGCCTTCGATCGTCGCAAGGACGACATTCTGCTTGTTGTTGGAGCCCAGAGACTTGGTACGGATATTCTGGAGGCCGGCGAGTTCACAGACGGAACGCGCGGGGCCGCCGGCGATGACACCGGTACCTTCCTTACTTCTCTTCATCAGCACTTCGGCACTGCCGTACTTCCCGGTGAAGTCATGAGGAATGCTCTTGTTCTCATCAAGCGGAACCGTAATCATGTGCTTTTCAGCATCCTGCTTCGCTTTTCTGATTGCTTCGGGTACTTCAGCAGCCTTGCCGGTGCCTGCACCGACGTGGCCGTTCTTGTCGCCAACGACTACAAGCGCGGAGAAACGCATGTTGCGTCCACCTTTAACAACCTTGGTGACACGCTTGATGGCTACAACATTGTCTTCAAGTTCAGACTTGTTCGCTTCGATGTTTTCACGATTATCACGAGCCATACGATCATTCCTCCTTCTTAGAATTTCAGACCAGCCTCACGGGCTGCGTCTGCAAGCGCCTGGATCTTGCCATGGTAAATGAAACCGCCGCGGTCAAACACCACCTCGGTAATGCCGGCCTCAAGAGCCTTCTTGCCGATGTAGGAACCTAAGAATTCAGCAGCAGCCACATCATTGGTCTTCTCGAGCTGAGCCTTGACATCCTTCTGAAGAGTGGATGCAGACAGCAGGGTTTTCTGTGCGGTATCGTCGATCAGCTGAACATACATATGATTGTTGCTTCTGAAGACGGCCATGCGCGGACGCTGTGCCGTACCGGAAAGATACCGGCGAAGTCTTCTGTGCTTTTCAACACGAACCGCTTTTCTATCGACTTTGCTAATCATATCTTCATCCTCTCCTTAATTATTTCTTGCCGGCCTTACCAGCTTTACGTCTGATATGCTCCTCAGCATACTTGATACCCTTGCCCTTATAGGGTTCAGGAGCACGCTTCGAACGGATCTCAGCAGCATACTGGCCGACCTTTTCCTTATCGATACCGGCTACGGTAATCTTGTTCTGGCCTTCCACCGTGGACTCGATGCCTTCGGGATCGATCATTTCCACCGGGTGAGAATAGCCTAAGAAGAGGGTCAGAGTCTTGCCGGACTTCTGTGCTCTGTAGCCGACGCCGTTGATCTCAAGATTCTTCTTGAAGCCTTCGGTCACACCGACGACCATGTTGTGAAGAAGCGTTCTTGTCAGGCCGTGAAGGGATTTCATCCGCTTCAGGTCGTTCGGGCGGCTGACTGTCAGCACTGCGCCGTCAAGCTTGATTTCCATTTCTGCCGGAAGGACTCTCTCCAGAGTTCCCTTCGGTCCTTTTACAGTCACTTTATTATTTTCTGCAATATCAACCGTAACGCCGGCCGGTACTGCGATTGGCATTTTTCCTATACGTGACATGCCCGTACCTCCATAATAGATATTACTTTATAAGCACGGAACGCTTCGTACTTCGTACTCTCGCATTCCTGAACCCATTCGCATTCCATCCTAACGGATTTCATGCTCATGGTTTCTGCCTTGTCTGATGATCAAAGCAGCCGAACTGTAAACAGTTCGTTGCTTTTCCATCGACAAGAGCTTATTTTACCAGATGTATGCCAGCACTTCGCCGCCGACGTGCTGCTTTCTGGCTTCCTTGTCCGTCATCACACCGAGGTTGGTGGAAACGATCGCGATGCCAAGACCGCCGAGAACCTTCGGCATATCCTCGGAACCTGCGTAAACACGCAGACCGGGCTTCGAAATTCTCTTCAGGCCGGAAATAATCTTTTCATTCTTGTCTCTGCCGTACTTTAAGGTGATGCGGATGGTCTGGAACGCACCCTCGTCCAGGACGTCATACTTGACGATATAGCCTTCGTCCTGAAGGATCTTGGCGATCGCAACCTTCATCTTGGATGCCGGTACATCGACAGTATCATGTTTTGCTGTATTTGCATTACGGATTCTTGTCAGCATATCCGCAATCGGATCACTCATTCCCATACTGTTACCTCCTTACCAGCTTGCTTTCTTCACGCCCGGAATTTCGCCCTTGTAAGCGAGTTCACGGAAACAGATTCTGCAGATGCCGTATTTGCGAAGATACGCATGGGGACGGCCGCAGATTCTGCAGCGGGTGTATTCCTGGGTGGAAAACTTTGCCTTACGAGACTGTCTGATCTTCTTTGAAGTCTTTGCCATGATATCCTCCTAAATTAGTTGCCGCTCTTTTCGAAGGGCATGTTGAACAGGGTCAGAAGCTCACGGGCTTCTTCATCGGTCTTCGCTGTGGTAACGAAAATGATATCCATACCACGGGTCTTGTCGATCTTGTCGTACTCGATCTCAGGGAAGATCAGCTGTTCTTTGATACCAAGCGCATAGTTGCCTCTGCCGTCAAAGGCGTTGGCGTTGACTCCGCGGAAGTCACGTACACGGGGAAGCGCAAGAGAGGTGAGACGATCTACAAACTCGTACATCTTCTGGCCGCGCAGTGTAATCTTGCATCCGATCGGCATGCCTTCACGAAGCTTGAAGTTCGCGACGGACTTGCGGGCCTTCGTGATGACGGCCTTCTGTCCGGTGATCTTCTCCATGTCGCCGACTGCGGAATCGAGAACCTTTGCGTTCTCCTTCGCTTCGCCGACACCCATGTTGACGACTACCTTCGCAAGCTTCGGAACTTCCATGATATTCTTATACCCGAACTTTTTGATCATTGCGGGAACGATCTCATCCTTGTATGTATCATATAATCTGCTGCTCATAAAACGCACTCCCTCCTAAGGCTTAAGCAATCACATCGCCGGTTTTCTTATTGATGCGGACCTTCTTGCCGTCTCTGACATCAAAACCGACGCGGACGCCTTTTCCGTCCACACAGTACATGACGTTCGAGATATGGATCGGAGCTTCCTTCTCAATAATGCCGCCCTGCGGATTTGCCTGACTCGGTTTAGCGTGCTTTGTGACCATGTTGACACCTTCGACGATGACGGTGTTGTCCTTCGTATTAACTGCTAATACCTTGCCTTCTTTATCTTTTTCTCTGCCGGCGATTACGATAACGCTGTCGCCTTTTTTAATCTTCATAGCCATGATCTTAACGTCCTCCTTACAGTACTTCCGGAGCAAGGGAAACGATCTTCATGAAGGATTTGTCACGAAGCTCTCTTGCTACCGGCCCAAAGATACGGGTGCCTCTGGGTGTCAGATCATCCTTGATGATAACTGCGGCATTCTCGTCAAAACGGATCGAAGAACCGTCTTTTCTCTTCACGC
>CAMPAR010000009.1 GCA_946632055.1 uncultured Lachnospiraceae bacterium
CCCAGTATTTCAGCAAAAAACTGCCCTTGGCCGATAAACTCGGCTGGTTCGGCGACATTTTCTTAAGCTACAGCTTCCTCGCCTACGCCGCCGTACTGATCGCCTTTGCGGCCGCCTATGTGATCAAGAGAACCCGCGTCGGCCTGCACCTTCGCGCGGTCGGCGAAAACCCCGCCACGGCGGATGCGGCCGGCATCAATGTCAACCGCTACAAATATCTCGCGACCGGCATCGGCTCGATGATCGCGGGACTCGGCGGCCTGTACTACGTCATGGACTACGCAAACGGCGTCTGGTCGAACGATGCCTTCGGCGACCGCGGCTGGCTCGCCATCGCGCTCGTCATTTTCACCGTCTGGCGCCCGAACCTCTCGGTCTTCGCCTCGATCCTCTTCGGCGGACTGTACATTCTCTATCTCTACATTCCGACCGGCATGGATCTGTCCGTGAAGGAGCTCTACAAGATGCTGCCCTACGTGGTAACCCTCGTCGTGCTGATTATTTCCAGTATCCGGAAGAAGCGCGAGAACCAGCCGCCGGAAGGCCTGGGACTTCCTTACTTCCGTGAGGAGCGGTAAGGGAAAGCGTATCACGAAAAAAATCGGCCGTCAGACTGTCAGGGAAGGAGCACAGCCATGAAAACCATGTCCTATAATATTCTCTGCGCCGGAAGCCCGCCGAGACGCTATTGGACCGCCAGAAAAGAGCTCGTCGCCAGGATGATCCGCGACGCCGCGCCGGATACCTTCGGCCTGCAGGAGGCGCACGACCGCTGGATGAGCTATCTTGTCTCGGCGCTTCCGGAGTACGCCTACGTCGGAATCGGCCGGGACAACGGAAAGCGCATGGGCGAATACTCCCCGGTCTTCTACCGGAAGGACCGCTTCCGGCTTCTTGAAGAGGGCCATTTCTGGCTCTCCGAGACGCCGGGCATCGTTTCCTTCGGCTGGGACGCGGCCTGCCGGAGAATCTGCTCCTACGCGCTTCTCGAGGAAACCGCGACCGGGAAAAAACTCGCGCACTTCAATACCCACCTCGACCACATCGGGGTGAAGGCGCAGCTCGAGGGCGCACGGCTCGTCGCCTCGCAGGCCAGGAAATTCGCCGGTATCCCGACGATCCTGACCGGAGACTTCAATGTATTCCCCTACTCCGAGCCCTATATGGCCGTCATTGAAAGCGGCTTTACGGACGCCCGAAAGCAGGCGGCGCTCTCAACGGATCAGTTCACCTTCCACAACTTCGGCGAGCCGCTTGACGGCGCCGAGCGCCGGGAAACGATTGATTACATCTTTACCAGGAACATTGAAACCGTCTCCTCCTTTACGGTCTTAACGGACCGCCCGGACGGAAAGTACCCCTCCGACCACGATCCGGTCGTCGCGGAGTTCGAGCTTTAATCCGCCCGATAAGAAAACAGCCTGCCGCAGGGCAGGCTGTTTTCTTATCGGTATGTGATGCTTTTACATCAGTATTCAATATACCCGTCGACCGGCAGCAGGTACTGGTCGTCCGTCACCGGCACATAGCGGTCTCCGCTGTAGTTGTCGTAGAAGTCTACCGGCGCCTTGTAGATTTCCCCGGTTTCGGTATCGTACACGCGCTCGTAACCCATCGTGGCGTCACTCTGCTTCTGGGAAATCCGGTCGTAGGACTCCTGCTGGCTGTACCAGCCCTGCATGACGATATCCGTCATCTGGGAGCAGATCTTCGCGATCTCAGCGTTCTGATGCGCCTCAATATCGATCTGGTCGTAGCAGCTTCCGATGAATGTATCCGTGAACTCGATGGAACTGAAGACGGTCTCGAGAACCTCCAGCCAGTCGGGAAGCTCATTCTCCGGCGCCGAGACATACCAGGTGTCATACACATTCAGAAGGTACATATAGTACAGATTCACCGGATACAGAGACGCACTGAAGACGCCGTCCACCCCGTCTCCGTTCCCGTTCGTATAATGCGCCCGGACGATTTCACCCTTCGTTGCGTTCGTTCCGTAGGTCTCGATCTTCGTGAAGTCCCGAATGACCGGGAAGGTGAAGGCATCCGAATCGTTCGGCGTCAGCGCCTCGGTGAAATGGTTGTAGAAATTCTCCGTCGTCTGCGGGTCGATATACGGAAGCTTCGCGAAGATCGAATCCGGATAGGTGTTCTGAAAGAACTGCCAGTCTTTCGCATTCATGGTATAGCCCTCGGTCTTCATGTTGAAGAACACCATGAGCCTCGGATCGGAAGGATCGTAGATCTTGAAGGTGTAGTGCAGATAATCGCCGGGGAAGATATCCACCTTCCAGCCCTTGGGGACGAGCGCCGAGAAAGCCGCGTTTTCATAGTACTCGCACTCGATGAAAGAAGCCTTCGACGGGACGATATCGAAGGATGCCGCTGCCTCGGTCGTGCTTTCTTCCGTGGTCTCCTCTTCCGTGGTTTCCCCGGTCGTTTCCTCTTCCGTCGTGGATTCTTCGGTCGTCTCCTCGGTGGTCGTTTCCTCGGTCGGTTCTTCCGTGCTCTCTGTCTTCTCTTCAGAAGGCTCCGTCTCCTCTGTTCCTTCGTCCGGCTCCGTCTCAGCGCCCGCTCCGGCAATTTCGCCGCTCCAGGCCTTTTCCCAGAATTCGTCGAAATTCTTCAGCGTATAGTAGTACCAGCTCCCGTTTTCCTTCACCTCGAGATTGCTGCCGTTGAAGGAAACCGACGCCGATTTTCCGTCCGCCCATTTAAAGGTGACGGAATTGTAGCTGTCGGTCACAAAGACATCCGTCTCCTCCTCAATCCGGATATTGGTGAACAGCCTGACGAGCGTATCCACCTCCGCCTTCTTCGCCGTCTGGAGAATGGTGGTATCGCCCTCCTCGTCCTTCTGAAGCTCCGCGGAGGACGGGAGATTCGTCCCGATGTTATTAATCAGCTCGTCATCGAGTTCCCGGTACAGGTATCCGCCGGCCCGGAGCCCGGATGAAGCTGTCCCGGTTCCGATGCCCGGCAGGAGCTCAGCCGCCTTCTGACAGCCCGTAAGGAGCATCGAAAGCGCCAGCATAAACGGCAGGATCATTTTCACTTTTTTCATAGACGGACTCCTTTCCAGTTTATTCAGCGACCCGGAAGGACCAGACCATATCCGAAATGATATAGTCGTAATCCTCCATGCGCTCTGTCAGATCATCCGCGAGGATCGTATAAATACAGCCCGCGCTGTCCTCACACGCGAGAAGGAACAGCGTCATATCCTCGCCGCCGTCTCCCGTATAGGAAGCCTGGATGTACTGGAAGCCGTACCTTCCGCCGTATTCGTAATCCGTAATCAGATCCTCGGAAAGGCCAACTGAAGCCGTGTATTCCTTCAGGAAACCGTTCGCTGTCGACACGCCCTCGCTGTGGAAATCATTCTTCTTGATCACGATGCTGCCGTCCTCTCCGCCGTCATAGGCCGCGACGGACAGTACGAGCTTGTCTTCATCCGGTTCGTACCCGGTCACTTCCTCCGGATCCGCCACAAAGACGAAGGAGGCGTTGGAGCTTCCGTAGAGCGCGAGACTGTAATCATTCGGCTCGCCCGTCACACGGAAGCTATCGATGCTCTTTGCTGCGGCAGCTTCAAGCGAAGCCGCATCCGCCGCGCCATCCGAAATCATATAGTACAGCAGGTAGACGCCGATATTGTTCGACGTCGACAGGACATAGATCTTGCCGGCTCCGGAGAATTCAGCCATGGTCATCGAAGCGTCCAGCTCGTATCCCGGAAGGCCTCCGATTTCGGTCTGTTTCACATTGCTCACCTCGACAGAATCCAGATAGAGGCTTTCCGTCAGGAAGGAGAGATTCTGATCCGCAAGGGCGATAAAATCGTCCGCGTTGTACAGCATAAAGAAGGATTCCGAAGACTCCCGGTACATGCAGAGCTCCGCCATTTCCTCCGAAACCCCGAAGAAACCGGTCCCGATATCCTCCGTATTCAGGCTCGCGGGCATGCTGATACTGATATTCACTTCACTGCTGGCATAGTCCTTGAGGCTGACGTCGGAAGGCGCCTGCGTCTCTTCAGTCGTCTCAGGTTCTTCGGTTTCTTCGGCGGTTGCTTCCGCCGTTTCGCTTTCGGTCTCCTCTGTCTCCTGCGCATCGGTTTTTGACGGCTCCGTTTCAGCAGGAGTCGTTTCTGAGGGCGTCGTTTCGGCGGGTTCTGTCACGGCTTCCGTGCTTCCTTCCGCTTCCTTACTTTCCTGGGTTTCCGCTTCGGAAGCGTCCTTTCCCTCTGCGGTTTCGTATTCCGCATCCTCATAGGCCTCCGCGGAGGTCCTCAGGCTCTCGATGAGATTTTTGACAAAGGCATCAAGTTCCGCTTCTTTTTCTGATTCCACACGGTATCCGACGGCCTGGTTCCCGGAAAGCTCGATGAACTGGTCTACGAAGTGCCACTCGCCCCGGTCCTCCACTTCCGAACGAAGCAGGTACACCTCTTCTTTTTCCGTGTCGGCCTTCAGGATTTTTCCTTCCTCGACCTTCGAAAACTCGCCGGAAATCGTGCTTATGAACTTTTTATAGTATTTTTCCGGAGAGGAGACCTTCTTCTCCCGGGTGATCAGAACGGAGGGAAGTCCCCGTTCTCCGCCCGGATAGACATAGATGCCCTCTTCGCCGCGGGCTTTGACCATCGCATTCTCCGGATAGACAAAGGAAACACCGAGGACCTCGTCCGCATACACTTCATAGCCGAAAGGCACCATTAGCTCCTCCGCTCTCTTCTTCCCGCCATTCTTCTGTACCGCCGGCAGAATCACCGTAAAGAGGAGTACAAGGAATCCGGCGAGGAGTACCAGCGCGCCGGCGCCGATTCCAATCAGCAGCGGCAGTCTGCTTTTCTTCTTAGCGGCAGGCGCCGCAGCTTCCTGATGGGCAGCCGCCGGATTCGGCGCCGCATTCATCGCAGGGTTCGGTACAGCGTTCTGTGAAGGATCCGGCGTGATTTTCGGGATTTCCTGACCGGAAGCCGCCTGCATCGTACCGCAGACCGGGCAGAATCTCGCGCCGTCACTCAGCTTTGTTCCGCAGTTTTTACAAAACATCGTTCCATCCTCCCTTCTGTCAGTAAATGTCCGGAAGGACGGTTTCTCCTCCGTCCTCTACGGAAAACAGTGTAGCGTAGTTTACATCGCCTGTCCACCCGGATTCGCTGGCCTCGCTGTAATAAACCGTTCCGACCTGCTGGGTATTGAGATCCATCGCCTGGAACTGTACAAAGTAGTATGAGCCTGCCGGCACCAGAGCGGAAACGGTTCCTTCCTCATCGGGCCAGGTCATGAAGCTCGACCCACTCTCAGCGTCGCCGATGCCGCAGAGACACCCGTAGACATTCGTGAGGCTGGTATCCACATGGAAGGTAATCCGGCCGCAGCCCTCCACCTCATAGCTTTGTTCCGCCTGCCGGCGGTCGCCTGAGAGCACGCCGTTCCGGATAAAGATCTCGGTAATCATGCTTTCATACTGCGTATAGCCGTTGCTTCTCGCGCTGAAGACGAGCGCCGCGTAGACGTCCTGGAAGGTATTGACCGGCGTCAGCACCTGCATCGAGGTGTAGAACAGATCAAAGAGTTCCTCATAGCTCATTCCCTGCGTGTTCAGAAGATACGCCGCGTAATTGATGATGCTGCTGTTGCGGTGCACGCCGCCCTGATCGTTGTACACGAAAGGAACCGCGGTATTCGGGACATAGAAGAGATCGCCGATCGCGTAGGGCTGGCTGAAGAGGTAGGGATTCGACATGTTTCTTAAGCTCTCTCCGGAATTCTCCGCAAGCTCCCAGGTCGTATCCGTCGTCTTTTCCGCCATCATTTCGATCAGGTTGCCCATGACGTCCGAATACGCCTCATTGACGGCTCCGGCGTCATTCATATAGTTCGAGCCGGCGATTGAGGCCATCGTCACAGCATGCGTATATTCGTGGCCCATCGCGTCGAGGTCGTAGCAGTAATTGTTCGCTTCGCTGTAGCCAAAGACATACCAGCCCTCGATATAGCTGATGAACACGGCGTTGTTGACCGGTTCCCCGTTCTCCTCCCAGTGCCGGAGCGCGAGAATCGGCGAATTGAAGCCGTCCGGCGAAGGAACGCCGATCCGGTCGTAGGCGTCATAGGATGCCGCGTAGTTCACCATGGCTGCCACATCCCGTTCGTCCCAGTCCGTATTATTCGTACTGGTATAGAACTGCAGATCGAAGTTTTTGTTCATAAAGGCATCATAGTCCGCGATCGCGATCTTCCGGTCGAGGTCAATCATATAATACAGATTGTCCGAGGGATTGTAGGCCGTATTGATCGTCACTTCCTGGACGCCGATGCCCATGAAGTCAATGGAAGCCGTGTAGGATGCGGGTTCCAGGCCGTCGAAAACCTCCTCCGTCGGATAGTAGTCCTGCTCGACGGAAACGGAGAGCGTGGTCGAGGGCATGGCAAAGAGAAATTCCCCGGTGTCCGACGCAATATAGAATTTCATGTACTGCATGAATTCAAATCCCGAGGATTTCTCGGGGTTGTCCGATACCACGACATAGCACCGGTAAATCATCGAAGTGAAGGGAACCGACGCCTTCGCCGTATAATCCGGATAAAACGTAAGGTCCGTATATCCGGAGCTCTCGGCGACATTTCTCGCGGCTTCGAGCGCCGCCTCCGCGCCGATGTCCGCACCTTCCTCGCTGATGCCGATTTCCGGCGTGAAGGAGCAGCTGACGCCGGCCGTGTAGCCCTCCGGATCAAGAATAATGTGGAGCGTGGCGTTCTCGACAATGCTGCCGGCATACTTCTGCCGGTAGGTGAGGTAGGTATAGCCCTCCTTGTCCCGGGAACCGTTGTCGGCGAAGAACTCGGTTCCTGCCCGGAAGCCGAGAAGCGTGGCGATTCCGTTCAGGGAATTGATGCCCTCCTCGAAGGTACTCAGTTCTCCCGGCACCACATTGATTTTCTGATCGTAATACTTCCCGATCAGGGTGGAGACATACCCGTCGTTGCTGCGGATGATCACGGCGCGGTTTCCGTTCATCTCCTGGATATCCTCTTCCGTCAGCTGGTAGGCGGTATTCTTGCCGTCTGTCACGACATACCCGCCCGGATCGCTTCCGTCGTCCGGAAGCTGGTCAAAGATCGAGCCGTCTCCGCCGTCCTCCGTCTCTTCGGTCTCTTCCGTCGGGGAGGGTTCCGTGCTTTCCGTCCCGGCAGGCTCCGTGTCCGCCGTCCCGGTTTCTTCCTCCGTCGGTGCCGGGGCAGCCGTTTCCGACGTTTCGCTTTCCGGAGTTTTGCTCTCGTCTTTTGGAGCTTCGGTACTTCCTTCTGTCTCCTTCTCCGATTCCTGCGCCGTCTTCCCGGATTCTTCGGTTTCAAAATGATAGACACTGTACTCGGGTTTTGCACAGGAAGAAAGCAGGAACATGAGAGACAGAATCACCGCCAGGGACCGTCTGCAGATTTTTCTCATAATCACTCCTTTTTCGCTGTTTTCATGACTCTTCGAAGATGAAACCCTTTCAGGGTTCATCTTCGAAATTGCCGTTATCCAATATATCATTCTACGCGATCATTAAAAAAAGTGATATAGAATCTTCCTGCTATCCCGCCGTTTTTCCCGGCATCCGGTTCAAAAAAGCCTCCTTTTACGAAGACTTTCGCAAAAGGAGGCTTTTGTTATTGGGGAAGCTGATCAAAAATCAGCCTGTTCAGCGCGAGCCGGGTCTGGACGCCCGTCTTCCGGTAGATGGAGGTGATATGATGCCGTAAGGTGCTGACGGAAATGTTCAGTTCCAGGGCAATCGCTTCCTGCTTGTCGTCGCTCAGGACAAGCTTCTTCAGAACGCGCGTTTCCGCCGGCGTAAGCCCGTACCGTTCCTGTGCGCCTTCGAAGGGGTCCGGAGGCCTGGATACTTCCTGTGAGCCTTCGTCTCCTTCCGGGGAATTCCCTTTCGCTTCTTCCTTCGCTGTCAGATTGAACGCGCCGGAAAAGGCCATGACGACGATAACAATAAGAAGTGCGGCGACGTCCAGCACGAGAATGGCCGTCCCGGAGCGTTCGGAAAGCCGGAGCCCCCAGGAGAGCAGCACGACCGAGCTGTCGAGGACCCGTCCGAAGCTGGCCGCGAGGGCGGGACGGACGCCGGCCCCCGCAAGCCGCAGGAAGGTCAGCCAGTAATACGAGACCACCGCGGCGAGCGCCACATAGAACAGGCACATATTCAGCCAGTAGGTTTCCCGCCCGAGAAGGGCCGTATTCAGGAAAGCCACCAGCACCGTACAGAGCGTGCACAGAGGTAAAAGACGTCCCTTTCTGAAGTCGCTGATCAGGCCGAAAAGGATCGCGAAGGGCACCATCAGAAGCCGCGGCCAGCTGTACACATTGTAGTCGCGGTAGGCGGACAGAATCTGCAGATGATGAATATAGCTGTTGTAATAGCTGGAAAAGAGGAGCAGGGAAACCGTGATGACGACAACCGGGATCAGGGTTTTTATAAGAAGTGATCCCTTTCCTGTCCCTGGCTCTTCTTCTCTTTCCCCACTTTCCTGACAGCCCTCCTCCATGAAAAAGACCGCAAGCAGGAAGGCCGCAAGAAGAAGCAGCACGGCAAGCGCCGGGCGGATCGTCCATCGAAGCTGCAGGACATACTGCAGGATCAGCGCGGCGGCATAGCCGGAGCCGATCGAAAGCCCGAAGTGCGGCAGGGAAGCGCTTCCGTAAGACAGGCGAAGCGCGGCCGCGCCGCCAAGGAAGCCGATGTGGAATACCGTGATTCCCGTGGCCGCGAGATAAAAAGCACTGCCCGGCGGACAGAAAAGAAGGACAAAGGCTCCGATGCCCGTCATGGCAAGGGCAGTAAACGCCGGGATCCGATGTCCGCGCCTTGTGTGCAAAAAGCCAGACAGAGCGGCCTGCAGAAGATACCCTAAGATCACGGGAATCTGGATCAGGTAATAGACCTTTTCCTGCTGTCCGTCCGTGAGGAAGCCGCGTCCGGCCTGATTGGCACAGCGAAGCGCGACAAACTGCACGAAAAGAAAGGCTGCGAAAACCGCGGCTGTCGTCACGTGCCTGTATTTATGCATCAGATTCCTGCACCCGGTCATTTCCCCGCCTCCTTTTCCTCAGATTTTTCTTTATCATACCACAGCCATCCTCAAAGATCAATTCTTCCGGCGGCGCCGTGCGGCAAAATTCGGCGGCCGCATCTTGAAAAACCTTCTTTTCTTTTGCGAAGATCTGTGTTATATCTAAGATAACAGTTTGTATCTTGTCGCCTTCCCGGAAAAAGGAAGGCGCGAAACGCGTGATGGCAGCCGGAGGGTTCTCTTGTCATGAAAGATTTTCCGTACCCCGTACTCCTCTTTCCCGGGATCCTGTTCCCGGTGATTCTCCTGATATTTGAAAAAAGGCAGGACATGAAGAAAGCCCTGCTCTTTAAGGCGCTCTCGAGCGCGGTTTTTGTCGCCTTAGGCTTTCTCGCTTCCCGCGGAAGGTACGAAGAGCGCTTCACGGTCCTCATCCTCATCGGACTCGTCTGCGGCTTCATCGGCGATGTGCTGTTAAGCCTCAGGCATGTCCTGAAGGAACGGATGAGCCTCTTTTTTATCGGCGGCGGATTTTTCTTCGTGGGGCATCTCTGTTACCTCGCGGCGCTGACCGGCGAATTCGGCAGGAGCCCCCGCCTGCTTTTTGCTGCCGTTCCGGCAGCCCTCGCGGCCTCTGCGCTTCTCATCGTCCTTCTCCTTCGCAGAATTCAGGCCGATAAGCGCTTTTCCGTTCTCATGGCATGTTATATGCTCTCCGTCGTTTCGATGGCCGTAATGGCCGTTTTTCGAGCGATTTCGGCCGGTTTCAGTCTGCCGTCCCTGTTTTTCATGACCGGAGCCGTTTTCTTTGCCGCGAGCGACACGATTCTTGTGGAAAATATGTGGAATCCCGAGTGGAGCTATAAGAAGTGCTGCGCGCTCATCGCGCTGTACTACGCGGCGCAGCTTCTCATTGCCATGAGCCTCGGTTTGTAATCAGACATAATAATCATTCAGGCAAAAAGAAAGGACATTCTGATGGACCAGACCGTTTATGACGCTTACCTTGCGATCCTGTATTTTGCAAGGTCCACCTGATTGTCCAGAACCTCCACGCCCTCCTTTCGGAGGCGTTTTGCCTGCTCGTCCGTCCCGCCGAAGGCGAAGGCGCCGGAGAGCTTTCCCGCGGCGTTCACCACCCGGTGGCAGGGGATGTGCTTCGGGTCCGGGTTATGATGCAGGGCGTTTCCGACGGCGCGTGCCATCTTCGGATTTCCGGCCATCGCCGCCACATCTCCGTAGGTCGCGACCTTTCCCTTCGGAATCCGCTTCACCGCTTCGTAAATCCGGTCGGAGGCCGTCTCCTTCGGTTCTTCCCTGCGGATTCTCTTCTCCGTGTCAAACAAACTGTCTTTCATCTTACCCGCCCGTATATTTGAAAACAGGCCCCGATTTATCGAAAATCAGGGCCTCTGTCTTTTTTATTCTGTTTACTGGTTCGCCTTCGCGGTCTCGCAGAGCGCCGCAAAGCCCTCGGCATCATTCACAGCCATATCGGAAAGAACCTTGCGGTTCAGTTCGATGCCGGCCTGCTTCAGACCGAACATGAAGCGCGAATAGGAAAGTCCGTTCATGCGGGCCGCCGCGTTGATACGCGCGATCCAGAGCTGACGGAACTGACGCTTGCGCTCTTTTCTGCCGGCGTAGGCGCTGGTCAGCGCACGCATCACGGCCTGCTTCGCTGCACGGTACTGTTTTGATCTTGCTCCTCTGTATCCCTTCGCCAGCTTCAGCACGCGGTTGTGCTTTTTCTTGGCGTTCATACCACCTTTAACTCTTGCCATTTTTGATTACCTCCAAATTCTATCAGTCTTTTCTGTCCGTTTCCTTTAGATGTACGGAAGAACCTTCTTCATATTGCGGTTCGCCGGATCAATGATCGTGGACTTCCGAAGATTTCTCTTTCTCTTCGTGGACTTCTTGGTAAGGATGTGGCTCTTGTACGCCTTCATTCTCTTTAACTGGCCGGATCCGGTCTTTGTGAAGCGCTTCGCAGCAGCGCGTTTGGTCTTTACCTTTGGCATGATTCTTTCCTCCTTTTTTTACTCTTCCTGCACCCGCCGTTCGAAATGCTCACGCATTTCTCTTAAAGTCAAAACCGATCTGTCATCGGGTGCGGGGATCGTGGTCACTTCGCCGGCTTCGGGGCCAGCACAATGCTCATGTTTCTGCCTTCCATCTTGGCCGGCTTGTCCACATTCGCGATGTCCTTTAAGGTCTCCGCGAATTCGTCGAGCACGCCTTTCGTCTGGTTGATATGGGCCATTTCACGGCCGCGGAAACGCAGCGTCACCTTGACGCGGTTTCCCTTTTCCAGGAACTTTCTGGCATTGTTGGATTTGGTGTTCAGATCGTTGGTATCGATATTCGGCGAGAAACGGATCTCCTTGACTTCGACGACCTTCTGTTTCTTCTTCGCATCCTTCTCGCGGCGCGACTGCTCGTAACGGTACTTGTTATAATCAACGATTCTGCAAACGGGCGGCTTCGCTGTCGGTGCGATCATGATGAGGTCCAGCTCCTGCTCTTCGGCCTTGCGAAGGGCTTCCTCCGAGGTCATGATGCCGAGCTGCTCACCGGTACTGCTGATAACACGAACTTCGGGAACTCTGATCTGTTCGTTAATCAATACTTCGCTAATGGTCTTACCTCCTGAATAAAAATCCATGCGTCTGAACAATAGTCTGTCCGGACCGGCGGAAACGCATAAAAGAAGCGGATCCGCACATAAGAGATCCGCTTCCTTCTGAAAAAACATACGCAGTATGTCTGTCATTTAAAATCAGAAACCTTGTCGCAGTCCGTAGCTGGACGCTCGAGGTGAGAGGAATCTCTTCTTGTCCGTATTTACAACAGTAGAAATATAACACAACTGTCTTCCGTTGTCAACCGGTTTTTGAAGAAATTCCAGGATTTCCATTAATACATCAGATCACCCCAGTCGGCATTTCCGAGGGCTGCGAGGATCGCGACGACAATGACGATGATGAACCAGATGATCGTCATGATGATCGAAACGATCAGACCGGCCTTCGCGAGGTTCGCACCGGTTTTTGCCTTGCCGTGAATCTCACCGTATCTTGCCACATAATTCTTCGCCTTGCCTCTGGCAATCGCGGAAACAATAATGCCGACAATACTGACCAGCCACGGTGCAAAGGCAAACACGAGGCCGACAATGCCGAGGATCAGGATCGGGGTCGAAGCGCCGCCGTCATCCACCGCGCCCTGCACGGGCTGGGGAGCCGGTTCCTGATAAATATTGTTGTATACGGGCTCCTGATAAACCGGCTGCTGAACCGGCTCCTGGTATGCCGGCTGCTGTACCGGCTCCTGATAAGCAGGCTGTACCGGCTCCCGGTAAACAGGGGCTTCCGGCTGCGGAGCCGGAGCCTCGGCCTGCATCGGAGTTCCGCAGGTCGGACAGAACTTTACACCGTCAGGCACCTGAGTGCCGCATTTGGGACAGAACATAGAATACTTCCTTTCCTTTTCGCAGCAATCCTGCGAAAAAATTGATATAGAATAATAAATCACCCGGGCTGCAGGCGGTCTTTCGGCCGGCATTGCAAACCCTTGATTATTCTACTACAAAACCGAAGCCTGTGTCAAGCGGCATTTACTTCAGGAGCATCAGTCCATCCTTTCCTCCTTCGAAAGATCAGGCCCTTCACGGGATGGTTTACCGATATTTACGAAGTTTCTTCCATGCCGGCAACTTCCGTCAGGAAGGAGTGGATGCTGGAGTCATAGAGCTCCGGGTCCACGATCCGAAGCTTCGAGTGATAGCCGTGCTCGAACCAGACGAAACGCTTCGGCGCGGTGCAGGTCTCGGCGAGCTTTACGGTCTTCTCCGGAATCGAGAAGATGTCTTCCCTGCTGTGAATGAACAGGATCGGCTTCTTCAGGTCACGGATTCTCTTAAAGGGGCCATCCGTGACGACATTGGCGCCGGAAAAGATCCGAAGCAGCATCGCGTGCTCCTGCGGCACGGGGAATTCCGATTTGTGCCCGAGCTCCTTCATGTGGGTAATGAAGGTGTCGTAGAAGCGCGTATACATGCCGTCCGCCACCATGCATTTCACATAGTCCGGGCATTCGGGCGCCGTGATCGCGAAGAGCGCGCAGGACGAGCCGATGCAGATTCCGTGCAGGACGATTTCCTCGATGCCGTAGCTGTCATGCAGCATCCGGCACCAGGCGAGCACGTCCCGGTATTCCTTATAGCCGAGCGAGTTGAAATGTCCGTCCGAGAGTCCGTGCGCCCGGTTGTCATAGGTCAGCACGTTGTAGCCCGCGGCGCGGTAAGGCTCCGCAAAATAGCAGCCGTAGAGGCAGGTTTCCATGCGCCCCGGCAGGATCAGAGCGGCCCTTTTATGACCGAAGTCATAGTATTCGCCGTACAGATTCAGCCCCTCATTCACGATGTGGACGTCCTTCTTGGCGTCCAGATGCTCCTCTCTCCACACCTGTCCCTGCCGGAACATTTCCATGTAGATCGGCTCGTCCATCGAAGGTCCGCGGGTCCATTTCTTCTTGCTGAAACGCGTCAGCGTCACGATATAAATACCGTTCGCGATGACGAGCGTCGGCAGCAGAAAGAAGACCACGACAGCCGCAAGCACCATTAAAACGATAAAAAGCCACAGCGGCATTCCGCCCATAAATTCCTCCGTAACAATAGCATCAGCTGATTCCGAGGAGCCAGGAATAGACCGGCTGGCCGCCGTCCATAAAGGTGACGTCCGCGAACGGACACAGCTCCGTAATGCGGCTCTCGATCTCGTCCCTCAGATCCCCTTCCACGTCGCATCCGACGAAGATCATCACGTTTTCCTTCTCGTCGATTCCGTCAATCTGCTGCATGGCCTCCATGATCGCGTCCGGGAAATTCCCGCCGGCCGTCACGACCTCCCCGTTCAGAAGGCCGATCACTTCGCCCTCCCGGCAGGACACGCCGTTCGCCTGATAATCGCGCGTCGCGCGGGTGACCGCCACCGTCTGCAGTGCGTTCATGCCGTTCTCCATCGACTGGATCCGGGCCTCGATATCGGAGGAATCCGGCATATCCATGGCGATCGTATAATAGCCCTGTACGGTACTGACCGTCGGAAGCACCGTCACCGGTACGCCCTCGTAGAGTTTCGTCGCCTGCTCCGCGGCGAGGCGGATGTTCTTATTATTCGGCAGGACGACGATGCGGTCGCAGTCAAGCTTTTTGAAGGCCTCAAGGAATTCGCGGCTTGAGGTATTCATCGTCGCGCCGCCCTCCAGCACGCAGTCGCAGCCGAGGTCCGTAAAGGTCTTCTTCATCCCGGCGCCGTTCGTCACGGCGACGATCGAGATCGGCTTGTGCTCTGTTTTCTTCACGACGACCGTGTCGTGTTCGTTGTGCTGGATCTGCATGTTGTCGATCTTCATGCTGATGAATTCGCCGTATTCCTGCGCGGCCCGGATGATCCGGTGGGGTTTCAGCGAATGCACGTGCACCTTGACGCGGCTGTCGTTCTGAACGGCGACGATTGAATTTCCGAGCGCCGAGAGGTCGTCGATAAACTGGTTCAGCTTGAACTTCTGATTGTACTGCGCCCCCTTCATGAGCTGCAGGAGGAAGGTCAGGCAGTAGCCATCCTCGAAGACGCTGTTCTCGTTGAAGAGCGATTCGTCGACGTTATCGACCGGCAGCTCCTCTTCGTCATGGGAAAGCGCGGGCGTGTACTCCAGCTCCTCGCCGTAGAGGTATTTCAGCATGCCCTCGACGATCAGGATATAGCCGAGCGCGCCGCTGTCCACGACGCCGGCTTCCTTTAAGACCGGCAGAAGCTCCGGCGTGTTCAGGAGGCTTTTACGCATCTCCGCAGCGTACATGCTTAAGAAGTTGTCGATCGAGGTCTGGCGCGTAATCTGCGGGCGGATATTCTCGACGCCCTCGCGGCTGACGGTCAGGATCGTCCCCTCGACCGGCTTCAGCACGGCCGAATACGCCTCCCGGTAGCCCCGGGTCATCGCGTTCCTCAAGTCCGCGGTATTGATGGCGCTGCCTCTGGAAAGCGCGAGGAAGATCCCGCGGAACAGCTGCGAAAGGATGACGCCCGAATTGCCGCGCGCCCCGAGCAGCATGCCGTCGCTGAGGCCCTTTAAGTACACGCCGATCTTCGGATCGGATTTCGCCGAGCGGATGCCGTGCTCGAGCGTGAGGCGCATATTCGTGCCCGTATCGCCGTCCGGCACCGGGAATACGTTCAGCTTGTTGACCTCGTCCTCATGCATTTTGAGGTTTGCGTGACCGTTTTTCAGCATCTTTTCAAAATCGGTGCCGTTAATTCTTCTGATTTTCATGGAATCTCTTTTACCCTTTAAGATTGAGCGGAGCGCTTTTTTCGCGCCCTCGCCCGGTTTACTTCTCCCGGCCCATCTTCATGATGGAGCGCGGCAGGAAATAGGTCAGCAGGAAGCCGATAATCATCGCCCCTCCCGCGATCAGTGTCATAAAGAAAATACCGCCGGACTGCTGCTCTTCCGTACCTTTCAGTGCCGTTAAGACGACGCCCGTGCCGATCGCGGTCGCAACGCCGGAGAACAGTCCCTGCACCGCGAAATACATCGCGGAATTGGAAATGCCGGTCCGTCTCTCTTCCTCGGCCGCGAGCTCCGCCGGCACCGAATAGGCCACCGAGAAGAGCGAGCCGATCGCGAAGGAGGAAACAAGTCCCGCTGCGATCGAGAGAACCGTCTTCAGCGTGCCCGCCGAAAGGAAGGATACGCCGAACATCGAGAACATGCCGAGCGCAAACACGAGAAGCGTGTAGCGGAAGGAGAAGCCGAAGCCGTACTTCTTCATCAGGTAGTTGTAAATAAGCAGCGTAAAAGGCACCGGCGCGAAGGCGGACATCATCACATAGATCATGCTCATGCCGACATAGCTGAAGTACTCATTGATGCCGCCTAAGAAAAGCTGTACGCCGAAGGTCATCATCGAATACACCACCATCCAGATCACAAAGGTCCGGTTCTTTAAGGTGGCTGTAAGCGATTTCACGAGTCCGACCGCCTGCAGGGGCTCCTCCTCTTCCGTTTCCTCTCCGGATGCCCGGCGCTTTTCGATATCCTCGGGAAGCGTCGATTTCTCCCGGATCATGAACATCGGAATCAGCATCGTCAGCACCATCGGAAGAACGATGAGCGCGACGAGGCGGATGTTCAGTCCGTTCAGGAGCATCCGGACCGCAACATAGCCCAGAATGAAATAGATGATATCACAGACCGACTTGACGTTTCCGAGGAAATTCCGGTCCTGCACATTGTCGACAATCTCCGTGAAGGTCGCGTAGTAGGTGACCATTGTCAGCGTGTAGAAGCTGTAGAAGACACAGAGAAGGACGCCATAGTAGACCGTATTCAGGAAGCTTGCGCCGCTCCGGTCCGGAATCACCAGAAAGAGCAGGTAGGACGCGATCATCGGCAGGAGGCCCATAAGAAGCGCCGGGCGCCGACGGCCGAAGCGGGTCTTCAGGCGGTCCGTGAAGGAGGCCATCGGCACATCGATGATGCCGTCGATGATCCTCGCTATCACGATGAATGTCCCCCAGACCGCCGCGATCACGAGGTCATGCCCCGTATAGGTCTGGTAGGGAATCGCCGCCTCTCCGAAGCCCCCGACCAGCATAGCGCTGCAGATATAGGAACCCATCATCAGGTTCAGCATATTGACGCCCATGCCTGAGATGGCGTAGAGGAACATCTGCGGGCGTTTTGTAAGTTTTTTCATGGTCTTTCCTCTCGGCTTATTTCTTGTTCAGCGCCGCCTCCAGAATTGCCTTTTCTTCCTCGAGACCGTGCGTAATCGGACGGCCCATATAGTAGGCAGCCATCAGGCCGGGTCCGACGTTGACGCCGCAGGAAATGTGCACGTCAACGATTTCCACCGCCTTCGGATGGAATTTGTCGATCAGCATCTGCTTATACATTTCCGCCTGCTTCATGCGGTCGGTCTGAGCGATGAAGATCACCTGATCCTCAAGATTTTCGCCGGTTTTCTCGATATAGACAAGGAGCGCCGCGTACGCCGCCTTCGCGCCGGCCGCCTTCGCGAGAACGGTCGTCATGCCGTTATAGTCGAATTCGCCGATCGGCTTGACGCCTGCGAGCGTGCCGAAGAAAGCCTTGGCGTGAGTCAGACGGCCCTTCTTAGCGACGAAGGACAGGTCGTCGAGCCACCCGGCCTGATGGAAGCGGTTCTTGTTCTCCTCGAGCCAGGCAACGACCTCCTCCATACTCTTTCCTTCCTTCTGCAGCATGCCGGCGTAGCAGCACATCAGGCCGAAGCCGGGGCCGAAACGAAGCGAGTCCACAAGCGCGATCTCGGCATCCGGATATTTTTCCTTGACCATCTTCGCACCGTTATTCGCAAAGCTGAAGGCGCCGCTCATGCCGGAGGAAATTGTCAGCATAATGACACCCTTCCCGGCCTTGACTGCTTCTTCCATCGCGGCCGCGCATTCGCCGACACTCGGCGGAGCGGTCTGGAAGCCCGCGGGATTCTTTTTCAGCGCCGAATAAAAGCTCTGCTGGGTGAAATTCTCGTCCCAGTCCGGCATGACATCATACTCCTTGCCGTCCGGCGTATTCACATGGCCGGCCAGCACCGTAATGCCGTACTTTTCCCGATACTCCTTTGTCAGGTCACAGGTCGAATCCGCCATAATCACATACTCTTTCATGCACATACTCCTTTCACTCTGCATTAAAGTATTTTATGACAAACTGTTTCAGTTTATCTTTTCCTTCATCGCCGGAAGCGATATAGGCAACCGCGTGTCCGGCGTTTTCGACGATCAGGGTCTCCTTTTCGGAGCCGCAGGCATCGATATTCTTCTGTCCCCAGGAAAAGGGCACCGCGATGTCCTCCGTCCCGTGGATGAAAAGCATCGGTCTTTTTGCGTTTTTCAGCGCTTTTTCCGTCGAGTAGGTAATGTCAATTCCGTGGAAAAGCTTCGCGAAGACGCGCACGAGCGGCATCATCAGCCACACCGGCACACGCCGCCGTTTCCCCGTCAGTACCTGCAGGTCGTGCACGCAGGTAAAGCCGCAGTCGTCGACCAGCGCCTTCACCTTCGGATTCACGATTTTGTCCGAACTGTAGGCGACCGTCGCGCCGCCCATCGAGACGCCGAAGACAAGGATTTCCTCCGCGTGAAGCTCCCGGTCCGTATACTCGCACCAGGAAAGGACGTCGTACTGTTCCTTCAGGCCGAAGCAACAGGCTTTTCCTTCGCTTTCCCCAAAGCCGCGCTGGTCGACAAAGAGAAGGTTGAAGCCCAGCGCTAGAAGGTCCTGCGAAACGACGCCGAAATTATTCGGGATCGTCGTATGGTAGCCGTGAAAAAAGATCGCCGTCTTCCGGTGTCCCACGTCATAATAGTGCCCGGCAAGCTTCAGTCCGTCATAAGACTCAGTATGTACCGTCGTCATCTCCGGTGTGATGCGCCGGTACCACTCGATGCCCGCCCTGATGCGCGGCAGATACGGCACATACTGCGAATTCGACAGATCCCCTTCGTTCGTCCGGTCGAGATCTTCCCCGGACAGGCCCTTATAGGTGCAGAAGAAAGCGATCAGCGTCGGAATGACGGCAAAATTCAGATACAGAAGCACGAGGCCGCCGAGAATCCAGAAGACAATCTTCATGCCCCGGCCTCCTCGGCGGGAAGAATCTCTTCCGCCGTAATCTTCCGGCACTTTCCGTCCTTCACCAGGTAAACGCTGAGGAGCGGACACTGCGTGCCGGAGCCCGAAATCAGGAAATCCGGAAGCGGCTGAATCCGGAAGGTTTTTACCGGATAATCCGACGTTTCCACCTGATCCGGGATGAAACGCTTCGCGTCATAAGCCTTGAAAATGCTCTCCTTCCGGGTCCAGAGCACCAGGAAATCCATGACGGAGGGTGTCTTTTCGCACTGACCGTCCGCTTCCTTTTCTGTCATAATCCTCTTCATCAGGCGCTGAAGCTTTTCCGGCGAGGAGGCGTAATAATGCTCGCGCTCCCGGATATTCTCGATGTCCACGCCGCAGGCTTCATTCGATACGACGACAGCCGCCGCGCCATCCGTATGGGAAAGGGAGAATTCGAAGCCGTCCGCTGTCCATTTGCCGTCCCGGCTCTTCTTAAAATTCAGGCGGTTGAAATCGTAGCCAAAGGACCGGTCCACCGCGGTTTCCAGAAGCTTCCAGACCGCGTAGCGCTGCCGCCGGACAGCGGTGTTTTTCGAGAAAAACTGTTCGCGGCTCCGCTGCGGGGGGTAGACCTTCTGCGGCTCCAGATCCTCCGGGATTTCCGTCACAAACACGGAGAACTGCGGCCTTTTATTCCATCTTTCCCGCGCTTTGTCCTCCTGAGCGCTTTTTTTCACGCCGAAGACGCACTCGTTCGCGAAATGCTCGCAGTTATTGTGCAGGAGACTGTAGCCGCCTTCTCCGAGCCTTTCTCTGGCGCTCCGGATGATCTCTTCGGAAGACCGGGCTTTCCGGCTTTCAGCGCCGTCCATGACGCCGCGCTCGACAAAGGCGCCGGCCGCAAAGGTATCGATATCCGTCGATACGACCCGCACCTCCTCATCCCGCACGGCGGCGAGATTCACAGGCGGATAGCCAAAGGCGATCACCTCATCCTCCGACACAAAAATTCCGTAATGATAGACGGAGCCGACCTTCGCGCGGATCATATCGCCCGGCTTCAGCTCCTCCGGCGACCATTTCATTGAAGCTGTCCCTCGATATAGTCCACAACCTGCCCGAGCGTCTCAAAATCGCTGATTCCGACGTTTTCAAAGCGGATATTGAAGCTTTCCTCGATATCAATGACCATGTAAAGCAGCGCGACGGAATTGAAGCCGAGGTCTTCCGTCAGGCTCATCTCTTCCGTACAGTTCTCAATCAGTTCCTTCTTGCGGTCGTCCTCCGCAAGGAGGATTTCCTTCAGTCGTTCAATGATTTCTTCTCTTGCCATATGATTCCTCTCATGCTTCGAGCGCTTCCCGAAGCTCCCTGGTTTTTTCCTGAAGCATTTTCGTAATTTCCTCGATTTCCGCCACGGTCGGGCGCTTCCCGTAGAAGGAGGCGACGTCCACCGGCTCTCCGACGGCCGCCTCCAGGCGGCTCAGGATCGTCTTCCTTCTCTTCATCACCATGGGAATGATCGGCGCGCCGCCCATGAGGGCGATCAGCACCATGCCGGACTTGAATTCCTGAAGCTCCGGGTCTCCTCCTTCCGCCAGATTCACATGCCCCTCGGGGAACATGCAGACCAGCTCTCCCGCCTTCAGGTGGGAGGCAATCTCCCGCATCGTTCCGATCCCGGTGTTGTCCCGGTCGACCGGAATGCACTGGAAGCAGTCGAACAGAAAGGCGCGGGCGGGCTTGTCATAGAATTCCTTTGCGCAGATGAAGTGGTGGTTCCTGTGCCAGATCACAAACTGCATGTAGAGCGGGTCGAAGCTCGTGATATGATTCGAAATCAGGAGCGCTCCGCCCCGGATTTTATACTTCTTTCCGTCCGGATACAGCACCTTCGGCCGGAACAGGAGCATCGCCGGCGCTGCCGTGATCTTGACGAACCAGAAGACGAACTTATGTATGAATTTCAAAAAACCGCTCTTCTTATTCATTCTCTGCTTCCTCAAGCTTCTCTGTGAGTTCCCGGATCCGCGCCCTCATGGCGTCATTTACGCGCCGGATGTTTTCGCGGTCCGAAGCGTCCTCCAAAGTGAACTCTGTGACATCCATCGGAGTCCCGATGATCATTTCCGATCGTTTTTTACGGAAATAGGAGCCGTTCACCGCAATCGGGATCACCGGAACGCCGGCCCGGAGCGCCGTAAAAGCCGCTGAAGTCTTGAACTCCAGGGGGCGCGCCTCGCCCGGCCGCGGAATCCGGCTTTCCGGGAAAATTCCGACAACGCCGCCCTTTTCCAGAATTTCGCAGCTTTTCTCGACAAAGCCGAAATCATGGCTGTTCCTGTCGACCCGGATGCCGCCGAGGAGCTTTAACAGGAGACCGAGCGGCTTCTTCTCGAAGAGAAGCTCCGCCATCTGCACCCGCACCGTCCGGCCAGGAAAGGTGAACAGCATCACCACATAGTCGAAAACCGAGGTATGATTGGAGATGATGATCGCCGGCCCGTGGATGCTTCTGCCCTGTTTCTTTTTGTCCTCATAGTGGATTTTCGTCCGGAAGCAGACAAGCTGCGCCGGCCAGCCGGTTATTTTAACAAACCAATTCCAGAAATGAATCCAGAACATGCTTACAGTCCCGCCTTGATAAAATCATATATTTCCTTCAGCGTATTCAGGCTCCGCTCGCCCTGTGCGGGGAAGTCGGTCCCGAATTCCTTCTGAAGCTCCGAAACCATCGCGAAATAGTCGAGGCTCGTACCGCCGAGATCGAGGAAGAAATCCGCCGTAAACGGCACCTCCTCCGGACTCTTCTGCACCGCCGCCGCGAAGGCCGCGCGAACCCTTAGGAACAGCTCGTCCTCCGGCGACTTTTCTTCGCCTGCGTTCTCCGGATCGAGAAGCGGCAGCGCGCCGGACTTCAGATCCCGCTGCAGCCGGAGCCGGTTCAGCTTGAATTCGTCGCCCTTCATGAGCTCGTCGCCGGTAAACACGATCTGCCGGATCTCGGAGGAAAGCTTCAGCTCCTCCAGCCGCCGGATCACGTCCTTGCGGATTTCAAGCAGCTTTTCCGGCGGACTGAAGCGGTTCACGGAGAGGATCAGCGTCGGCACGACGCTCTCCTTTTCCTTCACGCCGAGCAGGCAGATTTCCCGCACGCCGGGAACCTGCAGCTTCGGCTCAAGAAGGTTCGGATTCAGGTTTTCCCCGGAAGGCCCGACGACCAGATCGTCCTTTCTTCCGAGAATATAGTAATTTCCGTCCTGCTCTCTCGAAAGGTCATGCGTGTTGAACCACTCGGGGCGGTCGATACGCTTCCCGTCGACAATGACAAAATGCGCGAGGCTTTCGCCGGCAACCAGAAGCTCGCCCTCCTCGTTCAACCGATAGCGGATGGATCTTAAGGGCTTCCCGACCGAGCCCGAATTCAGCGTCTTCGGGCTGTCAGTCTGCTCCACCGACGTGATGCCGATTTCCGTCATGCCGTAGCCGTTTGAAAGATGGTAGCCGATCCCGTTGAAGAAGCGAAGAACCTCCGGCCGGATCGCTCCGCCGCCGGAAATCATGAAGGAAATGCTTTCGCCGAAGAGGTTTTCCCGCACTTCCTTAAAGGCCTTTTTGCTGAAGAGTCTTGAAAGCTTCTCCATCCCCGAAAGCTTGTCGGTGATCGCAAGGCCCCGTTCAAACTTTTTGAAGGTATCGTCGCCGCGCTTCTTGATCGTGCCGAGGGCCTGCTGATAGACCTTGTCCCAGAACAGCGGCACGGCAAAAATATGAGTCACCTTGTGGCGCTTGATCGTATTCACGATCGTTTCCGGCGCCATGTCCCGAAGCTCCACGAAGGTCCTCGAGAAGAAGGCGAACCAGGTATAGACGGCCACCAGTCCGAAAATATGATAGAAAGGCAGGAAGCAGAGCTGCTTCAGTTCGCCTTCGTAATGCTTTTTCATGAGCGCGCAGTCCTTGACGATTTCCCGCGCGTTCCGGATGATTTCGGAGAATTCCTCCCCGGTGTAGGCACAGATCTTCACATGCTCCGAGGTGCCGGAGGACATCACGTAGATCGCATCTCCGTAAGGCTCGTTGGCCGCGGCCTCGTCCCGGACCTTTGCTTCATCCGCCGCGGCCGGCACGATGTCCCGCACCAGGATCGTCGGAAGCTCAAAGCGCTTCCCGTCGGAAATGACCGCCTTCGCGCCGGCGGAGCGCATCGCCTCCTGAAGCGTCCGCTCATCGAGACGCATGTTCAGGAAGAAGGGGCTGTGTCCCGCGCGGAGAATCGCCCAGAACATCTCGATCCACTCGATGGAATTCTCCATGTAGACGGCGATCACGGACCGCGCCGGAATGCCTTCCAGAAGGCGCTCAAGCGTCACGGTTTTCCGCTCGATATTCTCCCGGCACTCTCCGTAGCTGATTTTCTGAATCCGGTAGCCGGTGCTGCGTTCGTAGATGATATTCCCGCTTTCCGAAAACATCAGCGGAAAAATCGCCTTGAAGGAGCGCTCCGACTGCTCCAGCTTCTGTATTTTCGCTTCAACAAATTCGTCGATTGTCGCGTATCCGCCGATGTTCTGTAAGTCCATAGTACGCCCCCTGCACACACTTGTCAAACATTATAGCACAGATTTCTGCAAGATACAAATACTTTTATTTTTAATACAAGATCACATTGTCCGGAAGATTAGAAAGAAGCGCCCCGCCCTGCCGTTTTTTGGGCAGAGGCGGGACGCCCCACTGGCTGATTCTTCATTCAGAGTGCTTTATTCCTCGGTCTTCTTCTCGGAAATCGCCTTGGTGCGGATTTCCTCCTGAATGTCCTGAAGGAAGGCGTCAAGCGTCTTCTGTCCTTCGTCGCCGTTCACGCGGGAACGCACGGACACGAGCCCGGCCTCTTCTTCCTTCTGACCGACCACGAGCATGTATGGCACTTTCTTCATCTGCGCCTCACGGATCTTATAGCCGATCTTTTCGGAGCGCAGGTCGGTTTCTACACGGATGCCCGCCTCGTCCAGCACTTCCTCGACCTTCTTCGCATAGTCTTCGTACTTGTCGGAGATCGGCAGCACCTTGACCTGCACCGGCGCGAGCCAGGTCGGGAAGGCGCCTGCGAAGTGCTCGGTCAGGATGCCGATGAAGCGCTCGATCGAACCGAAGACCACGCGGTGGATCATGATCGGACGATGCTTCTTTCCGTCCTCGCCCATGTACTCCAGTTCAAAGCGCTGCGGCAGCTGGAAGTCGAGCTGAATCGTCGCGCACTGCCATTCGCGGCCAAGGCAGTCCACCAGATGGAAGTCGATCTTCGGGCCGTAGAAGGCGCCGTCTCCTTCGTTGATGGTGTAGGGAAGATTCAGCGCCTCGAGCGCTTCCTTCAGGCCGTTCTCCGCCGCTGCCCACTCTTCGTCGGTTCCCATCGAATCCTCGGGGCGCGTCGAAAGCTCCACGCCGTACTTGAAGCCGAAGAGCTTATACATATTGTCAATGATTTCGACGATTCTGCGGACCTCGTCCTTGATCTGGCCCTGGGTAATATAGGTGTGCGCATCGTCCTGCGTGAAGCAGCGGACGCGCATCAGGCCGTGCAGCTGGCCGGATTTCTCATTGCGGTGCACGATGCCGGGCTCGGCAAGACGCAGCGGCAGATCCCGGTAGGAACGCGGCTCGTTCTGGTAGACGAGGATGCTTCCCGGACAGTTCATCGGCTTGATTGCGAACTCGCCGTCCTCCGTCGAGAGGGTGAACATGTCGTCATGATAATGCTCCCAGTGGCCGGAGGTCTCCCAGAGCACGCGGTTTAAGATGATCGGCGTCGAAATCTCCACATAACCGGCCTTCTTATGCACCTTGCGCCAGTGATCCATCAGGGCGTTCTTCAGAATAATGCCGTGAGGAAGGAAGAAGGGCATGCCCGGGCCGTAATCGGAGAGCATGAAGAGGTCGAGTTCCTTTCCGAGCTTGCGGTGGTCGCGCTTCTTCGCTTCCTCCAGCATGGTCAGATACTGCTCCAACTCTTCCTTCTTTCCGAACGCGGTCGCGTAGATTCTCGTGAGCATCTTGTTCTTCTCGGAGCCGCGCCAGTACGCGCCGGCGATGTTCATGAGCTTGTAGGCCTTTCCGACCGCCTTCGTATTCATGAGGTGCGGGCCCGCGCAGAGATCGGTAAATTCGCCCTGCTTATAGAAGCTGATGGTTTCGCCTTCCGGCAGATCCTCGATCAGTTCGACCTTGTAGGGTTCTTCCTTTTCCTGCATCAGGGCGATCGCTTCGGCGCGGGGGAGCTCAAAACGCTCGATCGGAAGGGCTTCCTTCACGATCTTTTTCATCTCGTCCTCGATCTTCGGAAGGTCTTCCGCCGTGATCGGCTCCTCGAAGTCGATGTCATAATAGAATCCGTTGTCGATGGACGGACCGATCGCGAGCTTCGCCGAAGGATACAGGCGCTTGATGGCCTGCGCCATGACGTGGGACGCGCTGTGACGGAGGGTCGAGAGGCCCCCCTTGTGATCCGCGGCGGTCAGGATCTGGAGCTCGGCGTCCCCGGAAAGGACGGTGCGAAGGTCCATGACTTCGCCGTTTACCAGCCCCGCGCAGGCGACGCGCGCGAGCCCTTCCGAAAGATCGGAAGCGATTTCAATGATGGATTTCGGCTCCTGGTATTCCTTCACCGAGCCGTCTTTGAGTGTGATCTTCATATTATTTCCTCCAAATAAACACGCCCCCTGAAAAGGACGCTGATCCTTTGCAAGGGGCGTGACATTCACGCGGTTCCACCCTTATTTACGAAAGCCTGTATCGCTTCCGCCTTCATTCAAACCTGCTCTCACGCGGCAGCACGCGGGCTGTATTAAAGCCGCTCCGGGGTGGTTTTCGACAGGAGAGCTTCACCGGGGCGCTTCCACCGTCCGCCCTTCGCTTTCGTGACTCCTTCTCCGCTACTGTCCCCATCAACGCTTTGAAAAATAAAAGAGTGCGCCTTTTTCTTCGACGCACTCTTAAGTATAACCGATTTCGCGGATTTGTCAAGTTCTTCTTCCCACTTTACCAGACGTGGTAGACGTTGACAATCTCTTCGCCCGCGGCAATCTTCCGCGCGCGCTCCACATTCCAGGCGATGTGCTCCTTCAGGTCCTCCGTCGCGTCGAATTCGAGACCGAAGACCTCCTTCATTTTATGGACATTGTAGTAAGCCGGCTTCTCTCCGGTTTCGCGGATCGTGATCACCGAGGTCGACTCCGGAATCATTTCCTTCGCGATCTTCGCGATCTCGCCCCAGGAGGTGAAGGTCGTACCGAGCCCGAGGAAAATTTCCTTGTTCAGATCGCTCTCCAGAAGGTCCGCGTACAGAAGCGCGATCTGCTTTCCGGAGATGAACTGGGTGCCGTTCGTGTCGTCAAATTCCAGCGGCTCATTCCGAAGCAGGGAAAGGCAGATCTCCTGGAAACGGGTGTCGGACTCGGAGGCGCCGCCCGGGACGCGCGGATTCGAGAAGGTATAGCCCGGACGGATGACGTTCCGTTTCAGCTTAACCTTGTCCGCATACACGCCCTGGCCGCCGTAGAACTGCTCGAAGCCGAGCAGGAACTTCTCGGTCGAAGCCTTGGTCGAGCCGTAGAGATCCGTCGGAATCAGATAAGCCGTCTCATCCATTCCGTCCACGAGATTGCCCATGGCCGCCGTGGAGCTTGTGTAGATCAGCTTCCCGATGCCAAGCTCTTCCGCCTTCTGCATCAGATAGCAGGTCACGCGGGTGTCGTTTTCCAACATTTCAACCGGGGTATTGCCCCAGCCGAGCGCGATGTGAACGACGGCGTCGCAGCCTTCCATCGCCTTCCCCATCTTCTCGTGCTCCAGGATGTCGCCCTGCACCACTGTGACGCCGGGCATCTCCTTGTAGGCCGGGATCCGGTCGGGCGTCCTCGTGTAAAGGACGACCTCATGTCCGCGCGAAAGAAGCTCCAGCGTAATGTTCTGGCCGATATTTCCTGTTCCGCCTGTCACAAATACTTTCATGTCTCATCCCTCCAGTTTTCTGCAGTCTTCCAGGAGACTGATAATCGGCAGATGCTGCGGGCAGACCGACTCGCACTGGCCGCAGCCGATGCAGTCCGAGGCCTTTCCCTTGCCCTGTGTCACAATGGTATATTCGCGGATTGTCCTGAATTCCGGGCTTCCCTTCTTGCGGTTCTCCACCGTAAAGATCTCCGGGATCGGAATATTCATCGGACAGCCCTTTGTACAGTAATGGCAGGCCGTGCAGGGGATCGACTGATCCCGGTCAAAGGCGTCCTGCGCCAGTTTGATGACTTCAAGCTCATGCGCGTCAAGCGGCCTGAAGTCCTTCATGTAGCTTAAGTTGTCCTCCATCTGTGAAAGCGAGCTCATGCCGCTTAAGACCACGAGGATATTGTCCAGGCTTGCCGCGAAGCGGACCGCCCAGCTCGAATACGACAGGCCGTTCTTCTCCGCATCGAAAATCGCCTTGACTTCGTCGATCGGATCCGCAAGGATGCCGCCCTTCACGGGCTCCATGACCGTGACAGGGATCCCGTGTGCCTTACAGATTTCCCAGTTTTTCCTGGCGCTTACGCCGGGATTTTCCCAGTCCGCATAGTTTAACTGCAACTGTACGAATTCAACATCCGGGTGTTTCGCAAGAAGCTCCTCGAGAAGCTCCGGATCCGCGTGGAAGGAGAAGCCATAATGTTTGATGAGGCCTTGTTCCTTCAGCTCCTTCACGTAATCCCAGAGATGGTAGTTCTCATAGAGATCCACGTTGCTCCGCTGCAGGGCGTGCAGGAGATAGAAATCGAAATATCCGGCGCCCGTCCGTTCAAGGCTGATCCTGAACTCCGACTTTGCGCTCTCCTCGTCCTTCGCGAACATCGCCGCGTTCAGCTTGGTCGCCAGCGTATAACTCTCTCTCGGATAGCGCTCGACAAGCGCCTTCCTCGTCGCTTCCTCCGAGCCCTCATAGACGAAGGCCGTGTCAAAATAGGTGCCGCCCGCTTCGATGAAGCGGTCCACCATCTGAGACACCTGCGGCACGTCGATCGTACCGTCAGAAAGTCTCGGAAGCCGCATCAGACCGAAGCCGAGCCTGAAAATCTGATTGTCCAGCAGCTTTGCCATAAAATTCTGTCCTCCCTCTTTATGGTTCGTTCGAATTTCTTTTGACACCAGTATATCCTGCTTTTTAAAGAAAAGCAAGACCAAAAGCATAATGGTGCAACGGGGACAGGGCCGGATTGTACGCATTCGTCAATCTTCGTACGCCGGCGTACGTCGATTTTCCTCATTGCGGGCGCCAAGAAAACGGCCGGGGAATAAACCCCGGCCGGAAGCCTTATGAAAACTGATGGGTGCGGATCCGAAGAAGCGAAGGCGCGGTGCCGAAGTGAATATGCTCCTCGTCTCCGTTTAAAAGGCGGTGCATCACCCACTCGCCGTTCACGAATTCGCCTTCCTCAATGGAAAGGAACTCGATGAAAGGATTCTCGGAATCCAGAGATTCGAACTCGGGAAGGCAGCCGTAGCCGAGCAGATAGAATTCATTCTCCGCCGTCTTCGCGGCAATCAGCGCGCCGGCTCCCGTCATGCTCATGGTTCCGAATCCAAAGGCCGCGCTGATCGAGATCTTACCGAAGGTCATCGTCCGTTCCTCTTCCTTCTCCTCGATGAGCGCATTCAGGTTCTCCGTGCCGTAAAGAGATGTCAGGACAGGCATGAGGCCCTGAAGAAGCTCGTTCGCGCGCGCGTAAACGTCGAAAAGAAGCGGATTCTTCAGCGCAGGATCGCTGGTATCCATCCCGACAAGAGCCCCGAGCGAGGTGTCCGCGAGATTGCCGATATCCTCAATGCCGAACGGCGCGAAGCAGAGCGCATGATGATGGCCGATCGCATACATCAGGCGGGAAGTCGCCCGGAACTGCAGCGCGATCTCGGGAATAAATAAGGGGTTGCCCTGTTTCGTATATTTTTCGCAGGTATCAATGAACTGCGGGATGTAGATATCCGGCGCAACCCAGTCGAGAGACTTCGCAACGGTCTGGTATACCTCCATCACACGGTACACCGGGCCGCCTGAGGGATAATCGCCGGGCTTTCCGCCCTGAACGAGCCAGCAGTTCGCATACATCGGAAGCGGATACTCGGCTTTCCCGGCCGCCGCCACCGTCTCGATGTGCTTCGCCGTGTAATAGGCCATCAGCATCTCGTCCGCCGCACTGCCGAAAACTTCCTCCCAGGTGCCGTCCTGGCATTTTTCAAGAGCTTCCTTCACGTCCTCCACGAGCCCGTCCTTACGCTCCAGCAGCCCCTGGATAAGCTCCTGCGGAACTTTCTCACGGAAAGCCGCGTCCGCGAGATCGCTGTGATCGCGCGAGGCGCCGAGGATTCCGGTCTCATTTTCGACCTGGATCAGGATGACCGTGTGATCCGTGTCATATTCTTTTAAGTGGGCGCACAGCTTCGCAAATGCCCGGGCATCCATCCTGGCTGTCTCTTCCGCGAAAGCGGAAAGCGTCGTATAGCGCATCTTAAACAGTTTAAACGGTACTTCATTGAAAGATTTTCCTTTCACGACTTCCGCCCGCGGGAAACGTTCCAGATCCGTCTTCACCCAGTCCGGCGCGTAGGAACAGGCCGCGTTCTTCCAGCTACCGAACCAGAGAATGCCGAACTTCATACCGTGGGCCTTCGCCTGCTCGATGAGCCCGTCCACGAGTTCAAAATGGAACTCTCCTTCCACCGGCTCCACCTGCTGCCAGGTCACAGGGAAAAGCAGGCTGTTCAGATGCAGCGCCTGCATTTTGTCCCAGATCGGCTCCATATATTCGAGCGTCGAGGAACTCGAGTTATGCAGCTCTCCGGACAGGAGATAGAAGGGTCTGTCATCGACAAGAAGAACCTTCTGACCGTTTCGTACTTCAACCTTCGGGATACTCATGTGTTACCTCCATAGTAAATATTTTATAAAGTGTTTCATGTTCTTTATTCCACTCAGAGATACTTCCCCGTTTCACTTTCCGCTGAACTTCTCATATCCTCCGGCGTTCCCGAGAAGACGATCCTGCCGCCCTCCTCGCCGCCGCCCGGACCCATGTCTATCACGTAGTCCGCGCTGCGGATGACGTCCAGATCGTGCTCGATCACGATGACCGTCGCGCCGTTTCCGATGAGCGTCCGGAACACGGAAAGCAGCGTCCTGACATCCAGCGGATGCAGGCCGATGGTCGGCTCGTCAAAAACAAAGACGGAATCCTGCTGCAGCCTTCCCATCTCGCTCGCAAGCTTCAGGCGCTGGGCTTCCCCGCCGGAGAGGCTGGGCGTCTGTTCTCCGAGCGTGAGATATCCAAGCCCGAGGCTCTGAAGCACCTCAAGCCGCGGACAGACCGTCTTCATATCGCGGCAGAATTTCGCCGCCGAATGCACGTCCATGGCCATCAGCTCCGGGAGAGAGCGCGTCTCGCCCTGCTTATTCCGTATCCGGATGGTATAAGCTTCCTTCGCGTAGCGGGATCCGCGGCACTCCGGGCAGGGGATCTCGACATCCGGCAGGAACTGCACATCGAGACTGATCGAACCCGTCCCGTCGCAGACCGGGCATCTTAAATCCCCGGTATTGTAGGAAAAGTCGCCCGCCTTCCGGCTCCTTGCCTTCGCGTCCTGCGAGCGCGCGAAAATCTTTCTCAGCTCGTCGTGGACATTCGCATAGGTTGCGACGGTGGAGCGGACATTGATGCCGATCGGCGTCGCGTCAATCAGCTTGACGTGTTCGATTCCCGGCGCCTCCGCAGAGATCACATGCTCCGGAAGCTTCCTTCCCTCTATGAGCGCCGCAAGGCCGGGCACCAGGCTTTCCAGCACCGTCGTTGTCTTTCCGGAGCCGGAAACGCCGGTCACCGCGATCAGTCTTCCCTTCGGAATGCGTACAGAAAGCGGCTTCACCGTGTGGATCGCGGCGGTTTCAAGGCGGATGCTGCCCTGTTCAAAGAGCCGCTCCTTCGGGATCTTCGCGCTTTCCGCGGCGCTCTCTCTTTCCCCGAGAAAGGCGCCGATCCGGGAATCGGGATTTTTGGATATTTCCGTCACGCTTCCCTCCGCGATCACTGTCCCGCCATCGGAACCCGCGCCGGGTCCCATCTCGACAATCCAGTCCGATTCCTTCAGAATCTGCGTGTCGTGGTCGACCAGAAGCACCGAGTTTCCGTCCGACACGAGATCGTGCATGACGTCCGTAAGGCCCCGGATATTCGCGGGATGGAGTCCGATCGACGGCTCGTCAAGCACATAGAGGACGCCCGTCGTGCGGTTCCTGACGGCCCGCGCGAGCTGCATCCTTTGCCGCTCGCCGGTCGAAAGCGTTGATGAAGCGCGGTTAAGCGCCAGATACGACAGTCCGAGATCCATGAGCCGCTTTGCGGGCGTCTCAAAGGATTCGCAGATGCTTTCCGCCATTTTCCGCATCGGCTCCGGGAGAGAGTCCGGAACCTTCCGGACCCACCGGAGAACTTCCGATAAGGTCATCCGGCAGACTTCGTCAAGACCGATTCCGAGGATCTTCGGCGCGCGGGCGGCCTCCGAGAGTCTGGTCCCCCCGCAGTCCGGACAGACGTCCTCCTTAAGGAACTTCTCGACACGCTTCATGCCCTTCTCGTCCTTCACCTTTGCGAGCGCGTTCAGCACGGTCGCCGTCGCGCTGTAATAGGTGAAATCCATCTCCCCGGCGCTCATCGTGTCTACTTTTTTAGCCTTATAGAAGATATGCTTTTTTTCCATCGGGCCGTCGTAGACGATCTCTTTTTCCTTTTCCGAAAGCTCCCGGAAGGGCACGTCCGTCCGTACGCCCATCGCACGGCAGACGTCGGTCATGAGAGACCACATCAGGCTGTTCCACGGCGCGACAGCCCCCTCATCGATCGAAAGCGACTCGTCCGGCACCAGGGTGCTGCGGTCGACGGTGCGCACAACGCCTGTTCCGCCGCAGGTTTTGCAGGCGCCCTGGCTGTTGAATGCAAGCTCCTCCGCGCCCGGCGCATAGAAATGCTCCCCGCACTGCGGACAGACCATTTCAAGCCCGGCCGCAACGGAAAGAGAAGGCTCCAGATAGTGACCATTCGGACAGCGATGGGACGCAAGCCGGGAGAACATCAGGCGGAGACTGTTGAGGAGCTCCGTTCCTGTTCCGAAGGTCGAGCGAATCCCGCCGATCCCGGGGCGCTGATGAAGCGCGAGCGCTGCCGGCACATAGCGGATCTCATCAACATCGGCTCTTGCGGCCTGCGTCATCCGCCGCCTTGTGTAGGTCGACAGAGACTCCAGATAACGCCGCGAGCCCTCGGCGTACAGTACGCCAAGGGCCAGGGAAGATTTGCCGGAGCCCGAAACCCCGGCAATGCCGACGATCCGGTTTAAGGGAATGTCGACATCAATATTTTTCAGATTATGAACCCGGGCGCCCCGAACCTCAATTTTCGGCGGCTGTTTCCGGTTCTCCTGTGTTAATTCCTTCATTCGTTCATATCAGAGTCAAAGTATGATATCCGGAGCGCTCCGCACTTCGTGCTCCCGCGCTCCTCCCACATTCTGCACTGCACAGCACGCGGAACCGGGACGAAATCAGAGATTTCGACGGTTCCAGCGTCTCGCGGGGATAAATCCCCGCTTCGTGCTCCATGTGGGGCGGGTCACTAAGCCTTTCTCCCACTGACAAGCAAGCTTGTCGTGGAAGAAGGCTTTTGACCCTGATATCAGATGACAAACTGTTCCATGTATTTCTTGCTGAGCCTCAGGGAATCCAGAACCTTCTCCTTCGAGCTCTCAAAGGCGCGGTCCTCCACCTCGATGCAGGTGTACCCGTCGTAGCCGATATCCGTCAGCGCGGAGACATATTTGCCCCAGTCCACGTCGCCGAGACCCGGAAGCTTCGGCGCCATGAAATCCAGCGGATAGGCCATAATGCCAACGTCGTTCAGCTTATCCTCGTACACCTTGATATCCTTGTAGTGGACGTGGAAAATCTTATCCTTGAACTCGTACAGCGGTTTTACATAGTCGATCATCTGCCAGACGAAATGCGAGGGATCATAGTTGATGCCGAAGTTGTCATAGGGCAGCAGTTCGAAGATTTTCCGCCAGTTGGAGGGCGTCGTCATGATGTTCTGTCCGCCCGGCCACTGATCGCGTCCGAAGAGCATCGGGCAGTTTTCGATCGCCACCTTCACGCCAAGCTCCTTCGCAAGATCGAGGATCGGCGTCCAGACCTCTTTCACGATCGCAAGGTTGTCTTCCAGGCAGAGGTTCTGGTCACGGCCGATGAAGGTCGTTACCATCCCGACACCGAGCTTTGCGGAGGCCCTGATCACGTTCTTCAGGTGCTCGTTGTTCGCCGCGCGTTTTTCAAGGTCCGGATCGAGGTTGTTCGGATAGAATGCGAGAGACGAAATCTCGATGCCGCTCTTCTTCGCGTAGTCAAGGACGTGCTTCGCGTATTCGTCGTCGGCAAGCACGCGCTCGCAGTCGATGTGGCAGACGCCCGCGTATCTTCTCTCTGACTCGCCGCCGCCCGGCCAGCAGGCGATCTCCGCGCACTGAAAGCCCATCTCGTGCGCGACGTCCATCATTTCCTCGTAGCTCCAGCCATCAAGGATCGAAGTGATAAATCCAAGCTTCATTTTGTTTCTCCTTTATAATTTCGTTATAGTTTACTGATTCAGCTTCTTTTCCGATCGAGCCTGTCATACGGCAAGTATGACACAAAACCCGCGGAAAGTAAAGCTTTTTCAGCTGGTTTCCAGAAGTCCGATGATATCGGAAAGCGTCGGAACCTCCCGCCAGATGCGCGCGCTCAGTTCTTCGTCAGACGGCGTCTGATCCGGCACCATGATGACCCGGCAGCCGGCACGGGAGGCGGAAAGAATACCGTTCGGGGAATCCTCGACCGCGTATACGTCCTGCGGCTTTACGCCGAGGACTTCGCAGGTATAAAGATAGATGTCCGGTGCGGGCTTTCCCTGCTTCACCATCGTGGCCGAAATCACCCTGCTGAAGGAATCCTGAAGGCCGATCCGCTTCAGATAGTCCCGCGCGCGCTCTTCATCCGTCGCGGTTGCAATCGCCGTCGTCCATCCGTTTTCCCTAAGCCATGACAGAAGCTCCATACAGCCCGGGCGCAGTTCCAGGCCCTTTTCCCGGATTTCCGCCTCCATCAGCGCCTTGCGCCTTTCGCGCACCGCCCAGTAATCAATCTCTTCGCCGAACCACGCCTTCAGGCGTTCCACCGCAAACGGCCGCCCAAGCGAGCGCATTGAAAGCGCCTGTTCATCCGTCATCTCATATCCGAATTCCCGAAGCGCCATCGGCCAGTATTTCCGGTAATATTTCTCGGTGTCGACCAGAGTTCCGTCCATGTCAAAAATAATCGTCTTCTGCATCTGCAATTCTCCGCTTTTTGGAATTTAGCGGCAGCTTTTCTTTCACATCCGGACGGCAGCGCCGGCGGAAATGCTTATTTCAGTCCTCTTTTCAGCTTCAGCTGGTAAAGCACCGAAAAAGCGGCAAGAAGGGCCATTCCGACGGCGGAAATCAGGTAAACATGTCCCGTCGTCGCTTCTCCTGTCACGGCATTCGCAGCTGCATTCATAAAAACAGGCGAGAGGAAGGAGCCGAGATTCACGCCGCAGGAAAAAACAGCCGACGCCATCGTCTGCGATACAGGATTCACGGCATTCGCGACCTCCACCATACTGCTCGGCATCATGATGCCCTGACAGATTCCGCAGAAAAGCGCGCCGATAAGAAGCCAGGCAAACGCTGACGGAAACAGCACAAGAAGAAGTGCGCCGATCGTGAAAGAAAAAAGTGCCGCTGCCATTGTAAACCTTTTCAGCGCTTTTGTCACGCCCCCGAGAACAATTCCCATAAAAATCTGGATGATCGAGAAAGCGGCCGTCAGAATGCCTGAAACACGGCTGGATCCTGCAAGAGCTCCCCCAAGGTGCATGGAAATATTGGTTGTAAAGGTGATCAGGAACATGAAGAAGAAAAATCCGATGCCCGCCATGATATAGACGTCGCGGTTCAGACGGATCTTTTCCCTGCGGTCCGATTGCGCTTTCCCGGTGTCGGGAAGGAAAAGAAGCAGCAGGACAAAGGCCAGAACAGCGATCAGATTGATCCATGAGGCGTTCCGGAAATTTCCTGCCCCGAGCATTCCCGCCCCCAGATTCACCAGCATCATGCCCGCGCCGACAGAAGCGCCCTGGATGCCCATGACCTGCACGCGTTCGTCGCCCTCGAAAAATTCCGCGACAACGGCCGTATTCAGACACATCGCAAGGCCGAGCGTCATACCGTAAATCATACGGCAGACAAAAAGAAGCCAGAAGCTGTCGAAAAGAAGCGGCAGGAAGCCTGTCAGTACACCGATAGCCGCGGCAAACAGCAACAGTTTTTTCTTGCTGATTTTCGTGACGAGTACGCCTGATATCAGCGCCACGACCATTGCAAGAAGCCCCGGGCCCGAGACCAGCATCTGTACGAAGCTCGTCGGAACCGCGGGATAGGTATCTGCGATCGCCCCAAGGACCGGCGTGACGCTGTGCTGCAGTCCCTGCAGGAAAGAGATCATGACGATCGCAATGATGATTTTGAATTTCTGTGTTTTACTCATGTTTTTATCTGTCAAAGCCGTTAAATACCTTTACGCCGGTATAGACCTTCGGCGTCTCTTCGCCGCTTAAGACCCGTTCCGCGCCTGAACACATCGCTTCCATCTCGAATTCACCGGGGTAAGCGGAGACCTCTGCGATAAAGCCGCAGCATTCCCGGATCTTTTCGACGAGCTCCTGATTGTGGACAATCCCGCCGCCGAGAAGAATGCCGTCCACCCTGCCGTGAAGAACCGCTGCCATCGCACCGATGCCCTTCTCGATCTGGTAGATGAAAGCTTCCCATACAAGCTTCGCGTATTCATCGCCGTCTGCGATCATCTTCTGCACTTCCAGCGCGTCCGACGTTCCGAGATGGCTCACAAAGCCGCCGGACTTCGTCGTCAGCGCCCGAAGCTCCTTCGCGCTCTTCCCTTCCGAATACTCAATGAATTCGGCGATCGGAACCGCGCCGCAGCGGGTCGGCGCCATCGGGCCTTCGCCGCCGACAATGTCATAACCGTCGATCATCCGGCCCTTCTGATGCGCGGAAACCGAAACACCGCCCCCGATATGGCAGACGATGAAATTGCAGTCTTCATAGCGTTTTCCGATGGACGAAGCATGACGGATCGCGGTTTCCTTCAAATTCAGCGCATGGAGATGGACGTTCCGATAAACGCCTTTGATGCCCGTAAGCCGCGCGACATCCTGCAGCTCGTCAACATCCGGCGGATTGACCGCAAAGGCCGGGACCCCATACTGATCCGCAAAATGCTTCGCAAGGCTCGGTCCGAGACCTGCCGGATGAATGACGCCGTTTGCAGAATGCAGGGAGTGCGAAAGGACGAGGTCCGTCACTTCATACACGCCGCCCTCCATCGCAAGCAGCCCGCCGCCGCGGCCGACGCAGGCCGAAAGCCCCGTAAGATCCGCTCCGTTTTTCTGCAGCGCCTCCTCGATTGTCTGCAGACGGTAGGGAAGCTGCGACTCCTGATCCTTAAACTCGGAAAGAACCGCCGCGTCGTGACTGACATTTTCTGAGAACACCTTCTTCCCGCCGACAAAAAGGGCGATTTTCGTCGAGGTCGAGCCGGGATTCAGGGTAAGAATTTTATATTGTTCCACTTGTAAACCTCCAGGATATATCTTGATATCATTATAACATAACTCTCCGCCTCAGTTCTCCTCAGAATCCGTATATAATTTCATTTACTGAAATTATATAAGCCCCCTCCTGAACGATGTCAGAAGGGGGCAGGGGCAGGGTTTTCTGTGATTATCTGATTATTCCTCCGGCTTTACGCCGAAGATGGCATACATTTTCCCGGATCCGGGGAAGCCGCCCCTTGGGGGATCCGGATACTTCTCCATGAGTTCCCGGTCATAGTCCGTCCTGACATCTGTAACGGTATCAAAACGCATAGTCGGAACTGAATCCGCAGAAACCTCCGGCCAATCCGGAATCAGCTCAAAGTTCGGATCGCCGCTTCTTGCGAACTCGCCCCAAGCGCCGGACATCTGATCCTGCAGACGTTCCGAAACACCCGGAATATACTGTGCCTCAATATACTCCGCATTGTGGAATACATAGCATTCCTCGGCGTTGTGCCAGGCGACCGTTCCGTAGTTGAACGGAGATTCCAGATTGAACATCCAGTTCCAGGTATGTCCACCGGCCTTTGCGCGTTCTCTGGAGAAATTCAGGCAGCCGCGCCGAAGTCCGGTGTCAAGGAAGAGCACATCAGCAGGATTCCGCTCCGGATAGGCTTCGTGAAAGAGCTGCTTCATTTCGTCTTTCCTGTCGCCGAAGAAGTCGTGAAGGTGCTCTTCAAGTGTTTCCTCATCCCATTTATTCTTAATGCCGTCTCCGATTTTTCGGTTGAAATTACCAGAGAATTCGCCGAGAACCGAGCCTACGAGCATCGGAACCTTCAGACTTTCCGGACGCCAGCCGAAGTCCAGCGGATGTCCGAGATAATACCTGCCGTCCGGAATCGGCGCCCATCCGACCCGCTCTCCTTCTTCGGAAAGCGTGTAGACCGCATTCATCGTCGCCTGCGCAAGATCATACCAGTCCACAGTTTCAATCTGTGACGCCTCCGATTCCGGAATGTGGAGATACTTCAGAATGAGCGCAGCGGCCTTCTGATTGACTGCTCTGCGCTTCTTCACGGCCTCTCTTCCGCCTTCGCCGTTCGGTCCGCCGGATTCAATAACAGCCCTATGGTACAGACCGTCCGCCTCCGGCGTCTGCATCAGCGCAACGACTTTTCCGCCGCCGCCGGACTGTCCGAAAATCGTGACATTCTCCGGATCTCCGCCAAAATTCGCGATATTTTCCTTTACCCATCGAAGCGCCATAACGAGGTCTGCGAGACCCGCATTTGCAGAATTCCGGTATTCTTCGCCATAGGGAGAGAGATCCAGATATCCAAGTACATTCAGACGGTGATTCACGGAAACGACCACGACGTCCTGTGTCGCGGAAAGATTTTCTCCGTCATAGGAAAGAAGCTCCACAGAGGATCCCGAAAACCATCCGCCGCCGTGAAGCCATACCATAACCGGTTTTTGGGCGGTTTTATCAAGAGACTGCGTCCATACATTCAGATACTGACAGTGCTCATTCTGAGGATAGAAGAAATGCGGCACCGTAAACTGGTCATGAGGAATCGGTGTATTCAGCTCATGGCATACAAAGCCGAACTGGAATGCTTCCCGGATTCCTTCCCAGGGTTCCACTTCTTCCGGCATGTGAAAACGTCTGGCTTTTGCATACCGGATGCCTCTGAAGATATAGGTTGAATCAATCTTCAATCCCCGGAGTTTCCCATATTTTGTCTCAGCTACAGGGTCATCATATGTGCATACCACCTGGCTGTTCAGCTGCTTCATATACATTTTCCGACACCTCCTTACAGACTCTGCCTTGGGCCGCCGCCAAATGTGGTTTCAGGCTCTCTCGCATTGTCTTCCATGATCGGCCGATCCGGAAGCGCCGCCATCAGTTCGTCGTCATGATGATATTCCTGACGGGTTACACGATCAAAAATCATGCAGGCGCCATTGTCCTCCGTAACCGCATCCCAGCTTTTCATCCCGATATGGTTCGGATCGCCCGTATAAGCGAAAGAAACCCACGCCCCGGTCATGATATCCTGCAGTTCCTCCGATACCCCGGGAATATAGGATGCCTCCAGGTATCTCGCGTTATGGAACATATAGGCTTCTTCCGCATTATGCCACGGAATGGTTCCCGAATTCAGCGGACACTCCAGATTGAAAAGCCAGTTATATGCGGGAGCACAGCCTTCAGCGGCACGCTTTCTGCAGTAATCCCGGTGTGCGGTACGGACTGCCTTGTTGGTGAAAAGCGCATCCACAAGCTTCGCCTGAGGATAAGCCTTCTTCTGCGCTGCCTTTACGGCATCCGCCGCCGTACCGAAACGCTTTACAAACAGTTCCGACACCAGATTCTCATCCCAATCATTTTTGGATCCTGCAGCAAAAACATGGTTGTAATTCTGATCAAATTCTCCAAGCACAGAGCCTGCGAGAACAGGGATATTTTTCGTCTCTTCACGGAAGGGATTGAGAAGCCCGGAGCCATAATAGTAGTCCATATCCCTGACCGGCGCCCACACCATGCCGCCTCCGAAGTTTTCAGAAGCTTTCAGGGCGGCCCTCGCGAGCTTATAGTAGGGGATTGTCTCAATTTCACGGATCGTCTCCGCGGTAAGGCCCAACTCCTCTACGACCGCTCTTCCAAGCGCCTTCGAGTCTTCCGGCAGCAGGTCTTTCGACCCGCTGAAAAGTCCCGACTGAATAACCGCTTTATGGAAGAGGCCGTCTGCGGCCGGTGTCTGTAGGAGCGCGTTAACCTTGGCCCCTCCGCCGGACTGTCCCATGATGGTAACATTTCCTGGATCTCCGCCGAAAGCCTCGATATTATCATGAATCCACTGAAGCCCGGCGACAAGATCCGCCTGTCCCAGATTTCCGGTATAACGGTATTCGTCCCCGAAATCAGAGAGATCAAGATAGCCGATGCAGTTGAGGCGGTGATTTAATGAAACCACAACCACATCCCCGAATTCACAGAGCTCCATACCGTCGTACGCGTAAAGTTCAATGGAGGAACCGGTTGCGAAACCGCCGCCGTGGATCCAGACCATGACGGGTTTTCTGCTTTCCCGGTCAATATGTTTTGTCCAGATATTTAGATAGAGACAATCTTCATCCTGGATATAATGATAGTGCGGAACATTGTATTCATCATGGGCAATGGCCGTATGTATTTCCTTACATACAGGGCCGTATATAATCGCTTCCTTCGTTCCCTCCCACGATTCAACCGGCTGAGGCATATGGAAACGTTTCTGCTCTGCGTACTGAATTCCCCTGAAGATGAACACACCTTCTTCCCATAATCCCCTCAATTTTCCGCTTTTCGTCTCCACCACGGGGTAATCCGGATTGGAAATGATGGAGCGGGTCAGTTTTCTGGGATACATACTGTAATCACCTCCTGTTTATCTTTCGTGCATGTAGGAAACATAGCGCTTTCTCAGGCGCTCGATCGGATAGTCATCTGCGTTTCCGGGATATTTTCCGGTCCTTCTGCCATCGAGGACCCACGGAATCGCGGAGATGTCATGCCGGCAGCTGAAGCGGTCGACAAAATCCTTGAACTGGCCGACAGGCGTCAGCGCGTACACAGGCGCCGCGACAATCAAACCCGCCCGGAATGAAATCTGTCATCCCGGACGGGCTTAACCAGGCAATGATCAGCCCTCAATCAGCCTTCTCATGGCTTCCTGATGACGCGCAACCTGCGTGATCGAGTCGACGCCGATGTCGCGGTTATGCTCGCCGCCTTCGTACTCGGAGCTTAAGAAGCCGTGATAGCCGGCCTTCTTGAAAGCTTCGATGACCTCGGGAAGCGCAACTGCGGTCTCGACAAGGTCTTCATGTACGTCGTAGAACTTCGCATGGGTGTGGAAAATGTACTCGATATTGTCGATGATGTCCTGCGGATCCGACCAGGAATAGGTGAAGGAATTGTTGGCGTACCACTCGTTTCCGGGGTTCGGCCCAAGCTTGCCGATGGCCTCCATCATTTCCTTCATGCCGTTTGCCATACGGTACTCGAAGTTCGCCTTTCCGAGGTCGAGATCATATTTGATCTTGACGAAGCCGTCGGAAACACGCTTCAGGTAGCAGTCGTCTACGATCTTCAGACCTTCTTCTGTCGCGCCCATGCGGCGTGCCTTGTCGCGGACAACGTCCGGAAGGTTTTTGCAGAAGATGCCCATGTCCGGAATAAAGCCGAAGAACTTCGTGCCCGTGCGGCGGATCATCGAAAGATAACCTTCCGCCCAGCTCGAATTCAGTGAGAAAGGCGCATGGACTTCAAGGCCGATCTTCACGCCGACCTGTTCCGCATACTCCAAAGAGCCCTCGATAACAGGCATCGGAGTAGAAACGAGGGTACGGATGACCGGGAAGCCGAGAAGGGACGCGAGTCTGAGATCCCGCTTCATCATATTGACCTGCTCCCCGACAGAAAGCGTACGGTTCTGGAAGATGCGGTTCTCCAGGAACGCATCGTAGCAGGAAGGCTCGAGGTTGTACTTTTTGAGGTCTGCAAACCATTTCTCGCGGAAAGCTTCGTCCTCGATCGGCTTCGGGAACTTCTTGATCATCTGCTCCGCGAGAAGCTCGACGCCGGTCGCGCCGGTCTTCGAGCACTCACGAAGACAGCCCTCCAGATCGAGAATTCCTGCGTAGTATTCGTCCTGATAGCTGTAAAAAGAAATACTTCTTCTGATATCGTAACTCATCTTTCTCGCCCTCCTTCTCAAATCGTAAAGTCCGTCTTACATTCCGTGATCCACGGGAAAGGCATATAGGACGGCGCAATGTGCTGCACTGCAACAAGCTTGTGTTCGCCGGGCTCAAGGCCTCCGGCCTTCTTCACATTCACTGCTGCATACTCGCCGAATTCCCAGCGGTAGTCGGAATCAATGACGGTCGACATTTCATTCAGTGTAAAGGTCTCACCGTTCACGGTCATACTGATATCTTCACGGGGAATCTCCTCTCCGTCGATCGTGACCTTGATATCATGCACGATCGAGAGCGTGATGCCTCTGTAATACTGAGATTTCCAGCGGAAAGAAAAGCCTGTCTTTTCGCCGTTTTCCACGATGTTTTTAAACCCTTCCGGGTCAAAGATCACACGTGCTGCCATAATTACCTCCTTCGGTATGGTTTTTCGTCCTCGGGGACAGGTTCCGATTG